>CANIWJ010000023.1 GCA_947471035.1 Verrucomicrobiota bacterium
GACTGCCGCAGCCCCGCCGAGATCGACGCCGCGTTCAAACGCCTGCGCGATGAAATGGATGCCTCCATCCAGGCCCGCATGGCCTCGACCCGTAAGGAGGTCTTGGAAAACTTCGATGAGGACGTGTCGCTCCGCCTCCGCGATTCCCTCACCGCCGCCGAGGAGCGTCTCGACCGCGTCTCCCGCGCGTTCTGGCGCACCACCCGGCACCTGCTCCGCGATCACGCCGCGTTCGACGAGTCGGCCCACTCCTTCCGCCTCGATCCGTCGCCCGTCCCCGGCCTGCAACCCGGCCCCTACCACCTCGTCGCCAAGCCCCCGCGCGACCGCAGCGACACCGACACCACGCCCACCGTCCCGCCTGATTTCATCTACCGCCTCACCCATCCGCTCGGCGATTGGGTGCTCGCCACCGGTAAGGCCCTCGCCCCCGCGCCCGCCGCAGTCACTTTCGATGTGTCCGGCTACGGCGCGCGGCTTGCCGCCGTCGAGCCGCTGCGAGGCAAGTCCGGTTGGCTAATCCTGCAAAAACTCGCCATCGAATCCCTCGGCACCGAGGAGCATTTGCTTTTCAGCGGTTTCGACGATGTCGGAGCCGCCCTCGATCAAGAGACGCTCGAAAAACTGTTCCATTGCGACCTCGCCCCCGGCACCGCGCCCAAGCCCGCAGACCTCACACCCGCCGTGTCTGATCGCCTCACCCGCGAGGCCCGCCGCCACGCCGAGGCCACGCTCAGCTCGTCGCTGGAGCGCAACAACACCTTCTTCCGCGAGGAGCGCGACAAACTCGAAAAGTGGGCCGATGACGCCCTCGCCGGGGCCGAGCGCTCCCTCTTCGACACTAAGGAACAAATCAAAGTGCTCACCCGCCAAGCCCGCACCGCCGCCACCTTGGATGAGCAACAGGCCATCCAACAAAAAATCGCTGATCTGGAGAAAAAGAAGCGCCGCCAGCGTCAGCAGATTTTCGATGTAGAGGACGAGATCATCGGCCGTCGCGACCGCATGATCGGCGACCTCGAAAAACGCCTCGCACAAAAAACCTCCGCCGCGCACCTCTTCATTCTCCGCTGGTCGGTCGTCTAAACGCCTCATGCACCTCGTCCTCAGCTCACGTTCCGAGACCGGCGGTGGCTTCCGCAGCCCCCTCCGCGCCGCCCATAAGGCCGCGATGGCGGTCACCCGCCACGTTCAGGCCGCCGTCGCCTACGTTTCGACCGAAGCCAATCCCGTCCTCGCCGACTGCGACCGCGCTGGCATCCGTTGCGAGGTCTGGTCACGGCACGACGAGACACTGCCCACCTCGCTCCGCGTCATGGACTGGGCCTGCCGCCGCATGAAGCTCAACGGCAACCTTACGTGGAAACTCGTTGCCCGCTATTTCCACCCCAAGGTCATCTGGTGGCACGGCTACGGCGTTTACATCGGCTCTGCCAACTTCACCGACGCCGCGTGGAACTCCAACTGCGAGGCCGGCGTGGTCATCCCCGAATCCGAGTTGGGCGAGGATCGCGCCACCCTCGCGTCGTTCTTCGCCGACCTCGACGCCGAGTCCGAACCGCTCACACCCCAGGTTTACGCCGAGGCGCAGGAGGCCTTTGCCGCCTACGAGGCCCAGCTCGAAGCTCTGCGGCGGGAAATGGCGGCAAAATTCGCCGAGACACCCACCGGCAAACAGCTCGCCAAAAAATCCCTTTCCGAGGCCAAACCCGCCAAGGGCGCGGCCAACGCCAAAACCGAGTTTCTCCGCGAGTGGAATACCACGCTCGACCGCCTTCGCTTTGTCCAAGCCCGCCTCAGCGACCCCGGCAATCGCCCCGCCTGGGTGCCGGCGGATGTCTCGCCGGGCATCCACACCGACCAATTTCTTCACGCCTTTTATTACACGCGGGTTCGTGAGGCGCAGTCCTACCCGGTCGAGAAGTATTTCGAGCAAAACCGCTCTGATCCTGTGGCGGCCCTTGCCCGCGAGATCGAGTGGTGGCGCAACACGCCCTCCGCTCCTAGCAGCGAGGACATGGTTTTTCGCGACTGGGCACCCGTTCACCGGGAACTCCTCACGGCCCAGCGTCTCGCCTCCATGACCGAGGCCGAGTTTGTCCGCGTAGCCCGCCGCACCCACTCGATCAACAACTTCGCCAAACGCCAGCGCCGCACCGACGTTCTCGACGAGGATGAGATCGCCGACACTCCCGACACCGAGCGCAAATGCGACCTCTTCTGCGAGCAGCTCTACTACCGGCGCAACCTCCTCAACTGGCAGACTCCACAGCTTCTCCACCATCTGCTCTTCGGCGGTTCCGTCGCCTCCGTCCCCGAGCGTTTGTTCGAGTGTGTTCACCGCCCGCACAAAATCGCCGGCCTAGACCTCAGCTCCCTCGGCGAGCTGATCGGCTGCGGTCTGCCCAACGACTACCCGCCCCGCAACGACCGCACCAACAAAGCCCTTCGCGCCCTCGGCTGGCCCATCCACGTCCGCAGTCCCAACCAGGAATAGACTTAGCTCGCCCCCTCCTTTTACATCTGTTTTTTTACGCCCAATGCCTGTTTTCGACGATCTCAAAGCCAAGCTGGAAGAACTCTTCATGTTCGACCGCGCCGACCTCGATTTCGGCATGTATCGCATCCTCAATGCCAAACGCGTCGAGGTCACCCGCTTCCTTGAGACCGACCTGCTACCCTCCGCCCGCGCCGCCCTCGGTGCCGTCACCGCCGAAGACCAGGCCCGCCTGAAAACCGCCGTCGAGACCGCCCGCGAACAGGCCCGCAAGTTCGGCGCGCCCGATCCCGACGCCACCGACGCTGTCCAGGAGGCCCAGGCCGCCTACGGGGCCGCCGCCGACACCACCGTCATCGAGGAGCAGATTTACTCCCACCTCCTCACCTTCTTCGCCCGCTACTACCACGAAGGCGACTTCATCCCCCAGCGGCGCTACTCCGCCGCCGGCCGCGAGCGCTACATGATCCCCTACGACGGCGAAGAGGTGAAACTCGTCTGGGCCAACATGGAGCAGTATTACATCAAAAGCGGCGAATCCCTCACCGACTACGCTTTTACGTTTCCCGATCCCGCCGGCGGAGCCCGCCCCTTCCGCGTCGAGTTCCGCCTCGTCGCCGCCACCGAAGAGACCGCCAACAACAAATCCCAGACCGGCGAACGCCGCTTCGCCCTCGCCGATCTCGCCGCCCACCCGCCCGCCGTGTCGGCCGACGGCGCCAGGCTCACCCTCGCCTTCACCTACGTCGAACACCCCAAGGGCACCAAGCAGGCCGAGCTGCTCGACGCCGCCGAGGCCGCCCTTGCCCAGGCCGTTCTTCCCGCACCCTTCGCCGCCTCGCTCACCGCCGCCGATCCGACTTACACCGGCAAGAGCACGCGAACCGTGCTGCGCAAACACCTGGAGGTTTACGCCGCCAAAAACACCTACGATTATTTCATCCACAAAGACCTCGGTGGCTTCCTCCGCCGCGAGCTGGATTATTTTATCAAGACCGAGGTGCTCCGCCTCGACGACCTCCTCCCCGAAGATCCCGTCGCCGCCCGCCGCCAGCTCAAAAAAATTCACGCCCTCAAAGATCTCGCCGGCAAGATCATCGCCTTCCTGGAGCAGATCGAAAACTTCCAGAAAAAGCTCTGGTTAAAGAAAAAGTTCGTCACCGAGGTTCGCTACTGCCTCACCCTCGACCGCATCCCGGAAGCGTTTTACCCCGAGATCGCCGCCAACGCCGCCCAGCGCGAGGAGTGGAAGGCGTTGTATCATATTCAGGCTATCGAGGCCGACACCGCCGGCCAGCCCGGCTACCCCGGCGACAAAAAACCGCTCACCGTCGAGTTCCTAAAGGCCAACCCGTTTCTAATGGTGGACACCGGTCATTTTCCGTCGGAGTTCACCGCCCGCTTGGTCGCGGCGATTCCCAAGCTGGACGAATCGCTGGGTGGGGTTTGTTTTCATTCGGAAAACTTTCAGGCGCTGAATGCCGTTCAAGAGAAGCATCGCGGAGCTCTTCGGTTCAGCTACTTCGATCCTCCATACAACACTGGCAACGGTGACTTCATGTATCGCGACTTGATGCAGCATTCGAGCTGGCTCTCCATGATCGAGAATCGTCTCGATTTGCTACGGCCTCTATTGATGTCCGATGCCGCGGTATGCACCTCTATCGATGACAATGAAGTGGATCGGCTCAAGATGCTCATCCGCGATACGTTTGGTTCATCCACCAGTCTAGTGGATATTATTTGGCAAAAACGTTACGCGCCGGATGTTCGCACCGCGATTAGCGACGCCCATGAGTATATCGTAACCGCGCTTACCAATATCGACGCCTTTGGAGCATCGAGAAACAAGCTGCCCTTGACCGAGTTTCAGACTAAACAATTTCGTAATCCGGACAATGACCCACGCGGGCCATGGAAATCAGATAATTTCACAGCTCCTGGATCACGACCCAATCAAGAATATACGATTACATCACCGGCTGGCCGTGTGATTACCCCTCCGCCCGGACGCTGCTGGGGTGTGACTGAGCCTGTATTTAAGCAACTCATCGCGGACAAACGCATGTATTACGGTGTAGATGGCAACGGACTACCCGGCGTAAAACGTTTCCTTAGCGAGATGGACGGCATGGTTCCCTGGACATGGTGGGCACACGAAGATGTCGGACACTCACAAGACGGCCTCAAAGAAAGCGTCGGCTTTTTTGGCCGTGCGAACGCATTTACTACAGCCAAGCCCGTTACTTTAATCGAACGGTTGGCTCGTATCGTAACGAAGCCCGATTCGCTCGTCCTCGATTTCTTTGCTGGCTCCGGCACCACCGGCCATGCGGTCATCAACCTCAACCGCGAAGACAAGGGTCAGCGTCGTTATATCCTCGTCGAAATGGGCGAGTATTTTGAGACCGTGCTCGTGCCGCGCCTCAAAAAAGTCGTTTACAGCACCGAGTGGAAAGACGGCAAACCCACCCGCCGCGACAGCGGTATTTCGCACGCCTTCAAAATCGTAAAACTGGAGAGCTACGAAGACACGCTGAACAACCTCCGCCTGCCCGCCCGCACCGCCGAGCAGACCCTCGCGCTCGACCATGCCACGCCCGCCGCACGCGCCGACTACCTGCTCCGCTACAGCCTCGAACTCGAAACCAAGGGCAGCCCCTCGCTCCTCGACCTCCAAAAATTCTCCGCCCCGTGGAGCTACCAGCTCGCCATCCACCGCCAGGGCGAGACGCGCCCGGTCACGGTGGACTTGGTGGAAACCTTTAATTGGCTCCTCGGCTTGCGCGTAGAGCAGCAAGACGCCCCCGTCACCCTCACCGCCGATTTCGAGACCGACGCCGCCGGCCGTGCCGTGGTCAAAAAAGCCAGCCTCCACAAAGCCCCTACAGGTTGGACATTTCAAGTCGTCACGGGCCGCGACCGCGCGGGCCGCCTGCACCTCGTCCTCTGGCGCTCGCTCACCGGCGACGCAACCCAGGACAACGCCGTGCTGGATGCGTTTTTCCAGAAACAGGGCTACAATGCCCGCGACACGGAGTTCGACACGATCTACGTGAACGGCGACAACAACCTCGCCAACCTCGCCCTCGCCGCCGACACCCCCGATGCGCCCAGCGCCTACAAAGTAAAACTCATCGAAACCGAGTTCCACCGCCTCATGTGGGACGTCCGGGACGTGTGAGCCTCTGACGGCCATGTCTAAACTCGATTACATCTCCATCCACGGCTTCAAGAGCATCAAGGCTCTTGAGAAGCTCCCGCTCGGTCCGATCAACGTCGTCATCGGCGCCA
The DNA here is from genome assembly GCA_947471035.1 of Verrucomicrobiota bacterium. Classification (GTDB taxonomy): domain Bacteria; phylum Verrucomicrobiota; class Verrucomicrobiia; order Opitutales; family Opitutaceae; genus IMCC26134_A. Next base: position 5,792 of record CANIWJ010000023.1, read on the forward strand.
ACGGCAGTGGCAAATCCAACTTCATCGGCGCCTTCGCCTTTCTTCATGCTCTGCGAGAGGGCAATCTGGCGTCCTACGTCGGCAAGGCGGGCGGGGCGAATAATATACTTCACTTTGGCAGCAAGGTTTCGCCGCAGCTAAAATTCCATGTGTCTTTTGATGAAGAGGTTAATCAGTATAATATAACTCTGGCCTCAACCATCGAAAATAAGCTCTTTATTGAATCGGAGAATACATATTATTGGGGCGACAAGCGCCATTATAGACCCTATATAGCGGGCCTCGCCCGTCTGCCAACCGGTGAAGCGGGCATCAGCGGGAGCGGGCTAACCAAAACCCCTTTGCATGTGCAGGGAAAATTGGCCACTTGGCGCATTTACCATTTTCACGACACCAGCAACAACTCGGCGCTAAAGGCCACGGCCAAGCTCAACGACAACTGGGTTCTGAGGCCCACCGGGGAAAACCTTCCGGCATTTTTGTATCTCTTAAAACAGAGACACCCCGAATCTTATCGGCTGATCGTCCAAGCCGTCGCGAAGATCGCTCCGTTTTTTGCCGACTTCATTTTGGAGCCTTCGCAGCTCGACCCGACCTCAATCCGCCTCGAATGGAAACACGTCGGCACGGACCGGTATTTCGACGTGTCGGCGCTGTCGGACGGCACCCTTCGTTTCATCGCGCTCGCCACGCTGTTTCTTCAGCCCAAGGAGCGGCGCCCCTCGGTGATATTGGTCGATGAGCCCGAACTCGGCTTACACCCCAAGGCCATCACCTTGCTCGCTTCGATGGTCGAGGCGGTGTCGGCCCACACGCAGGTCATCATCACCACCCAGTCCCCCCTGTTGCTCGATCATTTCGACCCGGAAAGCGTTATCGTCGCGGATCGAGTGGACGAGGCCACGACGTTTACCCGGCTCAAGCGCGATGGCCTCGCGGGCTGGCTCAAGACCTACAGCCTCGGCCAGCTCTGGGAGAAAAACGAGATCGGCGGTCGGCCCGGCAGCAGCCCGATGAACGCCCAGCCCACCGGAGCCAACGAGTATCCCGCGGTTTTCCCCGACGACGTTTAAGCCGCCGACATGTCTCGTTTATTTATTCAAGTCGAGGGGCCGACGGAAGAGGACTTCGTCAACGAGGTGCTGCGACGGCATTTGATCGACCATCATGGGTATCACGCCGTTGATGCGCGCATCGTGGGCAACTCTCGTCTGCGCGAGAAGCGCGGCGGCATTCGCGGCTGGTCCGTGGTGAAAAAGGAGATCGTCGAGCGTCTTCAGTATGATCGCGGAGTGTTTATCACCATGCTGGTCGATTATTACGCCCTCCCCAAAGGAGGGCCGGAAGACGACGGATGGCCGGGGCGCTCGGTGCCGGCCAACCTGCCCGTGGCCCAAAAAGCATCCAGCGTGCAGCGCGGCCTAGAGGCGGAAATCGTGTCCGCGCTGCCCAATCCAAACGACCATCGCCGCTTCATTCCCTTCATCGTGATGCACGAATTTGAGGCGCTGCTTTTCAGCGATCCCGCCGCGATGGCCAGAGGCTTCAATCATGCGGACGCCGAGACGGACTTTGCGGCAATCGCCGACCTGTTTTCCACGCCGGAGGAAATCAACGACTCGCCGCTTACCGCACCGTCCAAGCGTATCATCAAAGTTTTCAGTGACCGGGGCTACGACCATTACGAGAAACCGCTCCTTGGTAATCTCGCCGCTTTGGAAATCACGCTCCCTGTCATTAAAGCCAGGTGCCCGCTGTTCGCGGCGTGGCTCGGGAAATTAGAGCGCTTGGGCGACGCTGCCGCCGCGCGTCGCGCCACCCCGTAATGATGCATCTCACGAAAAAACTCGTCCTCCAGCGCTGGTGCTTCGGCCTACTTGAAATCTCGGACTTCAAGGCCTTGGCCGACCGGCTGCGCCCCTTGCCCGAAGGCGAGACCGCCGAAGGGCAGACCTACTTCGTCAACGATCTCCTCGGCCTCAAAATCGGCCGCGCCCGCCTGCCCGACGACCAGCTCCGCGACTACGACGCCAACATTGTCCAGCTCACCCGCCGCTACAACGAGCACAGGGGAGAAAAACTCGTCTGGAAATACTACCAGTGGCTCGCCCTTCTTTTCACCGAGTTCTACCTCGACCGCTTTTTCCGTGACCGAGCCGCGCTTCTCGCCGATCTCAATCAGGAACTCGGCCGGCTCAATCAGCAGCTCGATCAACTCGGCGCGTCCAAAGAAAAGCTCCCGCCCTTCGTGGCCGAAGACCTCACCAAGCTCGCTTTTCTCCAAGCAACCGGCAGCGGCAAGACGCTCCAGATGCACGCCAACTTGCTTCAGTGGCTTTTCTGGCGCGAAAAACACGCGCCAGACCAGCCGCTGGATCGCATCCTTCTCCTCACCCCCAATGAGGGCTTGAGCAACCAACACCTCAAGGATTTCGAGGCCTGCGGCGGTCTGTTCAACGCCGAGCTTTTTAATAAGGACACGCCCACCCAACGCCGTTCCGGCGTGGCGGTGGACATCATCGACATCCACAAACTCGGCGAGACCTCTAAAGAGAAGACCGTCGCGGTCAGTTCGTTCGAGGGTAACAACCTCGTTTTGGTGGACGAAGGCCACCGTGGCGCGTCCGGAGTGGACTGGATGGAACGCCGCGCCGCTCTCTGCAAAAACGGGTTCTCTTTCGAGTATTCCGCGACCTTCGTGCAGGCGGTCAACGCCGCCACCGGGGCCAAGCGCAAGGAGCTGGAGGCACTCTACGGGCGCTGCATCCTGTTCGATTATGGCTACCGCTGGTTTTACGGCGACGGCTTCGGTAAGGATTACCGCATCCTCAATCTCGACCTCGGGCTCAACGCCACCTTAAGCGAACAGGAACAGCGCGAGCGCTACCTCACCGGCTGCGTGCTGAGCTATTACCAACAGTTGCGCCTGTTTCACGACAAGACCACCGAACTCAAGCCCTACCACGTCGCGCAACCGCTCCTCGTTTTCGTCGGCTCAAAAGTCACCAAAGACTTCAACGCCCAAGAAGCCTCTGACATCGTGGAAGCGATTCGTTTCCTGACGCGCTTTACTCATCGCGATGGCGGCGCCGTGGCACGCATCAATGGTATCCTCGACGGCTCTATGACGCTCCATGACGAGAAGGGGCGGAGCCTGTTTCAAGACGCGTTCGACTACCTCCGCACCCTCGGCAAGGACGCGGCGGCGCTTTACCGGGATTGCTTGGAGTTGGTTTTCCACAGCAAAGGCCCGGCGATCCTGCACGTCGCGCTTTACAAAGGCGTCGGCGAAATCGGCCTTCAACTCGGCGACAGCAAACCCTTCGGCGTGGTGCGGGTCGGCGACACGCCCAAGCTCAAGAAACAGTTTGAGGAGAAGAATCAGGAGGAGCTGAAGGCCAATGCCACGGCCATCGTCCCGGCGGTCATCGAGCAGGAACTGGCACACCCGCTATTCCCCACGCTTACCGAGCGCGAGTTCGATACGTCGAACCCGCTGCGCGTGCTCTTGGGCTCAAAAATGTTCACGGAGGGCTGGTCGTGCTACCGCGTCAGCACGATGGGGTTTCTCAACATCGCCAAATCCGAGGGCTCCCAAGCCATCCAGCTTTTCGGCCGTGGCGTCCGCCTCAAAGGTTTCGCCGGCAAACTCAAACGGAGCACGCACACCGATGTGCCCGCCAACCAGCGTCCAAAACACATTCAATACCTCGAACGCCTGAACATCTTCGGCCTGCGCGCCGGGTTCATGGCGGAGTTCAAAAAGTTCCTTGAAGACGAAGGCGCATCGCCCGACCCGGATGCCACCCGCGTTACCTTGCCGGTGCTGGCAAGCCTGCCGACCGCTCGGAAACTCAAGACTCTCGATCTTCCGCCCGGCATTAATTTTAAGCGCCAAGGCCCAATCCCGACGCTATCCGCCACCCCGCACTCCACTTTCAAAAACCGTCTGGTCGAGGTGGATTGGTATCCCAAGGCCCAGTCCATGGCGGCAGCGGGTGCGGCATTCAATGCTGCTCCGGAACACCGCAACACCGGCAAACTCAGTGCCGTCCCTCATCTGGCGTTTTTGGATTGGGATGCGATTTACCGGGAGCTGCTCGCCTACAAGCAGCTCCACAACTGGAACAATCTAAACATCCCGCAATCGGCGCTAGAATCGCTTTTGCAAGACGCCACCTGGTATGTGCTCTACATCCCATCTGCTGATCTCGCCTTCGACCGGTTCGCGGCCGGCCAACGCTGGCAGGAAATCGCGACCGTTCTCCTGAAGCGTTATCTTGATCGTTTCTACACAGCCGAAAAAGCCGCGTGGGAACACGGACGCCTGATCTACCGCGACATCAATCTCGATGACGTTAAGGATCGCGCCTACACCTTCGAAATCGACCCGACCGAGGACGTGTTGCTGGAGGAGTTGGCCGAACTTAAAAAGGCTATCGAAACCGGAAAGCTCGCATCGCTGGAGGCGCTCATCACCACGCCCCATCGCTTCAGCCGTTCCGAACCGATCATGTGGGGAGGGCACCTCTACCAGCCGCTTCTGCATCTCAAGAAAGGCACCTATCTGAAATACAGTGCGCTGGCACTTCAAGAGAGTGAAAAACGATTCGTCAACGACCTCATCGCGTTGCTCAAGAAGAAGCCTGCATTCTTGGCGGGCAAAGAGCTTTACCTCTTACGCAACGAATCTCGTTCACGCGGCTTCGGCTTTTTCGAGGACGCTGGATTTTTTCCGGACTTCCTCGTCTGGCTTGTGGACGATTCTCAACAAACGGTCTGGTTCGTCGATCCCCACGGCATGGCCCGTGAGCGGCCCTCGTCGCTCAAACTCAGACTCGCGCAGGAGATTCGCCAAAAGCATGAAGCACGGTTGGCCGTGGCCAACATCCACCTCGGCGCAGCCATCGTCACCGAAACCCCCTATCTACAGACGATGGTGTCCGGTGCCGGCTGGTCGCCGAAGGACTGCCGCGACCGCAACCTCTACTTCATGGATTCCCATACCTACGTCAGCGATCTGCTGGCGGATATGTCGGCGAGCATTGTAATCAGCGCTTAAGTACGAGGCCCTCCCGTATGCACGTCGCGGCAAATTCCTTACCGTCCGCGAAATCGACGAACATCCTTTTTCCAACCTCTATACTTGTAACGCCCAGGTATGAGCGCGGGGCTGGTTATGCTTGGGCTGCGGCTAAGTTCGCGTGATTGCGTTGAAAGGGCATCGCGCACGACCAAAGCGCGTGCGATGGCTTCGGTCCATGGCGTGATCATTCCGAGGACTGGGTAATCGTAAAGACCGCGCGCAAGCTGCCGGATCATGCCGACGGCTTTCAGTCACGTCACCGGTACAGCGAATTGACGGCATTTAGTTCACAAAAGACCTAAAAATGCTTTCACGTGAATACCCATCTACCTACCTTACTCATAGATATGAATTAGAGCCTTATCATCAATGGATTGTGATTTATTTAACATCTATTTCAGACGGAAAATTAGCCATAATTTTCCGTCTGAAATAACACGGAATAGTTCGAGCCGGATCTCAATTTCGGAATACTGTGCAAATGATGCAGTCGCGCATACCTGAGTTATTCACGTGCAAGAGCTACACCGATCACGTGTCGGAACTACACCGGTTTACGTGTCGGAGCTACACCAAGGGCCACGTGTCGGAGCTACACCATGACAGAGGTGTACCTATAGTTCAGTTAAACCTATAGAAGAAACATATAGGGGGACGGCCCGCCCCCAGCGGCCGCCTTCGTAGTGGCTACTGGGAGAAGGAGAGTGGGGCTGCTGCACTCAGGCGCGGCGAGGTTTGGTTCGGGCAGCGATAGCGCCCGGGGGCGTCTGGTCGGCTTGGCTTGGTGAAATTGATGGCGCGCTCCGCGCGTCTGGCGTAAGCGTCGCGTTGGCGGCGCGGGTGGTCTCGATGGCCTCGGCGCGTAGCAGGTCGTTCCAATCCTTCAGTTCCCAGTCGGCGAGCAAAGGTACGGCTCGTCGTAGGCGAATGAGTAAGTCCGCGCCCAACTCGCGAAAACGCGTACGCACGGACTGCCAACCTCGTTCCCCGGCCGGGTCGCGGTCCAAGGCGACGGTTATGGGTACAGGGTGATTATGCGCCAGAGCCAGCGCTGCCTCGGGCACCGCGCTGCCGCCGACACTCACGACGCGGGCCCGCTGGCTGCGCTGATAGTAGGACAGAGCGTCGATTGGCGACTCGACGAACACCAACTCGTCGGCGTCGATGATGGCGGGGCCAATAGCGAAGAAGGCCGATAGCTTATCGCCCAGCGCGCGCTTGGGTCCGTCGCGGTCGTCGAGCGCGCGCAAGGTGGCACCGCGTGTTTCGCCTTGGGCATCGATGTGGCGAAAGACACACCAAGGTCTAGGCGAGTGGTCACGCTGGCGCTGAAAACTGCCGTGCAACAGGCCGGCTTGGATTTGTGTGTCCACGACTGCCGGGGAGAGGCCGCGCACAGTCACAAGGTAATCGCGTGCCATCGCAGTGGCTTGCGCGTCGGGGCGTGCGAAGTAGGTCCAGAGATCGGCGAAGCTTTTCTTTGGAGCAAGGGCGGCGCAGTGATCGGCAGCGATGCGCACGGCGGCAGCCACCTGGGCCTGCGACCATTGGCCGGCGAGCCAACCGACGGCATCCGCGAACCCACAAGCCATCAGGTGCATTACGAGATCAATAGCCTTGCCACCGCCTTTGCCTGCTTGGTGGTCGAACCACTTTACGCCATTCACGGTGATGGCGTGCTCGCCGGTGCGCCAAACGAGCGCCGTGCCTTCACGTTCGCCGTCGCCCCAGCCGAGGCGGGCCAGCACGTCGGGTAGTGGGATGTCTCGCACTAGGTCGGTCATGCTGCGTAACGAGGTGCGCGTGTTGGCGAGATCAGCGGCCAGTTTTTGGTTGGTGCGCTGGTGCGCGCGAGCCGTGCGGTGAAGCTCGCTCGCGGCGGCGGCCGCAATGCGGGCGCTGGCCGCCTCTTGTGAGATTGCGGTGATACGTTCGTTGGCCGAGGCGGAAATTCGCGCAGCATAAGCGGACGACGATTCGAGGAAGCTTTTGGACGGAGCCGTAAAGAGTGGGGGAGGTGTGCGCGTCTCTTGCGCTACGGACGCGGTGACGTGGCCGTAGTAGGAGCGTAGCGTGCGGTGCTCCGCCTGGCTGCCGCGCACACCACGCGAGAGTCCTAGCGGCGTGAGCGCGGTGGCGTAGGTGTCCTGTTGGCGAACGAGCGTTGCGGGATTGAAGAGCTTTTTCGCTGACAACCAGATCGAGCCATCGCGTGCGGGCACTAGCGGCACAACATAGGCTGCAATGTGCGGCGTTTTTTCGTCTAGATGGAGAGTCGCGCAAAATAGATTTTCGCCGAAATCTTTTCGCAGCCAATCGATGCTACGACGGGTCCATTCCTCGATGAGTTGATCGCGCTGCGCGCTCTCGCTGGCGTCTTCGAAAAACTCGGGCGAAGTGCCGAGGAAAATTTCCTGCAAGAGCACCGCGTCGCGCTTTCGTTTTGCGTCGCGCGTAACGCTTTCCCATGCGGCTACAAATTCGTTCGGGGTGGGGATGCGTTCAGCAAAACCGTAGAGCTGGCGATTGCTGGGCGTGCGATGCGTATCGGCGTTAGGCGTCGGGCGCGTGCGAGCATTATGTGCGGCGCTGCCACGTAGCGCGGCCAGCGACTTAAGTTTGGTGGTGCGATAAATTGCGTAGGGCATGACAGAGCACGGGCCCGCCGCCTTGCTGGCGCGGGCGAAGGTTTTGAAAATGCGGCGCGTAGTGGATTACGCGCCGCCCGAGAAGACGCGCGGAGCGCGCCAAGCCGTCGTCGCACGACGGCCGGGGTGCAGGGGCGTTGCCCTTGCCTCACGCTCGGCTCGGAGAGCCGAGATACCACCTCGCCAGCGGCGGGGTGGTATAGTGAGTATACCACTACGTGGTCACTGAATTCCTACTTGGAAGAAGAAGGCTTGTCGGGTGGCGGCTCGATGAGCGGCTTCGTGTCGGTCAAAGTACGTTCGAGCCGCTGCTGGCGCGATTTAGAAGCGTAAGGCGCATCCCACCAAGTCTGGCCCTCGGCCTTTAGTTTGTGCATCGCGAATTGAATGGCCTGTTCGGCGAGTTGTTCGCCGAATTCACGAAAAAAACGCTCCGCGTGCAGCATTCCCTCAGGGGACAAAAGCATGCGAGGGCTCATGCGCTCAGCGGCCACCGAATCGAGATATTCTGCGATGGTAATCATGGCTTGGTGGTGATGGCTGTGGCCGGAGTTGGGACGGTAGTTTTTGACATCAATTTTGCGGTAGCGGGCCGGAACTGCAGAACGGCCTTTCTGAGCGCGCGAAGCGCCCGTGAGTGGGCGTCGTTTTCGAGTAGTTCGGCGGCGTTTTTTAGGACGTCGACTGAGAAGCTCGTGCCAGGGTAATAATCGCTGGCAGCTAAGTTTATGATTTCAGGTATTGTTTTCATGTTTTGATTCCGACTGTGCCGGAAATGTTTAGCGACACCTGCGACCTCGCATGGCCACGGGCAGTTTTTCGGGAGGAAAAAAGGTTACGCCGCCCCGGAAGAAGCGGAGTTTAAGCTCGGGCCATACATGCTGGACGCGGCGCAGCGCGCGGCGCATGTGACGCGAAAATTCCTTGGGCTTGGCGAAGTCAGCGCCGAACTGAGGCTGGAGTGCTAGCCAACCCAATGTAAGCGGTTGCCGAAGGCTGCGGAGCCTAAAGGAAAGCCAACAAAACATGTCCATCGCTAATGGCGCGTCGCGCAAAGCGCGCAGCGCCCCAAGGTCGAGGGGTATTGCGTGAGAAATGAGATCTCGAAAAACGACCTCGTTTAGCGTGGCGAAACCAAGCGCCCGATGGCCATTTTCACTTTTCCAAAGCAAGAACTCCGAGGCCAATGACAGGTTTCGACCGGCGAGTGTTTCGTGGTCTCGGAATACGTAGCGTATCGAGGCAAGGAGCAGCCGATCCAATTGTTCACGAACCGCGCGATGTCTCCGCCCATCGGTGGGAAAGCCCAAGGTGCGCAGAAACCGAGTAAGTGACGGTCCGAGGCTTACGTGGGGCGATTGTTGACGCACCGACTCCGTGCAAATGTAGAGCAAGAGCCAACGCGACGTTGCTCCGTAGGGAAATCCGGCGCAGACGAGCCGTCCGTGGTCGGCGACAAAACCTGGCTGAATGGTAAGTGTAGCATCGCCGTTTTTTCTGCTCCATACAGCTGTATCGCTAGGTTCGGTGAGCGGAAAATTAGTGACAAGAAAGCAGCGTGCAAGGAAGCCCACTTCACCACGTTGCTCGGGTGTCTCCGTCCAGACCTTTTCGGCCGCGGAGAGGCGGCGCAGCTCGGTGCTGGAATAAATGCATTCCAAGGCTTTAAGTTCGCTCATCTTCGCAGGCGCTTTGCGCGCGGATGTGTTGGAGCAAACTCTCCGCAGAAATGAGCCTGATGCCCCGCATCGTGCCGGGCCGGCGGATCACGTGGCTTTTCACCGGAGGTCGGTGCTCGTTTCGCGAGGTTGGCAGCACGAGTTCGCAGAGAGTACTCCTGCTGAGTCCGGTAACCGGGCAACGTGCGCCCGGTCGAGGCAAACGGAGAAACTGAGGCATTTGCGGAGAACGAGAAAAGTCGTTCGTCGTGTCCGTTGAGTGGTTGGGATGTGTCGGCATGTGGAGCGATGTCGCCGACAGGTTACCTCGTCCGTGCGCCGAAATCTTCTTCTCAAGATTCACCGCGAATCCGTTAGCGTTTCTGCCGAACGAGACTCGAGGCCTACACAACGACGCTCACACTTACATGAATTCGGACATCCACGAACACGCGTGGATTTCAACGCCTGTGTTGTCCGTTACCGTTGTCTGTTTGATAAAAACCCAGAAAAATAAAAACCCTAAGTCGCTCGTGGAATTATGGTTTTATAAAATGGTGAACGCCACAGGACTCGAACCTGTAATTACGTAGCCAGCGCTACACCTTTTCTTGGGCAGCTGAGTTTTGTCAGAAAGCCAATGATGTCACTAACCACAGATTCCGACGCCTTAGCCCTTAGCGACAATCATCGGGAAAGCTTTGAGTGCCTTGCGTTGCGCATCCAGCCCGAGATGAATGTATCGACGGAATGCTTCGTCCGTGGTGTGTCCCGTCATCGATTTGGTCACAGCATCGGCCGCGCCGGACTCCGCGAGCGCAGTGGTGAAGGTATGACGAAGGGAATGAAAGGTCTTCTTCGACATCTGGCGTCCTTTGCCGGTCTTTTTCTTCCCCACCTTCTCAACGATCCCGGCCTTGGACATGAGCCGGCGAAATTCGTTCGAAAGCCCGGCGTTTTCACCGTTGCTCCCTGTCTTTCGCCTATAAAGCGAGGGCATCAAGGGAGCCGTCGCTCCGCTCTTCGGAAGACTCTCCAAGTGTGCATGCAACTGAGGCGCTAGCGCGATGACGACGGGCTTGTCCGTCTTCTCGGGTGTAATCTCAATAAAGCCTGCCTTGAGATTGAGGTGACCCTCGGTAAGAGAAGTGGCGTCGCCAAGACGAAGACCGGTCTGCGCCCCCACCAAAACCGCGGTTCTCCAGTCGGCGTAATTGCCCACCGCGACACGCAGGAGGTTACCAATCTCGGCAAAGGTAAATGGCTCTCTTTCCTCCGACTTCCCCTGCACAGGCTGCACCGCCTCGGCAGGGTTGGCCAGGATCTCGCCTCGTCGCCTGCACCCGGCAAGAGCGTTTACCAGAACCCTCAGCCCCATGTTCACCGTCTTGGCGGATTTACCCGACGCTATCTCCGAATCCCGCCATGCTTCGATCTCAGCGGAGGTGAGACTTCGCAAAGAGGCCTTGCGTCGCAAATGCCCCAGACTCTCCGAGAACCCCTTGATGATCGGCTCGTAGCGACGGGAAGTGCTCGCCTCTCGACCGAGGCGGGTGAGGCCGACAAGAAACTGACTTAGAGCACTCTCAATGGATGGCGACTTAAGCGACTCCCGCGTCGTCGCCTCCATCAGCTCGTTCAAGATTTTGACTGACGCAGCCTGCGTCAGCTCCCCTGCCCTTGCCTTCGAGGCCGCAGCTTCCCAGGCCAGAGCCACAGCCATGGCCTCGGCACGAACCTTCCGCTTCGTCGAACGCATTACAACGCGGCCATCCTCCGCCCGGAATTTGGCCATCCAGAACGGGCTCCTTGGCTTTCGATTTACGCTAGCGCACATGTTCAAATTTAGTTCTACCAAAAGTTCTACCTGACGTGGATGTTCACCGAAGTCTAGGTTTATCTTTTACAGAGGTGTTTGGATATCCCTGAACACCGAGAAACGTCTTGGATAGAAACGACCGCTCTATCCACTTGAGCTACGGAGACGCTCGCCAACCCCGACATATTCCTAGGCGACGAAGAATCGAATACTTTTACCCGCCGCTGTCATGCGGGAAACTTGCGCCCCACTCCACTTTCGGGAAAATCGCCGCTCACTCCCCATGTTAAAAAACGGCCTGCTCCGCGCTTGGGAACTCCCTGAGCTCACTTCACTCAACAAACTGCCCCCGCGCGCCACCTTCGATAGCTACCCGACCGCGCGTCAGGCCCTCGCCCGTCGACCCGACAAATCTCCGTGGGTCCAATCACTGAACGGCACGTGGCAATTCCGCCTCGAACGCAACCCTGCCGACGCCCAGGCCTTCGCCGAAGGCCGCCCCTTCACCGACTCCGCCGCCTGGGGCACCATTCCCGTTCCCTGCAATTGGCAGATGCACGGCCATGGCCGCCCGCACTACACCAACGTCGCCATGCCGTTTCGCGAGGAGCCGCCTTTCACTCCGGTAGAAAACCCTACCGGCGTCTATCGCCGCCTCTTCCGCATCCCCGCCGCCTGGCAGGGCAACCGCACCATCCTGCACTTCGGAGGCGCCGATAGCGTACTCGCGGTTTACGTCGATGGCGTCGCCGTGGGGCTCTCCAAGGACGCCCGCCTGCCCGCCGAGTTCGACCTCACCCCACTCGTCCGCCCCGGCATCGTCCACGAACTCGTGGCCATCGTCGTCCAATACTCCGACGCCTCCTTCCTGGAAGATCAAGACATGTGGCGGCTCGGAGGACTTCCCCGCGACGTCTGCCTCTACTCCACCCCTTGCATCCACTTCGCCGACGTTAAAATCACCCCTCAGCTCGATCCTGCCGCCCCGGCCAAAAAACCCGCCTCGCTCGAAGTGCTCGTCTCCGTCGGCTTCCCTCAAAACCTGCCCCTTCCCGGCACCCGCGTCAGCGTGCAACTGCTCGACCCGCGCGGCCGACCCGTGCTCGCCAAACCCGCCACACTCGAAGTCGGTCACCTCCGCCGCTCCACCGGCTTCGACCGTGGATCCGCCCGTTTCCAGCTCGCCATCCCGACCGCCAAACTCCGCCTCTGGTCCCACGAAGACCCCGCCCTCTACACCGTCACCGTCTCCCTCACCCCACCCAAAACCTCCAACGCCGCCCCTTCCCATACCGCCATTCGCACCGGCCTGCGCCGCGTCGAAGTCCGTCAGCGCGATCTGCTCATCAACGGCCGCCGCGTGCTCATCAAGGGCGTCAACCGCCACGACCACCACCCCGACCAAGCCAAGGCCGTCCCCTACGAAACCATGCTTCAGGACGTGCTCCTGATGAAACAGTTCAACTTCAACGCCGTCCGCTGCTCCCACTACCCCAACGATCCGCGTTTCCTCGATCTCTGCGACCAATACGGCCTCTACGTCATCGACGAGGCCAACGCCGAATCCCACGACTTCCACAACTCCCTCTGCCAGGACCCGCGCTACGCCACCCCCTGGCTCGACCGCGCCATGCGCATGGTGGTGCGCGACATCAACCACCCCAGCATCATCGCCTGGTCCCTGGGCAACGAGTCCGGTTACGGCCCCAACCACGACGCCGCCGCCGGCTGGATCCGCCACTACGATCCGTCACGGCTCGTACACTACGAGGGCGCGATTTCCGTTTGGCAGGGCTCCGCCACCTTTGTCCACGGCTCAGCCGCCACCGACCTGATTTGCCCGATGTATAGCAGCCTGGCTGATCTGAATAAATGGCTCTGCTTTTCCGATAAACACTGCCCGCCCGCCGCCCCGGCATCCTACGCCAACCTCATCCCCTTCGCCGACGCCGCACCCTGGATTCAACCTCGCGACAACCGCCCCCGCCCTCCCCTGCCAACGCCTATCCACCCGCTGGCCCGCCCGGTCATTCTCTGCGAATACAGCCACGCCATGGGCAACTCCAATGGCTCCCTGTCCGACTACTACCATCTCTTCAAAACCCGCCCCGGCATCCAGGGCGGCTTCATCTGGGAATGGCTCGACCACGGCCTGCGCGTCAAAACCCCCGACGGCCGCGAACACTTCGCCTACGGCGGCGACTTCGGCGACACCCCCAACGACGCCAATTTCGTCTGCGACGGCCTCGTCTCCGCCGACCGCATTCCCCACCCCGCCTGCCACGAACACCACCGCCTCGCCCAACCCGTCTCCGTCGAACTGCTCTCCGCCAAGGCCGCCACCGTGCGCCTCCGCCTGCGCAACGAATACGACTTCAGCCCGCTCGACCGCGCCGGCCTGCGCGCCCGCTGGTCTCTCCTCGCCGACGGCGAAATCGTCCGCGAAGGCACCCTGCCCGCCGCCGCCCTGAAAAACCTCGCTCCCTCCGCCCAACGCGACCTCACCCTCGCCGTCGGCACCCTGCCCCCTGACGCCCGCGAGTTCCACCTCGTCGTCGATTTCGCCCTCGCTCGCGACCAACCCTGGGCTGAAGCCGGTCACATCGTCGCCAGCACCCAACTCGCGTTACCCGCCCCCGCCGCTAAACCCGCGAAAAACAAACTCAAAACCAGCAAAGCCCCCGCCCCGGCCCTCCCGCCAGTCGAACTCACGGAAACCCTCGGCGGCCTCACCCTCCACGCCCCCGCCGCCGGCCTCACCGCCCACTTCGACCGCGCCACCAGCCTGCTCGCCTCCCTCCGCCGCGACGAACGCGAACTCCTCGCCCAAGGCCCGCGCCTGCAACTCTGGCGCGGCGCGACCGACAACGACGGCATTAAACTCTGGTCCGGCCAGGACGGCAAAGCCCTCGGCCGATGGCAAAAACTCGGCCTCCACCTCGGCCTCGAACACCGCCCCACCCGCTTCGATGTCTCTTCGACCGCGTCCGACGGATCTTTCACGCTGACCCTTTCCCACGCCGTCACCACCCCGCTGCGCGCCAACTGGAAAGACGTCCTGCACCTCCAACGCTACACCCTCCACCCCGACGGACGCCTCGTGGTGTCCAATGAAGTCACCCTAGCCAAAGATTACGCCGACCTGCCCCGCCTCGGCGTGCGCCTCGACCTCGTCCCCGGCCTGCGCGAGCTCGCCTATTTCGGCCGCGGCCCCTTTGAAAACTACTGCGACCGCCGCGCCGCCGCCGACCTCGGTGTCTGGACCGGTACCGTCGCCGAAGAATACGTGGACTACGTCATGCCCCAGGAACACGGTCACCACACCGACACCCGCTGGATCGAGCTCGCCTCCCGCGAACGCTCCCCCGCCATTCTCCGCGTCGAAGCCGAGCCCGGCCGTCCCCTGGAGTTTAACGCCACCCACTTCACCGCCGAGGATCTCTACTCCGCCAAACACACCACCGACCTGAGCGCGCGGCCCGAGACCATCCTCTACCTCGACGCCGCACATCGCGGCCTCGGCACCGCCAGTTGCGGGCCCGATGCGCTGGAGCAATACCGCATTCCTGCCGGCCGGCACACCTTCGGCTACACACTCCGGGCCTAAGCCCGAAGCGTGGCTGGCGCCCCTAACCGCCTCCTCTTCGCCGCACAAACACTAGCCGGTGTAACGGCTAGGCCGAGACTCGTCGTCGTGTTTACCCTCATAGGCATGCACGCTGTGCGCACTGTCGCTCCACAGCGGCAGATTGTCGCCGCGCCACGCCCGTGTTTCCACGATATCGAGCCGCACCGCTTCATCGCTCCCCTGCATCATCAGGCGGTTGAGCGCCGCGTAAGCGACGTCTTCCACCCGCACATCCAAGGCTTCGGCCAAACGCTGCACCGCCGCCAGTTCTTCGCCATCCAGCTGAATTTTAATCGCACTCATAGTGCCTCCTTCAGGTTAAGTTTCTGAACGTCGAAAGCTTGTCCCTCCAGCGCCCGAACGGCAAGGGGCATCCCCACCCTATTTACCCTACCCTCAGGGTTAAGAAATCCTGCGAATCAACCACGCCCATCTGCCCCTCGTCGTTCCGCACAGCTAACCTTTTTGATCTGGCCGTGCACTACGTTCCTCAAAAATCCAGCCGAAACCGAATCATCATCCCCTTGATCGTCGGCAGGCGGTCATCCATTCCGAAAGCCGGATCGATCTTGTACTGAAAACGCCGCGCATCCCCCGGTGTCGCCAAGATCAACTCCGCGCCGGCCTCCCATTTCGCGTAGATCGGGCGCACCCGCCGCACCGGCCATTCCACCACCTCGCCCACCACCCAAGGCTCGCCTCCATCCGCCGTCTGGCGCTCCCAGCCATCCACCACTTCGAGCGGCTCCGCCCATAGCCAAACCAGTTCATCCATCTCTATTTGAAACCGCGCCGCGACCTCCGGCGGCACTTCAAACACTGCGTTGCCCACCCTAGCCAGAGCCGCAACCGGAGCTGGAGCCAGGAGTTCACCTGGCTCCCCCAGAAACCCACCCAACGCGAGCAAACCCAGCGCCACCGCCAACCGCCCGCCCAACGCCAGCCCGGCAACCCGTCCTGAAACACCACCCGCAGGCCGGAGCCGAGGCGGAAACAAGACAGTCACCATAGTATCCTGATACAAGCCGCCCCCACCCCCCTGCGCGAGCGCCGAGCTCACAAATACTTCCCTGCCCCCATCCCAGTCTCCCAAGCCTCCCACAACCACACGCCCCCCGCTTGAACCCGCCCAATCCATCAAGTAACCTAATAGGTTACTTTGCCGCCAGACGCCGGGCGTGGTTTGCGCGTCCCGTAGAGCGGCGACGGGTAGAAGATCGACATTGCACTGAACAAGCTTGGCACGCCGCCCGCACCGCGTGGTTTTGAGCCTGCGATGCGCGACGTTAAGCCCCCCTCCCCCTCCCGGCCACCGCTCGCAGATTCATGGCCAGCCGACCACCCGCTCGCCGTCGTCCACCAAACCCTTGGCATCGACATAACGCTCTTCCCTGTTCCTGCGGATCGTAGCGGCCAATCCACCGCCGTGCGCGCCGCCGCTGACAATCTATTGCGGGCTGGCGGCGTAACTAATCCGCACATCGGTCGCTCCGAAGACGGGGCCCCGCTCTGGCCCGCCGGTTGGACCGGCAGCCTCAGCCACAGCCGCACTTGGGGCGCGGCGGTGATAGCCCCCACCTCCGCGCTTCGTAGTCTAGGCGTCGATCTCGAAGACCCGTCGCGCATGAAACGGAAACTCTGGCCCTACCTGCTGTGCCCGCCCGAACTGGCCGAGCTCGACTCCCTGACCGAGTCTGCCGCGAATCGGCGGGTGGCGGCGGTTTTCAGCGCCAAAGAGGCGCTCTACAAAACCCTCGCTCCCCTCGGAGGCAGAGTGCCCGGTTTTAAGGAGGTCGAGCTGCGCTGGACACCGGACGATCACTTCACCGCACACTTGTTTCCTCCCCGGCTAGACGACGCAGCGTGGCCCCGGGGCCTGACCGGCTTCGTCTGCCAGACTCACGAGCACCTCCTCGCGCTCGCTTGGTTGCCTGCCTAAACGAGCACCAGGCGCGTTACTCTTCCATTCCGTAGGTGCGGCGCAGCTCGGCCAGCGCTTCGGCCGGCATCCGCACCAAGGGACCGAGCGGACGGCTCAGTTGCAAAGCCTCCGCCGTGGCCTCCAGCACTTCGAGCCGGTCAAAGGCCTCCAGCAAGGTGCGACCCACGATCAGCGCGCCCTCGTTTTCGATCAGCAGCACCGGACACTTTTTTAACGACATCCGTGCCGCCAACGCCTCGGCATCCCGCACCACGCAGGCATAGGGCACCTTCGGCACGTTACCCAGAACCAGATAACTCTCCGGAATCGTGTGCGAGCTGAACTCCGCGCCGGTCATACAAAACGCACTGGCGCACATCGGCTGGGCGCTGATCACGACCCCCACCTCGGGATTGGCCGCGTAGATCATCGCGTGCAAACGGCTGGTCCGGCTGGCTCGTTTGCCCGTCTCGCAGGCGGTAAGCGAAGCCCTCACCAGGGCCGCAGGCGTTAACTCCAGCCGGTCGCGCCGCCGCGGAGTGGTCACGAAACGCTCACCATCCAGCCGGGCCGACATCGCGCCCGCCGTGCTGATCATCAAACGCTGCCGATATGCCCGATGGGTAAACTCGCAGAGCTGGCTGCGCAGCTCCTTTTCCCGATTGCTTGCGGCATCCGGCGGCAGCACGGCCAGATCCGGTGCCGGCTGCCGTTGCAGGTCAGCGGCGGCGAGCGTGCGTAACGCTCCCAACGCCGACGCGCGAATGACCGTCTGGGCCACGAACTCCAAAGTCTCGAAGCGCTGAAACGCCTCCGCCAAATCCCGCCCGCCGATGACCACGCCATGGTTCTCCATCATCACGCAGTCCGCGCCGGTGGCGAAAGCCGCCGCGATTTTATCGCCCAGTTCCTGGCTGCCGGGGCAAGCGTAAGCGGCATAAGCGATTTTCCCACACACCTCAAAAGCATGCGCCTGCACCCGAGTCTCAGGCATGGCGCGCACGATGCTGAAAGCGACCAAAGCGCCGGGATGCGCATGCACGATGGCCTTAAAATCCGGCCGCTTCCGGTAGATCTCACGATGAAACGGAAATTCCGAGGACGGTGGATGCAGCCCCTCGCGCGTGCCATCGGGCAACACCCGCACCACATCCGCCCCGCGAAGCGCGCCTTTATCCACCCGCGAAGGCGTTATCCACATGCTGCCATCGGGATCGAGAATCGAAAGATTCCCGCCCGAAGTCGTGGTCATGTGATAGCGGTAAATGCGATCCATCGTCGCCACCAATTCATCGCGGGGGTGCAGCCAAGAAGGGGTTTCCATGCCAAGAGTTGGCCCGACGCCCACACGCGGGTCAACGCATAGCCAAGCAAACCAGGAACCAGCAACGTCCCCTCCTCCGCGAATCGCCGGCACCTGCGGCCTTGTCAACGCGCGGCGGCGGCGCGTCACTGTGCGCTTTTCCAACCCTCCACGCGCCATGTCCGCCCAGCCCACCGCCATCCCCAACGTCCTCGCCGAGCGCTACGCCTCGCCCCTGATCAAGGACATCTGGTCGCCCACCGGCCGCATCGCCATCGAGCGCGACTACTGGATCGCGGTCATGAAAGCCCAGCGCGACCTCGGCCTGGCCGTCTCCGCCAAAGCCATCGCCGCCTACGAGAAAGTTAAACACCAGATCGACCTCGCCGATATCGACGCCCGCGAACGCGTTACCCTCCACGACGTAAAAGCCCGAATCGAAGCCTTCAACGCCCTCGCCGGCCACGAAGCCATTCACCTCGGCCTGACCTCCCGCGACCTCACCGAAAACGTCGAGCAGCTCCAGATCGCCCGCTCCCTTGGCGTCGTGCGCCTCAAATCCGCCGCCGCCCTCGGCAAACTCGCCGCCCGCGCCAAAGAATTCCGCTCCCTCATGCTGACCGGCCGCACCCACAACGTGCCCGCCCAGCCCACCACCCTCGGCAAACGCCTCGCCATGTTCGGCGAAGAAATCCTCGCCGCCCATACCCGCCTCACCGAGCTCTCCGCCCGCTACCCGGTGCGCGGCCTCAAGGGCGCGGTCGGCACCCAGCTCGACCAGTTCACCCTCTTCGATGGCGACGCCGCCAAGGTCGCCCAACTCGAAGCCGGCATCGTCAAACACCTCGGCTTCGGCGGCGCGCTCGGCTCCGTCGGCCAGGTTTACCCGCGCTCACTCGACTTCGAGGTCGTCACCGCCCTCCACCAACTTGGCGCCGGTGCCGCTAGCTTCGCCACCACCCTCCGCCTCATGGCCGGCCAGGGCCTGCTCACCGAAGGCTTCCAAAAGGGTCAGGTCGGCTCCTCCGCCATGCCCCACAAGGTCAACGCCCGCAACTGCGAGCGCATCTGCGGCTTCGCCACCATCCTCTCCGGCTATGTCACCATGACCGGCGCCCTCGCCGGCCACCAGTGGAACGAGGGCGACGTCTCCTGCTCCGTCGTCCGCCGCGTCGCCCTTCCCGACGCCTTCTTCGCCATCGACGGCCTGCTCGAAACCCTTCTCGCCGTGCTCAACCAGATGGACGTCTTCACCGCCGCCATCGCCGCCGAAAACCAGCGCCAGCTCCCCTTCCTCGCCACCACCACCATCCTCATGGAAGCGGTCAAATCCGGCGTCGGCCGCGAAACCGCCCACCTCGCGATCAAGGAAAACGCCCTCGCCGCCGCCAAAGCCCTCCGCACCGGCGAAGGCGAAACCGATTTGGTCAAACTCCTCGCCGCCGACGCCCGCCTCGGCCTGCCCGAAAAACAACTCCGCGCCATCCTCGCCGACGGCAAACGCTTCGTCGGTGCCGCGCCCCAGCAAGTGGACACCTTTGTTAAAACCGTCTCCGCCGTGCTTAAAAAGACCCCCGGCTCCGCCGCCTACGAGCCGGGCAAGTTGCTTTAAAAATCGCCCCGAACGCCCCGTTCTTCCCGCACGAACACCGCCTCCCGGGAAATTTGGGTTTGCCAGTCACACGCGCCGCTCGGCACGCTTCACCCTCACGTTCGTTGTATCCCTAATACCTTTAACCCAACCCACACGCCATGTCCGAAGATCTCGTAGGTAATGTTCTGGTCGGCCAGTCCGGCGGCCCCACCGCCGTCATCAACGCCTCCCTCGCGGGCGTCATCTCGGAGGCGCTTAATCACGTCGATATCGAGGAAATCTACGGCTGCCTCAACGGCGTGCTCGGCATCCTGCACGAAGACCTCATCGACCTCGCCGCCGAGAGCCAGCAGACCATCCGCGGCCTCAAGTTCACCCCCGGCGCCGCCCTCGGCACCTGCCGCTACAAGCTCAAGAAACAAGCCGACTTCGACCGCGTCCTCGAAGTCTTCAAGGCCCACAACATCCGCTACTTCTTCTACGCTGGCGGCAACGACTCCCAGGACACCGCCGACAAGATCTCCAAGCTCGCCCAGGCCCAAGGCTACGCCCTGCGCGTCATCGGCATTCCCAAGACCATCGATAACGATCTCGTCTCCACCGACCACACCCCCGGCTACGGCTCTGTTATCAAATACATCTCCACCACCATCCGCGAAATCGCCTGCGATAACGCCGCCATGGGCCAGCACGATCTCGTGCAAATCGTCGAGGTCATGGGCCGCAACGCCGGCTGGATCGCCGCCGGCTCCGCCCTCGCCAAACGCCGCGAACAGCCACACGACGCCCCCCACCTGATCTATTTGCCCGAGGTCGCCTTCAGCGCCGAAAAGTTCGTCGCCGACGTGCAACGCGTCCTGAAACGTGAGAAATTCTGCCTCGTCGTGGTCGGCGAAGGCCTGGTCGATGCCGATGGCAACTATGTCGCCGCCGCCGACAAGACCGATGCTTTCGGCCACGCCCAACTCGGCGGCGCAGCCGAATACCTTCAAGGCCTCGTCGAGCAAAACTTGCCCGGCATCAAGGCCCGCACCGTGAAGCTCGGCATGGCCCAGCGCGCCGCCGCCCACATCGGGTCCAAGACCGACGCAGAAGAGGCGTACCTCGCCGGCCAGATGGCCGTAAAAGCCGCCATCCGCGGCGAAACTGACAAGATGGTCACCCTCCTGCGCGGCGACAACGAACACTACACCGTTGAGACCGGTTTGGCGCCCCTCTCCGAAATCGCCAACGGCGTGAAGAAGCTTCCCCGCGAATGGATCAGCGAAGACGGCGTGAGCATGAACCACCAGTTCCTCCGCTACGCCACCCCGCTAATCCAAGGCGAGACCCAGGTCACCTACGAAAACGGCCTGCCGGCGTTCGCCCGCCTGGACAAAGTCTCCGTGGACAAAGTCCTGCCCGCCTACGAAGCCTAAGCTTTAACGGTCCCTGACCGCCGGCCGACCTGCGCCTCCGCGCAGGTCGGCTTTTTTGTGCCCTTTCCGGCGCGGTTCACTGAGCCAAAGTCACCGCCACCCGGTAAAAAATCTTTCCAGGTATTGGCGTATAAACATCCGTCAAAGTAATAGGTGATCCCGTGCCTGCACGTATAAGCACCCCGTTAACCGAGACTTCCGTCCAAGTCGCCAAATCCAGACTGCGCTGGAGTGTGTAATTACGCCCCACCACGCTCGCAAAAGTCAGGGTCGTCGCCCCTGACGCGGAATCATAAGTCTGCCCCGTGATCCGAAAACTACTCATGCCATTGCTCGGATCGGTACCCGCCACCGCTTCCTGCGCCTGGGTCTGACCATCCCCGTCGTCATCATCCGCAGTATTATCCGCCACGGCCACGGCCAACTCACGTTCCCCCGAAGCCCGCACCGTGCTCCCATCCAGCGCATCCACCCACTCCCAGCGCAGGCGCAAATGCAGATGCGGCGCTGTTTCGTAATTAAGTGAGGACGCCGCCAGCAACTGATCGCCGGAGATGGAAAAGACCGCGTTGTCGGTGTCGCCCGCTCCTGCCACCAGTGAGTAGCGCACTGACTGGCCGGAAATAACGCCCCCGCCGGAGATTCTTGCCACCTCCAAGCCGGCCGATCCTTCAACCACACGCGTGTGCGACAACGATAAGGGGCGAACCTGCGGCGAAGCCGATAATCCCAATAAATCGAAGGCGTTGTTCAGTGAAAACTCAGCCCGTCGCGTCGCCGCCTCGCGCACCAACGCATCATAAAACCCATAACGGGAAACCTGCGTCGCGTCCGACAATAGATTACCCTGGCTCAGGCGCGCCAGGCTCCAGCTCGCGGAATTGGCATTGGGCCAGACCAGCGTCCAGGCCGACTGGGTGGCGAACAAATCGTTATCATGCAGCTTTACCCCGATAAACCATGGCGCGATCCCACCGGCCACGGCCTGCGCCTGCGTGACCGCCTCATTTAATGTCGCTGGCTGCGGATCATCCGCGATCGGCTCAAATCCGACGGTGCGGATGAGCTTCCAGTCCACATGTTCCGGGCGCAGCAACAACCCGGAGTAGCCATCGCCCGCCCCCAAATTCACCGGCACACTATGCTGCACGATCATCTGGGCCCCGGCATCCCGGAAATAGCCGTTTACCGTGGTGCCTAGATTTACCGGCGAGGTCGCCGCACCGGAACCAACGATAAGCGGTGCATAGCCTTGTAACGCAGTCAGTCGGGCGTAGCCACCCTCCACTCCGGCCACGGGAAGGGCGGTGGTTAGATCCAGTTTATGGGTCTCAAAGTCGGTGACTATTTCCAGTTGCCGCGCGGTGCTCGTTGCCGACGAGGCCAGCTCGCCCCACTCAAACCCGGTCGCATAAGGCTTCGGAGCGCGCACGTGGTAGTTTTGCGCCACCAGGCCGGAACTACGCAGACGATCCATCAGATCCGGAAATGAATCCGCGATAACCTCCGTCTGCCAGGTGGTGAAAAACAGGTCGCAAGGGACCGCCGTCTCCTCATGCAGATTAAGAATGGCTTCCAAGTAGCTCGCGCTCTGGGCGGTAAAATAAAAATCCTGCCAGTTGAGCGAAAAAGAGAGATTCACCGTCGGCCTCAAATACACATGCGCCGGTCGGCCGGCGGCGTTCCAGTCCGCCAGCACCGCCTCAAACGTCTGAGTGCGCAGTCGGCCGGCGTCCTGCCAGTTTTTCAACGTATCCAACACGGCAGGGGCGGTGGAGGCGAGGTAGGTATCGTCCACGATATCGCGATGATTCATGGTGAAGCTTGATGTCCAAAAAACCGTCGGCCCGGTCGTGAGTTCACCCGACTCCAGCGAATCCATCAGCCGGGCGACCGCGTGCAGGTCGCGTTGCCAACCGCCGATTGCGGGCAGCGACTTGTTCGCGTCGTGGGTAAAAAACGCCCCGGTCGATGCCGGCAGCCAAAGCCCGCTGTCATGCGGGTCGTTTATGTGGTCAGTGGACGCCAAGCCAATCAGTAGGGAGGGATGCCAATTGGGTGCCGAGCCGGCAAAGATCGCTGGCGCCACCCCCGCCGGATCGGCCATACGATCATAGTCCATCGCCAAAGCCCCGGTTGGGTCCCAGCGGTGTCCGCCAACGACCCCACTCGGTTCGACCCCGCAAAGATGCAGCAGCCAGGCAACATCGGCGTAGGTATAGCCCTGCCCTTCATGCGAATGGGGATCGAGCTCCACCCCCAAATCCTCGTGCAGGTAACGCAGGATGTTTTTCCCTCCGGTATCATTCGTGATACCCGGAAGCGCGGTGGCGGACTCAACCTCCCACTTCCGAACCCCCTCCAAAAAATTCCAATCACTCTGGTAGTTAAAAGCGACGCCGCGGTCATAGCACAGCCGCGCAAAGGCCAGCAACGCCGCCCGCCAGTGCGCATAAGAATCCACCCGTCCTGCGTTGCCCGCCTGCACTGCAGGCATGGTTTTAAAATTCGGCGTGTCCGCCGTGGTCGGTTGTTCGCAATGCATGAACAACTGGAAGCGCAAGGGCTCGGTAGCCTTCGCCAGGGGGCAGATAAACAAAGCCAGCAAACCAGCCAAACGGACGAGGGGCGGCATGATTGATAAACGACGCGTCATACGAACTTGGGGTTCATATCGGCACATAACGATCCCACAATACCTGCGCCTATGATAACTTCGTAAACGATTCCGTGGAGGGCGTCCTGCGCGAACGCATCCGACCAGGGGCGGTTAGCACGGCGTGCGACAAACCGACTCCGCGCCGAACCTTGTTACCCGGTCGCGTTTCGCTAATCCGTTGTAAAGCGCATCAATCCAACGCCCGATAGCGAGTCGTCTGCCGCTTTGAAAAGTCGCTCAGGCGCTGTTCCGCGATCTTTCGGTAAGCCGCAGATTCGTCGCTCAAGCCCAAGGATTTCGTGACCGCGACCAAGGAGATGAGGATGTCCGGCTCGTTCGGAAACAGACGCCAACCGACTTTCAAGAAACCGTAATCGCGGGCGCTGGGCGGCTTTAGCTCGGTGGCCAAAGAAGCCAGTAAACGGTAGCCCATTTGAGAAAATGGGCGTTTGAGCACCGCCGCTTGAGCGGTGTCGGTGAGGCTGCGCGCGAGGTCCGCACTTAAACCGGTATTTTTATCCCGTTGCTCCAAAGTTGCGTAAATACCTATCAAATCGAGATCCGGTGAGTTTATCCCCGACGCTTTAGCCCCGTTTACAGCGGCCAGCACCCCGGCGCCGTCTTCCCGGTAAAAAGCCTGCCAGGCTCGCAGCGTCCAAGTCGCATCATCGGCTGGTGCGAGCCGTTCCCGCTCCTTGAGTTGAAGTTCGCTCTGCGGAATGCGCCCTCCGCCCAAGGCCAACCACGCCAGCGCTTCGTGCAACTCGGGCTGGCTTACCGGTTCCAGCTTAAGGCCGTTGGCGGCACTGGGCTGCAAGGGGACTTTTTTCATGAAGTATTTGCCCCCGAAAGTATAATCCTGGAACTGCCGGTTCACCTCAGCCATGTCGGAGTTAAACGCTTTTTCCATGGCGGTGTAGGCGTTCGGGTTTTCCTGGATGATCTCAAGATAACGTCCCAAACGGGTGCCCTCGCCCGGTTGCTCGGCAAAAAGCATGCAATGCACCAAGGCCCAAGATTGGGCGTAAATGAGCCCGGCCTTAAGAGAGTCGTTAAACTTTCCGTCGTTACGTTTAACCAGAAGCAACTGCTCCACGGTCATGGGCTTCAGCTCACGCAGCAGGCGATTGTGGGATTCGATAGCCCCGCCCCAATAACCAAAACCTTTGCGTACCGAAAACGTGGAAAAAGCCTCGGCCAAGCCCTCCTCCATCCAAACGGGAAAACTGCGCTGCGCCGCCCTCAAATACCAATGCACCCCCTCATGAAAAATGATGCGTCGGGTGAGATCTTCTTTGTCTTGCTCCGCCATTCCTATTGCGCTCCAGCCTAGTGTGTTGCCAAAAAAACCAACGGCTTCGCTATCCTTGCCATCGGGCCTCAACGGGCGAAAAGGCTTAAAGGCCCAATTTCCGCGCATAAGCACGATTTTCGGTTTGTTGAGCAGGCGCTCGTCTACCTTCAGAATCATATTAAGCGCGGAGAGGAACTGGTCGAATTCCTCGATCCAGTCCAAGGTCCGGTCCTCGGGGATTTGCGAATACACCGTGAACCTCGGCAAGACAGCCTTGCGCCACTCTTTCACGTTAACCGGAGCCAAGGTCACCGCCTCTTTCGCTGCGGGAGACGCCGTTTTTTCCTGCGCCGCCCAAAGGCACGCCGTAAAATTAAAACCCAAGACCAACAAGCACCGGAAGACGGCCCGACTCGATTTGAAACGCATATCCCCCCGCGTTTAGCAAATAGCTTGCCAGCAACCGAGTGCGAAGCAACGGGCCAAAAAAAGCCGGGCATCGTAAACGATGCCCGGCACGGGAAACCAAGGGGAAAATCAGGCCTTGGCGACCTTCGCGTAGGTTTCCTGGAGCGCGCGGGCCGAGCTTTGCAGGCCGGAGAGTTCCTTCGGCCAAAGCTCCAACTCAAGGTGCGAAAGCACCCCGGCGCGACCGACCACGGTGGGCACGCTGATCGAGACGTTGCGCAGGCCGTAGGCGCCCTGCTGTAACGATGAAACCGGCAGCACGGTGCGTTTGTTCAACGCGATGGCATGCACCACTTCGGCGATGGTCAAACCCACCGCCCAGCCCGCGCCACCCTTTCTACGAATCACTTCGGCACCGCTGCCCTTGGTGCGCTCAAAAATCTGATTCTGGAAAGCGGCGGTGCAGCCCGCGACCTTGGCCAAGGGCAGACCAGCGTAGGCGGCCGAAGACCAGACGGGGATCATGGTGTCGCCGTGTTCGCCGAGGATGAGGGCGGAGACTTGGGTCGGGGCGAGTTTAAGCTCCTGCGCGATGAGCGAACGGAAGCGCGCGGTGTCGAGCATGGTGCCGAGGCCGATCACTTGTTGCCAAGGCAAGCCAAGCTTCGCCTGGGCGAGCTGGGTGAGGATGTCCACCGGGTTGGAAACCACGAAAACGAGCGCGTCCTTACGGAAACCGGCCTGCTGGATGCCGCCGAGAATCTGGAGGAAGAGGGCGACGTTGCGGTTGATCAGGTCGAGGCGGGACTCGTCGGGCTTGCGGCGCAGGCCGGCGGTGATGACGAAGATGTCGCTGTCCTTGGCCTTGGCGTAATCGCCGGCATAGATGCGCTGCCCGCCCACGGCGGAGCTGCCGTGCATGAGATCCAGGGCCTCGCCCTCGGCGAGATCGGCATTGGCGTCAAGGATCTGAATCTCGGATACGATCGCGCCGCACTGAAGGGCGAAGGCTGCGTTGGAACCGACGCGGCCGCCGCCGCCGATGATGGTGACTTTCATAATGCTAGTGAGGGCTGGTAACTAAATGGGTATGCGGGTGATGAATTACTTCTTGAGCTGCTTCATCAGCTGCTCGGTGAGTTGGGTGACCAAGGCCTCGACGGCCGGATCGGCGGCCGGGCCCGATGCTGGCGCGGAGGACTCGGTTTCGGGGGCAACGCAGGCCACGCCGGGACGGAAATCACTGTTATCGCAAAGCTCGCACTCCTTGAGGTTCTCACGGCCTTCGGGCATGCCGAGCGCCTTGCGAATGGCGATGAGCTCGCGGGCTTTTTTGCCGCCGATGCCTTCACCGAGTTCGCCGCCGAGCTGGGAGGCGAGAAGCACAGTCTGACAGAAGGCGTCCACGTTCTCCATCTTCCAGTGAGCATCCTCGACGTCTTTGCCCCAGACCATGACGCCGTGGTTGAGCATCAGCACGCACTGGTTGTCCTTGGCCACTTCGCCGATGGTCTCAGCGTTTTCAGGGGAGCCAGGAGTCTGGTAGGGCGCAAGGGCGACTTTGCCGAGGAAGATGTCGGCTTCGGTGACCAAGCAGGTCGGGGGCTGCACGCGAGCCACGGCGAAGGCGGTGGCGTGCGGCGGGTGGGCGTGAATGCAGGAGCGGGCCTTGGGCTGGCGCTTCATGATGGCGAGGTGCGTCATGGCCTCGCTGGTGCGCTTGCGGGTGCCGGCGAGCTGTTTGCCATCCATGTCGATCAGCGCCATGTCGGAAGGCTTCATGAAGCCCTTGGAAATTAGCGTGGGGGTGGAGAGCACCAGATTGTCGCCGACGCGGATGGTAATGTTGCCGCCGTTACCGTCGGTGTAGGACTTGGCGTAGAGGCGACGGCCGATGTCGCACATGCGCTCCTTGAGCACGAGGATCTCAGGCGAGTTAAAAAAGGCGGCGATTTCGGCCGGGGTTTTGGGATCGGAACCGGGCTTCCACTTAAACTCGAAATCGGGCACGGAGGGCTCGGCGTAGGTCGCGCCGCTCTTGGCGGCGGGGGCGGCGGAAGCGCGGCCCGGCAGAAGGGAGGCGCGGTCTTTAAGCGCGTCGCGCGCGGAGGGGGTAAGAATGGCATCGGCCGGCACGGGGGCTCCGGTGCGGAGGAGTTGTTCGATGTCTTGGGAGGTAAGGACGGAGCGCATGGTGATAAAGGGACGAGGTAGTAAAAATTAGGCGGCAGCCGGCGGGGTGTAGTGGATGCGGTCGATGAGCACGGCGTTATAGGCGTCCACCGGGACCGAGGTGGGAAAAGGAGCCGAGGCTTCGGCTCCTTCGGTATAGCCGATCACGTGGCCGACATCGGCCCCGAGCTCGTCGTAAACGACCTGCGTAGCACCTTTGGCGAGCGGCAAGAGCGGCGCACCGGCGAACTGCTCGCGGGAAAAGGGCTGCACCAGAAGAAACCGGGCGCCGCGCAGCGCGGGGTCCGCGATTCCCAAGGTGACTTTTCCGATGACGTGGCCGAGGCGCATGAGAACTAGGAGCTAAGGGCGGCGACCTGGTCGTCCGACTTGGGATCCACGATGGCGAGGATGAAGTTGCGCAAGGGAGAATGTTCGTCGCGCACCAGCTGGCGAATGACCGAGCCTTCGGCAGAGATGAGCACATGCTGGTGCAGACCGGACCCGAGCTGATCGAGGGCAAGCACCGGCACGCCGTCGGCTCGGCCCTCGGCGTCGAGGGGTTGGCAAATCACCGTGCGGCCTTGGCACATGCTGGGGTGACAGGCGGAGCCGGTCACGGTGCCATCAATGCGGGCGAGTTGCATGGTGATTGTGAAGAGAGACGACGAGGAAAAGTCGGGGCGGCTTAGTAGATGCGAAGGTTATCCACCATCACGCAGCGACGCGTGCGGGTGAACGTCTTCGGAGTGGCGATGCCCTCGCCGGTCGTAGTGGCGATGGAGTAGTTGAGGTAGCCTTCACCGCCGAGGCCGAGACCGGCGACGGAGGGCCCGTTCTTCACGAAGAGCGTGGTATCGAGGGCGCGGGCCATCTGCGACATGTGCTCGACGTTGAGCGAATGGATGACGGCGGAATGCTTGTAGTTGTGCTCGCTCTTCAAGGCGGCGGCCACGGCGTCGTTGAAGGTTTTGACGCGCACGACGGGTATCATGGGCATCATCTGCTCCTCCACCACGAAGGCGTGATCGGCGTCGGTCTCGGCGAAAAGCAGCGGGCAATCGGCCGAAACAGTGGCGCCGGCATGCTGGGCGAGCACGGCGGCGTCGGCGCCGACCAACTTGCGGTTGAGCACGGGGTGCGAGCAACCGCCCGCGTCCTTGGAGTTGGTAAAGGCGACGGCGGTGAGGCGCTCAAGCTGGTTGCTGGTGAGCTTGGCGGCACCGGCGCGGGCCAGCTCGTTTAGAAAGCGCTCGGCGCAGGACTCGAGCACGAACACCTGCTTTTCGCCCACGCAGAGGAGGTTATTGTCATAAGCGGCACCCTTGATGACGTCGGCGGCGGCCTTGGAGAGATTTCCGGTGCCGTCCACCACGACAGGCGGATTGCCGGGGCCGGCGCAAATGGCGCGTTTGCCGGACTTCATGGCGGCATTAACCACGCCGGGACCGCCGGTGACGCAGAGAACGCGAATGGCCTCGTGGGCGCAGAGAGCGTTAAAAGTATCGAGGGTGGGCTCCGCGATCACGCAGATGAGGTGCTCAATGCCGATGGCGGCGTGAATGGCTTCGTTGATCGCGCGCACCGCCGTGGCCGCGCAACGTGCGCCGCCCGGATGCGGATTGAAAACCACGGCGTTACCGGCCGCGACCATCGAGACGATGTTGCCGCAGATCGTAGGCACCGAGTGAGTGACAGGCGTAATCGCACCGATAACGCCGAAAGGGGTCTGCTCTTCGAGGGTGATGCCGTGGTCGCCGGAGAGCGCGTAGGGACGCAGCCACTCGACGCCGGGCACGAGTTTCACGATCTGTAGCTTCTCAATCTTGTGGGCGAGGCGGCCGATCTTGGTCTCCTCGAACTCGATACGGCCCCACTCGACGGCGTTTTTCTCCGCCAGACCTTTAACAATCTCGATGACCTTGACGCGGCCCTCCAACCCAAGGGGCTGAAGCTGACGAAAGGCGTGGTGAGCGGCATTACAGGCGGCGGACACCTCGGTGAAAACACCGAAACGGCCCTCGCGGCGGGAGGCCACCACGGCGGGCGCACCACTAGAGGCGGCGGGCGCGGGGGCGGATGAGCCGCCATGCTGGAGATTGCGCACGACCTGATCCACGATGGCGCGGAGGGTAGTTTCGTCGAGTTGGAGCGCGTTAGACATGTTAAGAAAGAGAAGAAAGGAACGGGCGGCGGTTTAGGACGCGGCGGGCGGGTAGATCTGGCGGTTGAGGACGTCCACCGTATCCACGATGCCGATCACGGCGGCGTCGATGGGGAGCGTTTTCATGCCATCGGCGGCACGCGCGGAAGAACCTTGGCAAAAGAGCACGAGGTCGTCGCGTCCGGCCCCGAGCGCATCCACAGCCACAATGGTGTTGGCACCTGGGCGCAGGCGGTCGGGCTGTGCCTCGTCCACAACCAGCGGACGCAGCAACAAAAGCTTACGGCCGGTCATGGCCGAATCTTTCTTGGTGGCTACGACAGAGCCGATGACACGGGCGAGGAACATGGGGATGGGGGAGCGAGCAGTCGGGACGTGGCCGGGTGCGGTCCGTTCGGCCGCCGCAGCAAAGCTGGTCGGCCGAGGCGGAACGAGACGCTACGCGATTACTTCTTGGCGACTGGGGCGACGCCGGCAACGGCAACGACTGGCTTGGGTAGAATCGCGGCCACGTCGCCATGGGGGCGGGCGATGACCTGCACGGAGACGACTTCGCCAACGGTGCGGGCGGCTTGCGCGCCGGCGTCGGTGGCGGCCTTCACGGCGGCGACGTCGCCGGTGACAACGGCGGTGACGAGGGCGTTACCTACCTGCTTCATTGGGCCGACGAGCGTGACGTTGGCGGACTTGAGCATGGCATCGGTGCCGGTGATGAGGGCGGTGAGACCGCGAGTTTCGAGGAGGCCGAGGGCTTGGGACATGGGAGGGAGGAGTTGAGGTTAGGTTAATGTTTCGGGTGAAAGGAGAATGCCGGACTTAGGCGGCGGAAGATTTGGCTAGAAGCAGCCGGCGCGTCTCGCGAGCGACGACGAGCTCTTCGTTCGCGGGAATGATAAACACCTTGGTGGAAGAACCGGCGCAGGTGAGGTCTGTCTCGATCGGCGAGAGCGCGTTGCGGGCCGAATCGAGCGTCACGCCCATACCGCCCAGACCGGCGCAGACCGACTCGCGGATGAAAGTATCGTTTTCGCCGATACCGGCGGTGAACACCAATGCGTCGCAGCCGCCCATCTGGAACCAGAACGCACCAACCCAGTGGCGGATCGAGTGCACGAAAGCATCAAGGGCGACCACGGCACGCGGATTGCCGGCCTTGGCGGCGGCATGGATGTCGCGAACGTCGTTGCTCACGCCGGAGAGCGCCAGCAAGCCGCTTTCCTTAGTGAGCTGGCGCTCGATTTCCGCGATGGACAGGCCGAGCTTGCGGTGGATGAAAGGGATGGCGGCCGAATCGAGTTCGCCCACGCGGTTGTTCTGCGGCAGACCGGACTGCGGGCTGAGCCCCATGCTGGTGCCGATCGAAACGCCGTTGCACACCGCAGTGACCGAACTGGAACCGCCCAAGTGGCAGGTAATGATGCGCAGCGGCGCACCAGACACCGCGCTGGGCCCGGCTTGGTAAAGGTTGCGGGTAACTTCGGCGACCTCGGCGCGGCCCAATAATTCGGCGGCGCGTTCTGCGGCGAATTTATGGCTGGCACCATGGAAACCGTAGCGGCGCACGCCGGCCTGATACCAAGCCTCGGGCACTGCATAACGATGAGCATGCTCGGGCAACCACTGGTAAAACGCGGTCTCGAACAAGGCCACCCGTCGCACCGATGGAAGTTTTTCCCGGAATTGACGGATGCCTGCCGCGTAGGGCGGATTGTGCGCCGGAGCCAGATCGGCGGTGGCAAGCAATGCCGCCTCCACGCTCTCGTCCGCCTCGACGCAACCGGTGAGGGCTCCGCCGAAAACGGTCTTGAAACCCACTGCGTCCAGATCGGCCACCGAATTTAGATGTCCGCCGGCGCGCAGGGCGGCGAGACAGTCGTCGATGGCTTTGCCGTAATCGGTCACACGCTCGTAACCGCCCTTGGCTACTGCGGTGGCTTGATTGCCATCGAAGTGGAAAAGACGATACTTGAACGAAGTGGATCCGAGGTTGGCGACGAGGATGTTCATGGGGGATTCAGGAACGGAGCTTGGGCGGAGACGGAATTCCACGGAGCAAGCCGTAGAGCCGAGTCCGGGACGCTTGGGGCGAGTTAGGCGGCGGGCGATGCGAGCCACTTGCCGAGACCGGCGAGCTCGTCATGCGGACGCGGAATGACCTGCACGGAGATGACTTCACCGATGCGCTTGGCGGCTTCGGCACCGGCATCGACAGCGGCTTTAACGGCGGCGACATCGCCACGGAAGAAAGCGGCGACGTAGCCGCTACCGACCGCTTCGTAACCGGTCATGGTGACGTTGGCGGATTTGAGGGCGGCATCAGCGGCCTCCAGAACAGTGATGAAACCTTTGGTTTCGATAATACCGAGGGCAAGTTGGGCCATGGGAGTGTTTTTTAAAGGTTAAGGAAAATTACGCCTTAGAGGCCCACCTGCTTGAGCAGGTCGGCATGCGGGCGGGGAATGACGTGGGAAGCGACAAGCTCGCCGACGCGCTTGGCGGCTTCGGAGCCGGCATCGACGGCCGCTTTCACGGAGCCGACATCGCCTTTGCAGACGACGGTGATAAGGCCGCCGCCAATTTGGATGGTACGGACGAGCGTGACGCTCGCCGCTTTGACCATGGCGTCGCTGGCTTCAACAGAGCCGACGTAGCCGCGGGTTTCGATCATGCCGATGGAATCACTCATTGTGAGGGGTGGTTTGGTGGGTTGGGACGTGGGTGGAAATTACAGGGAAAACGGGAGCGCTCGGGACGAGTTACTTGACCAACTCGACAGGCACACCGGGACCGATGCCACAGGCGTTGCCCTCGTCGGTGTCGATATGGACTTCGAGTTTGAAGTCGGCGTGCACGCGAACGAGCAGACGATCAAAGGTCATGCCGAGCTCGCCGCCGACCCGCAACTTCATGAAATCGCCGGCTTTCACTTTTAGAAACGCGGCATCATCCGGATGCATGTGTACGTGGGGAGCGGCGCGAATGACACCCTCGTCCAGACGAAGGAAACCAGCGGGACCCATCAACATGCAGCCCGGCGTGCCCTTGATGTTACCCGACTGGCGCACAGGAATATCGAAGCCCAATGCGATGGAATCGGTGTAGGCCAGCTCGATCTGGTTAAGGTCACGGCAGGGACCGAGAATACGCAGGTTGGAAATCACCCGGCTACGCGGCCCGATCAGGGTCACAGACTCCTCGGCGGCATACTGATCTTTCTGATACAGCCACTTCATCGGGGTCAAGGTTCGGCCTTTGCCAAAAAGTGTCTCAACCGCCTGAGGGGTGAGGTGGCAATGACGCGCGCTTACGTTAACCAAAAGTGGATTCGGCGCCTCGGCGTTGCGTGGCAGAGGCTTTCCCAAACGGGCATACAAGGCGCGACGCACTTGGTGCTCGATCTCGATGCGGTGAGGGGTGGGCGGGGGCAGCATGTGGGGGAAAAGGGAAGTCTCGTGATCCGTGGTGCGAAACTCGCCCGAAGGCAGATCTGCGCACGGCAGGAATCAAAACAATACCACCTTGAAAGTTAAACTAAGCTCAGTCGTCAAGAGGATTTGATAGATTTTGAGAGATATTTATCAATTACTACCATTGTTGGCCATGCATGTTTTGGCTTAAAGTCTCTTTTCAAGAGGCGACCCACCCGCCGGATTGCCAAATGCGCTGCTGCCCGCCGAGCATACGGCACCATGCGCTACCCCGCCTACCCAAGCCTTCGCACCTTAGTTTACCTGCTCGCCGGTTTCAGCCTCGGCTCGCCCGCCTTTGCCAAATTAGAAACCTGGTCGTCCTTCGACGGTGCAAAGATTCAGGCCGAATTCGTGAGCCGCAAAGGCGATTACGTGATTTTTAAACGCGCCGACGGCTCACGCTTGATGCACCCCTACGCGAAGCTAAACGATGCCGACCGCACCCGCGTAGATGCCTTTGCCGCGCCACCCGACGACGAAACCGCCCCGCCGGTACAAAACACCGCCGCGACCGCTCCGGCGGTAAACTCCAGCGCGATCCTCTCTGCCCTTGAAGGCAAACTCGTAGCGGTAAAAGGCAAAGCCCTCGCTCCCGTCTCCGCTGCCCAAATCGGTTCCGTGCGCTACCTCGCCGTTTACTACTCCGCCCACTGGTGTCCGCCCTGCCGGGGGTTCACCCCAAGACTCGTCGCCGCCTATCAGGAAATCAAGGCCCGCCACCCCGAGTTCGAGTTGATCTTCGTCAGCAGCGACCAGGACGCCTCAGCCATGCAGGGCTATATGAGCGAATATAAAATGGCCTGGCCTGCCGTGCGCTTTGACCAGCGCGACTCGGCAACCATCCTACGTCGCCCCGGACATGAAAACGGTATCCCCAACCTCGTCTTCATGCGCGCGGACGGCAAAGAGCTCTCCCTTAGTTTTAAACCCAACGGCGATTATCGCGGCCCGGATAACGTCCTCGCCGACATTCGCAAAGAGCTGAAAATGTGATCCGCGTGCTCGTGACCCCAAACCCTACGCTGCACTGCGCTGCGCCGGTGCTCGGCGAGCTCGAATGGCAGGCTCGCGCACTGACGCATGAAACCCGTGTTCGCGCCTGGACCGACCAGCACCAGGCCCGCGCCGCTCGAGGCGAAAAGCATCCGGTTTACGACTTTCTGTTTACTTACTACGGCTTCCGCGCCGCCTGGCTACGCCGCTGGCAGCCCGGCCCCGGCCTGATCCTCGCCGGCCCAACCGCGCGCGCCTTTCTGCGCGATCCGGAATACCATGAAACCGACCACGGCGTAGGCCTCCGCCCGGACGCCCTTCCGGAGAAACGCCGCCCCTTCGTGCTCTGGCTCCGCTCCCTGCTCGCCGCCACCACCGAGCGCCCCGGCTTCTTCGGTTGCTTTGGTCTGCACGAGTGGGCGATGGTCTATCGGCAAACTCCGGAGGAGGTCCGTCACAACCAATACCCCCTGCGCTTCGCGCCCGCCGAACTCGCCCGCATCGTGGAGGCCCAACCCTTGCGCTGCACCCACTACGACGCCTTTCGTTTTTTCACCGCACCCGCCCGCCCGCTGAACCGGACTGAACTCACCCGCGACACCTGCGTCGAACACGAGCAACCCGGCTGCCTGCACGCCAACATGGACCTCTACAAGTGGGCCTACAAACTCGCCCCGCTCGCCCCCGCCGAGCTGATCGCGGACTGCTTCGAGCTGGCGCGCGATATCCGGGAGCTCGACATGCGCGCCAGTCCCTACGACCTCGCCGCGCTCGGCTTCACTCCCGTAAAAATCGAAACCCCCGAAGGCCGGGCCGACTACGAACAACAACAACGCGCCTTCACGGCACGCGCCCAACCGCTGCGACTCCGTTTGCTCGCACTCTGCGACCGTTTACTCAGGCCGGACTAAGCGGCGGCTCCACCCACTTGCCGTGCTGCTTGATGAGCGCGACCAGGCGGTCGTCGGCCTCGGCCTGGGGAATGTTGTACTGCACGCACTGCTTGCCCACGTAGAGGTTGATCTTGGCCGGCGCGCCGCCCACGTAGCCGAAATCCGCATCCGCCATTTCTCCCGGACCGTTCACGATGCAACCCATGATGGCGATTTTCACCCCCTTCAGGTGCCCCGTCCGCGC
>CANIWJ010000024.1 GCA_947471035.1 Verrucomicrobiota bacterium
GAGAGGCGCATGGTTTCCTCAATCGGCGAGCTGGTGGCGGCGAGCGCGGCGCGGTGGGCCTCCAACATTTCGAACTGTTCGGTGCTCACGCGGGTATCCGGCTCGATGATGGTCTGGCCGCGCTCAACGGTCACGACCACGGGACGCAGATCGCGCATGGCCTCGGCCTCGCGGGCGAGCGAGGCGGCGCGATCAAAGGCGATGTTGGGCATGATGCCTTCGCGAAAAATGCGGTAGAGCGAGGCGGCCCGGGCGCGATTGCTTTCCTCGGCGGCGAGATTGACCCGCAGGTAGGTGAGGGCGTCTTCCAGTGTGTCCACCGGGCGGGTGGCTACGACTCCGTCGGGGCGCAAGACTTGGAAAAGGCGCAGGCCGCCGAGGCCGGAGTCGCGGCCGATGTCAGCCGGATCGGAGATACCCTGGGCGTGGATGG
This sequence comes from Verrucomicrobiota bacterium, assembly GCA_947471035.1. GTDB lineage: Bacteria > Verrucomicrobiota > Verrucomicrobiia > Opitutales > Opitutaceae > IMCC26134_A. The sequence goes on from CANIWJ010000024.1 coordinate 434, forward strand.
CGCGGAGGATGCCTAGGCCGGTTTCGAGGAGCTGGGCGCGAGCGGCGGCGTTGTCTCCGACGGCGAGCAGGGCGACGTCGTCGGGCGACGTGCGATAAGGACCGCGAGCGTTATAAACCGCCGTGGATTCGACGAGAAAGGCCCGGCGCTGGGCGGGCTCAAGCCGGGCGTAGGGGGCAAGGGAGGCGACCAGTTCGTTGAGGTGGAGTTCGAAGCGTTGTAGCGGCTCGGGGTCGATGCGGTAAACGGGGGGGACGCGTTCGCGGAGGAGTGCCTGGGCGGCGCGGGTTTTTTCCGCGCTTTCGTAACTGAAGGGGATGGCGGCGGAGATGCGCACCGAGGCGAGCTGGTTGGGCAGGACGGTCAGGGTTCGGTTCACCACGCCGGCGAAGGATATCAACACGATGGCCACGACGGTGGCGATGAAGAGGGCGATGGCGGCGATGCGGGACGAGTCGAGAGCAGCGGCGAGACCGCGACCGGGGGCGGCGGGCGTCTTGCGCTTACGGATCGGCTCAGGCGCGGCGGAGAAACCGGCGGCAAGGGCGGCACGTAGGCGGACGTAGAAGGCGGAGAAAACCGAGGGCACGGGTGGGAGCGCTGTTAGGCTAGTAGGGCTAGTAAGCTGGTAGAGCTAGTAAGGGGGAGGTGCGAAGGTGGGGAGGCAAAGTAACCTATTGGGTTACTCGAAGCTTGGGCGGATCAGGAACGCGGGGGATTTATGGGGTTTTGGTAACGTTCGTAGGCCTCGATGATTTTGAGCACCAAGGGATGGCGCACGACGTCGGAGCCGCTGAATTGGTGGAACTGGATGCCGTCGATGCCGCGCAGGATGCGTTGCACTTCAAGCAGGCCGGATTGGCGGGCCTTGGGCAGGTCGATCTGGGTGATGTCGCCGGTGACGACCATGCGGCTGTCTTCGCCCAGGCGGGTGAGAAACATCATCATCTGCTCGGGCGTGGTGTTCTGGGCTTCGTCGAGGATGATGAAGCTGCGGTTAAGGGTGCGGCCGCGCATGTAGGCGAGCGGGGCGACTTCGATGACGCCTTTTTCGGTGAGTTGGGCGACGTCTCCGGAGCCGATCATTTCGCCCATGGCGTCATAGAGCGGACGCAGGTAGGGCAGGATTTTCTCGTTCAAATCGCCGGGCAGGAAACCGAGGGATTCGCCGGCCTCGACGGCGGGGCGGGTGAGGATGATGCGCTCGACCTGGTTTTTGAGCAGCGCGCTGATCGCGGCGGCCATGGCGAGGTAGGTTTTGCCGGTGCCGGCGGGACCGATGCCGAAGACGAGGGGGTTGGCGAGGATGGCCTGGACGTAGAGTTTTTGCCCGAGGGTTTTGGGGATGATCGTCTTGCGCTGGGTGGTCACGACCACGGGCTGGGTGAACAGGGCGCGCAACTGGGCGGCCTCGCCGCGCGCCACGCCCTCGGCGAAACGGGAAAAATCCTGGGTGCGGATCGCCAGACCTTGGGTGCGGGCCTCGTTGAGCAGGGCAAACAGGGTTTCGCCCGCCGATATGGCGGAGGGCTCGCCCTCAAAGGTGATCCAGTCGTCGCGGCTGACGATTTTGACCGCGAGCAGGCGCTCGGCTTCGACGAGATTCTCCGGTCGGCCGGCGTAGAGCTGGCTCAAGTGGCGGGCGGACGGGAAGTGGACGGTGGCGGAAGCCATGGCGGGGGAAGAATGACGAATGACTAATGACGAATGACTAATGCGTCAGAGAACAAGCGCGAGGCGGACGGCGGATGTGGATGGCGCAGGCTCATTCGGCATTCGTCATTGGGCATTCGACATTTTCGCGGCCTCGGCCGCGAGCCGTTCCCAGGTTTCGGTCAGGGCTTGGGGCAGGATGCGGGTCTGGCCGAGTACGGGCATGAAGTTGTTGTCACCGGTCCAGCGCGGAACGAGGTGGCCGTGGAGGTGTTCGATGCTTCCTCCGGCGGGGCGGCCGAGATTGAAGCCGATGTTAAAGGCATCGGGGCGAAGCACGGCGCGGAGGAGTTTTTCGCCAAAAACAATCGTAGCCATGAGGTCGGCTTGCTCGGCGGCGGTGAGGTCGGTGAGGTCGGAAACCTCACGGTAGGGAATGGCGAGCAGGTGGCCGGGGTTGTAGGGAAACCGGTTCAACATCAGGTAACTCAGCGGGGCTCGGTGGACAATCAGCGCGGCGCGGTCGTCGCCGAGGGCGGGCAGCTCGGTAAACGGACGCGCGGATTCGGGCGGCCGGGGAGCCGCGATGTATTCCATGCGCCAATAGGGATGTAACTGCGACATGCGTGAGGAAGGGCGAGCAAAAGGTCCGCGCCGGCGGATGTCAAAGCGGGGACCGTGCCATAAATCCGCGCGGGTCAGGCCAGGAAAACGTGCTCACACGGAGTGAAAGCCGCCTTCGCGCAAAAAGAGCCGCCGGGCGCAACGGGCGGCGTGGGCGGCGTTATGGGTTACCAGAACGAGCGCGCAGCCTTCTTCGGCGCAGAGGGCGAGCAGGAGGTCGATGACGGCGTCGCCGCTGCCTTCGTCGAGGTTGCCGGTGGGCTCGTCGGCGAGGATGAGTTTGGGCCGGTTCATCAGGGCGCGGGCTATGGCCACGCGCTGGCGTTCGCCGCCGGAGAGTTTGGGCGGGGTATGGGTGGCACGGTCGGCGAGGCCGACGCGAGACAACAACTCGGTGGCGCGGGCGCGTTCGGTTTCGCCGACCTTGCCGAGCAGGCGCGCGGCGAGGAGCACGTTGTCCCGGGCGTCGAGTTCGGGCACGAGGTAGAAAGCCTGAAAGACCAGTCCGATCAGGCGGCCGCGGCGCGCGGGGGCGAGGGTGGCGTCGCCTTGCCAGCGCAGGTCGCCGGAATCGGGTGCATCGAGGCCGGAAAGCAGGTTGAGCAGGGTGGATTTGCCCGAGCCGGATTCGCCTCGAATCGATACGCTCTCGCCGGCCGAAATCGCCAGATCGACCCCGCGCAAAACCTCGATGCGGCGCTCGCCGCTCAGGTAGTGTTTGTGCAGGCCGGTGGCTTGCAGGATCAGGTCACTCACTGCGCAGGGCCTCCACCGGTTTGAGTTTCGCGGCGCGCCAGGCGGGCAAGAGGCCGGCCAGGGTTGAGACGACCAAGGCACTGACGACGATCAAAGTGAGGTCTTTTCCCGAAAGATAGGCAGGCAACTGGCTGAATTGGTAAAAGCGGGCCAACGCTTCCTGGCTGCCGGTCAGGCGGGTGAAGCCCGCTACGATATCGTTGCGGAAATGGATCACGCTGAAGCCCAGCGCGAGGCCGGACACGGTTCCCGCGACGCCGATGATGATGCCTTGATAACAAAAACAGGCGGCGACCTGCCGGGGGGTGGCACCGAGCGCGCCGAGCAGGCCGATCTCGCGGGTCTTGCGCACCACGGCAATGAGCAGGGAGGACGTGACCGAAAAGGCGGCGACCACGATGATGAACAAGAGGAGGAAAAAGATCATGTTTTTCTCCAGTTGGAGCACGAAGAGAAACTCCTGATTGGAGTCCATCCACGACTTGGCCAGCCCATCCACCGGCAGGGCCCGGTTGATCGCGCGGGCGACGTCGTCGGGGTCGGCTCCGGGGGCGAGTTTCACATTCACGCCATGGACGGCACGACCCAGGCCGTAGAGTTCCTGCATGGTGCGCAGGGTGACGATGACCACGCTGCTATCGAGTTGCTGGTGACCGATCTCGAAAATGCCGCAGACCTCGAGTTCGCGGGGCAGGAGGATTTCGTCGGTTTTGAGTTTTTCCAAGAGCAGCGGGGAATATACCGAGACCTTGCTGCCGAGGCGCGCGCCGAGCTGGACGGCGAGCTGGGAACTGAGGATAACGCGATCGTCGTCGAGGTCGTCGAACCGGCCGGCGACGATGTAGCGCCGCAAGGGCACGACCGCTTCCACCCGCTCCATGTCCACACCCTGAATGGCAGGGAAGGCGGGTTTGTTTTCGTGCTGGAGCATGACCACGCCCTCGGCGAAGGGCGCGCTGGCCACCACGCCCTCGATGGCTCCGACGGTTTTTAACACCGCCTGCGGATCCTTCATGAGCCCGAAGGAGCGCACCTGCACCTCGCCCTGGGTGTTGACGATCATGTTGCGTATCTCGCGGCCGAAGCCGCCCATGACCGAAATGCAGACGATCAACAAGGCCACGCCCAAAGCCACCCCGAGGATCGAGATCAGGGTGAAAAAGGGAAAGCGCCGCCCGGTCGGGAACAGCTGTTTCAGCGCGAGGTAGAGCGGCCAGGACATCCGGCGTGGGGATCAGTTCGAAGCGTTGCGGAGCTGCGGGAACAGGATCACGTCGCGGATGCTTTCGGCGCCGGTGAGCAGGATGCAAAGCCGGTCGATGCCGATACCCATGCCGCCGGCCGGGGGCATGCCGTGCTCCAGCGCGAGCAGGAAATCGTGGTCGATCTTCTGCTGCTCCTCTCCTGCCTGGGCCTCGAACATCGAACGCTGCACGTCGGGGTCGTTTTGCTCGGAGTAGGCGGGGGCCACTTCCATGCCGCCGATGATCAACTCGAACACGTCGATGGTGGTGGCGTCGTCCTGGGTGATCTTAGCCAGCGGGCAAAGCTCCTTGGGCAGGTGGGTGACGAAGGTCGGCTGGATGAGATTCGGCTCGATCAGTTTGCCGAAAATCTCGTTGGTCAGCTCGAACTCCTCCCACTTCGGGTCGGCGTAGAGACCGAGCTTTTGCACGCCGGCGACTTTCTCGCTCTTGCTGCGCGCGAACCACTCGGAGTCGCCGGTCTTTTCGATGATGAGGTCCTTGTATTTCACTTCGCGCCATTCGCCGCCGAACTCGATCTCCTGACCGCTCTGGGCGTGTTTGATTTTGGTCGAGGGCAGGCCGTTTGCGTCGAGGGGTTTGACCACGTCGCGAACGAGGTGGGTCAAGAGATCGCGCACCAGCGTCATCATCCCGCGATAGTCGCTGTAGGCTTGGTAAACCTCGAGCATGGTGAACTCGGGATTGTGGCGGCGGGAGACGCCCTCGTTGCGGAAATTCCGCCCGATCTCGAAGACCCGGTCGTATCCGGCAACCAACATGCGCTTAAGGTAGAGCTCCAGGGAAATGCGCAGCACGAAGTCGGTGTTGAGCGCGTTGTGGTGGGTTTGGAAAGGACGCGCGGCGGCGCCACCGGCCACGCTTTGCAGGACGGGGGTTTCGACTTCGAGGAATTGGCGGTCTTCGAGGAAGCGCCGGACCGCGCTGACGATGCGGGCGCGGGTCATCAGGCGGTGGCGGGACTCGTTGTTCACGATCAAGTCGAGGTAACGCTGGCGGTAAACCTGCTCGGCGTCGCTCAGGCCGTGCCATTTCTCAGGCAGCGGGCGGAGCGCCTTGGATACGAGAGTGAAGCTCTCGACGCGCACGGTGATTTCGCCGGTCTTGGTTTTGAACAAGGTGCCGGTGACGCCGATGATATCGCCCAGGTCGAGCGACTTCTTGAATACGCCGTAGCGCTCCTCGCCGAGCACGTCCTTGCGGAAATAGAGCTGAATCTGGCCTTGCTGATCCTGGATCTTAACGAAGGAGCTGCCGCCCTGAACGCGGAAGGTGACGAGGCGGCCGGCCACGGTGACGGTCACGGTGTTGTCCTGCTCGTCCACGTGCAGGGCCTTGGCGTCCTGGGAAAAGTGGGTGGGGGCGATGTTGGCGCGGAAAGGGTCGAAGCCTGCCGCGCGCAAGTCGGCGAGTTTTTGCCGCCGCACGGCGTGTTGATCGTGGGAGTTGTCGTGCGGTTGCCCGCTTTGCGCGTGTTCGCTGCTCATGGTAAACGGTCACCTTGCAGTCCGCCGCGACGCCCGGCAAGTCCCGCGATTGAAGTGGCGGCGAAAGGCAAAGTTTGTCCCGCTGGGGCCTACTTTATGCGATTCGCCATCCGCCCCCTGTTGTTGCTCCCGGTGTTTGCCCTGTTTTTCGCGTTGGGCGGTTGCGCCACGGCGACGCGCTCGCCCGCTCCGGGAGTCACGCTGGTGGACGTGCGTCCGATCGAGGCGACGGCGTTTGAAACCCGGTTGCGGGTGACGGTGCGGGTGACAAATCGTGGCGATGAGCCCTTAACTTTTATCGGCTCGCGGCATGAGCTTACGATCAACGGCCGCGCCATGGGCAGCGCGCTGGGGGCGGAGTCGCTGACCGTGCCGGCGCGCTCCACCGCCACCCAGGAGACCACGCTTAACTTGAGTAATTTCGCTTTGCTGGCGCTGGCTCGCGACCTGCAACGCCAGCCGACCGCACGTTACTTGATACGCAGCACCTTGTTCACGCCGGGACTGCTCAAGCGTTCGGTGAGCGCTGAGAGCGCGGGCGAGATCGACCTCGGAGCGCTGGCCGAAGGACGTTAATCTGTTCGGCCAAGCGCGCCCTTCATCGTTTCTATGTCGTCCACCTCGTCCACACCGCTGCGAATACTGGATTGGGGGCGCACGGTGTATGCCGAGGCCTTGGCGCGGCAGGAAGCCTTGCAAGCCGAGCGCATCGCCGGGACTGCGCCGGATACCGTGGTGTTTACCGAGCACGAGCCGGTTTACACCCTGGGCCTGCGGGCGGGGGCGGACCGGCATTTGTTGTGGGACGCGGCGACCTTGCAACGCGAGCGGATCGCGCTGCACCCGACCAATCGCGGCGGCGACATCACGTACCATGGCCCGGGGCAGCTCGTCGTTTACCCGATCGTGAGTTTGGACCGGCGGCGGGATTTGCACGCCTACCTGAGATTTCTGGAAGACGTGCTGATCGGCACGGTGGCGAGATATGGCATCGTGGCCGCGCGTCGCGAAGGGCTTACTGGTATCTGGGTTGCGGAGCGTAAACTGGCCGCCATCGGGGTGGCGGTGCGGCGCTGGGTGACGATGCACGGGCTGGCCTTGAACGTCGCGCCCGACCTGCGGCACTTCGGCGGGATCGTGCCTTGCGGGATCGCAAGCGCGGACGGCACCGTGACTTCGCTGGCGGCCGAATTGGGAGCGCGTTGTCCGTCAGTGGCGCAGGTCGCGAATGATATTAGGGAAGAGTTTTGCGCCCGCTGGACGGCGTTTAACCGCGAAGGGGAAACGTGAGTTTCAGCTTAGCCTAGCCGACTAGCCGATAGCCGATGCCGGCTTCGGTTTTGAGTAGTTCGGGGGCGGAGGGGAGGCGTTCGAGTTTTTGCCGCAGGTGGGTCATGTGGACGCGCAGGTAGTGGCTGTTGTCCTCGGCGTTGGCTCCCCAGATTTCACGCAGGAGCTGGCGTTGGGTAACGACTTTGCCGTGGTGCTGGGCGAGGAGGGCGAGGAGGGCGTATTCCTTGGCGGTGAGGTGAACTTCCTCGCCGGAGCGGCGCACCACGCGGGAGGCGCGGTCGAGCTCCACGTCGCCAAAACGCAGAATGGCGGGCTCGGCGTCGGCGGAGGCGCGGCGCAGGAGGGCGCGCACGCGGGCGAGGAGTTCGCCGCCGCCAAAGGGCTTGGTCAGGTAGTCGTCGGCACCGGCATCGAGCGCGGCGATTTTGACCTCTTCGGCTTCGCGCACCGAGAGCACGAGGACGGGCAGACGGCTCCATTCGCGGAGGCGGCGCAGCACGTCCACGCCGTCGAGGTCGGGCAGCCCGAGGTCGAGGATCACGCCGTCGGGCGCGGCGGCGGCGATTTCTTGCAGGCCGAGCTGGCCGGTCTCGGCTTCGCGCACCCGGTAACCCGCGCCTTCGAGGGTGACGCGGAGTAAGCGGCGGATCTGCCGTTCGTCGTCGATCACCAGCAGCGTGCCGGGGGTGGATGCATTCATGGAGCAGCTTCAGGCTTCGGGGCGACGTGCGGCAGGTAAAGGGTGAAGACGGCGCCGCCGCCAGGGTTTTCGCCCAGCACGACTTCGCCACCTTGGGCGGTGATGAAGCCACGAACGATGGAGAGACCCAGCCCGAGGCCGCCGGCGCGGGCGGCGTCGCCTCGCTCGAATTTCTTGAACAGGCGTTCTTTCATGGCGGTCGGCAGCCCGGGACCTCGGTCAGCGATAGTGAAGAAGGCCCGGGTGCCGCCGCGGTCCAGGCCGGCGGAAATAAAGATGGGAGTGCCGGGCGGCGTATGGTGAGCGGCGTTGATCAGGAGATTGATGAGTGCCTGTTCGGTGAGGGCGAAGTCGGCACGCACGGGGGGGAGGTCATCGGGCAGGGAGACATCGAGTGTATGTGCTTCGAGCGCGTCGTGGGAAACGGCGACGGCGGCGTTAACCACATCGCGCGGGTCGCACCAATCGAGCCGGGGGCGGAGGGCACCGGTTTCAAGCCGGGTCTGGTCGAGGAGATTGCCGACCAGGCGATTGAGCCGGGTGGCGGCGAGTCGCGCCTCGTGGAGAAGCTCGGCGCGGAGTTTTTCGTCAGGCGCATGACTCAAGTGCTCGATGGTGCCGGTGATGACCGCGAGGGGCGTGCGCAATTCATGGGAGACGCCATCGAGCAGGACGCGGTGAAGCTTTTCGGATTCGACGAGCAGGCGCTCGCGCTCGCGGGTGGCGTGGAGCTGGTCGGTCTCGACCATGAGGGCGATCTGGCGGGCGAAGGCTTCGAGCAGGTCGCGTTGCACCAGTGTGAAGATTTGACCGGACGCGGGAGCGAGGCCGAGCACGCCGACCGAGTGGTCATCGCGCAAGAGAGGGAGGTAAAATCCGGTGCAACCGGGCAGGGTGGTGGTGAAGCGTCCGGCGGGCTTGCGGTGCTGGTGGGCCCAGAGGGCGACGCCTTCTTCCTTGGCGTCGAGGCTGAAGGAGGCGGCGAAGTGAGGGGTAAGTTCAGCGGTGCCTTCGCCTGCGAGGAGCAGGGTGGAGTGGGCGGAGAAGAGGGTGTCGATCTGGCGCAGGGCGGCGAAGGCGCCTTCGTCGAGCGTGCGCGCCTCGGCAAGGGCGCGAGTGAGGGCGAAGAGCGCGCTGGACCGGCGTTCGCGGGCGTGTTCGTCGGAGACTCTGGCGCGGAGCCGGGCGGTGAGTTGGCCGGCAACGAGCGCGACCACGAAGTAGGTGAGAAAAAGCAGGCCGTCCTCGACCCGGCCGATGGCGAAGGTGAAGCGCGGCGGGATGAAGAGAAAATTCCACGACAAAGCCCCAAGCAAACCGGCGAGCAGGACCGGCCAACGTCCGACGCGCAGGCTGAGCAGGATAACGGCGAGCAGCTGGACCAAGCCCACCGCGAGGTAGTAGCGACCAGGGAGGAGCAAGCCGGCCACGCAGACGCCTAGCACCACGGCGGCGGCGAGCAGGTATTCGCCCGGCGAGCTGCGGCGCATAGGGGTAAAGTCGAGCCAGCGGGCGCGCCGGGCTCCGGGCTCGGAGGGCACGACGTAGATGTCGATGTTGCCTCCGAGCCGAATGAGGCGGTCCACCAAGCTGCCGCCCTCGATCCAGTCGAACCAGCGGGAGCTGCGCGGTTTGCCGACCACGATCTGGGTGGCGTTGTGTTCGAGCGCGGTGGCTACAAGGGCGCGGGCGATGTCGTCGGCCTCGGCAAGCACGAGCTCGGCCCCAAGTTCGCGGGCGAGGGCGAGGTTTTGGTCGAGGCGGGCCTGGGCTTCGGGGCGGAGCGGTCGGGAGCTGGCGACGTGGACGGCGAGCCAGGGTGCGCCCTGGGCGGCGGCGAGGCGGCGGGTCCAGCGCACGAGACGGGTGGAAAACGGGCTGGGGCCGACCGCGACGAGCAGGCGTTCGCCGCTGCGCCAGACGGTGGATTTGGTGGTGCCCCGGCGCAGGCCGCGGAGCTGGCGTTCGACGCGTTCGGCGGTGTAGCGCAGGGCGATCTCGCGCAGGGCGTTGAGGTGGTCTTCGCGAAAGAAATTTTCGGCGGCGACGGCGGCGCGGGCCCCGAGGTAAACTTTTCCCTCGGCGAGGCGTTCACGCAGGTTTTGGGCAGTGAGATCGACCAGCTCCACTTCGTCGGCGAGGTCGAGGAGCGAATCGGGCACGGTTTCGTGCACCGGGGCGCCGGTGATCTGGCGCACGGAGTCGGCGCGGGATTCGACGTGCTGGATGTTAAGCGTGGTGTAAACGTCGATACCGGCTTCGAGCAGGTCGTGGACATCCTGCCAGCGTTTGGGGTGGGCGAGGCCGGGGGCGTTGGTGTGGGCCAGCTCGTCCACCAGGGCGAGCCGGGGGCGGGCGGCGAGCACGCCGGCGAGGTCCATCTCTTGCAGCGTGGCTCCGCGATGGGCGACGGCGAGACGGGGCTGGACCGGCAAGTCCGCGATCATGGCCTCGGTCTCGGCGCGGCCATGGGTTTCAACCAGGGCGACGAGCACGTTTACCCCCTCGGCCCGGGCGCGGCGGGCGGCGCGCAGCATGGCGTAGGTTTTACCCACGCCGGGGCACATGCCGAGAAAGACGCGCAACTGGCCACGGCGCGCGCGCGCCTCGGCCTCGCGCAGGCGGGCTAGCAAGGCGTCGGGGTCGGGGCGCGGAGCGGGGTCGCTCATGGCGTGCGGTCGAAGCTGTCGAGTGCGAGGTTGAGTCGGAGGACGTTCACGTAAGTGGGGCTAAGTTGACCGCCTTCGAGGTGCGCGGCAACCCAGGCTTCGGCGCGGGTGCGGGCGGCGGGAGTCCATGAGCGGGCGGTGGCGATGCGGTCAAACTGGCCGAGGGCGTCGGCAGGAGGGAGGTGGGGGTCGAGACCGCTGCCGCTGGTGGTGGCGAGAGAGGCGGATTCACCGGCGGCGATGGCGGCTTTCACGCGGTCGTTTAGCTTGGCGCTGGTCCAAGGCAGGCTGCTGGCGCCGGAGGCGACGGTGGCGTAGTCGGCGGCGGAGGGCCGCGGTTGGACGTAGCGGGGGTGAGGAGTCGTCTGGGCAAGCAAGGCGGAGCCGACCACGCGGCCGGAAGCATCGCGGGCGAGAGAACCGTTGGCGGCGGCCGGGAACGCGGCCTGGCCGATGGCCCAGACGAGGGCGGGGTAGAGACCGCCGAGGAGGAGGGTGAGGACAGCGAGGAGACGGGCGGAGGTGAGGAAGGTTTTCATAAGTGGGATTCGGAAAAATTACACAGAGGGCACTAGAGGAGGCACAGAGGTCACAGAGTTAGGAAGCATACCGGGTAAGGGGATTTAGCTCGGTGCACTCTGGGTTATCTCTCGTGCCCTCTGTGTAACTGGTTTGGTTAGACGAGGCCGAGAGAGGTGAGGGCGAGGTCGATGAGTTTGATGCCGAGGAAGGGCGCGACGATGCCGCCGACGCCGTAGATGAGCAGATTACGCCGGAGGAGGGCGGAGGCGCTGTCGGCCCGGCTGGCCACACCGCGCAGGGCGAGAGGAACGAGAGCGACGATGATGAGGGCGTTGAAAATGACCGAGCTCAGGATGGCGCTTTGCGGCGAGGCCAGGCCCATGATGTTGAGGGCGGCAAGCGGACCGGATGTCGCACCGGAAGCGGCATAGAGGCCGACGAAGATGGCGGGGATGATGGCGAAGTATTTGGCGATGTCGTTGGCGAGCGAGAAGGTGGTGAGTGCACCGCGGGTGATGAGGAGCTGTTTACCGATCTCGACGATCTCGATGAGTTTGGTCGGGTTGCTGTCGAGATCGACCATGTTGCCGGCCTCGCGGGCGGCCTGGGTGCCGGTATTCATGGCGACGCCGACGTCGGCCTGGGCGAGGGCGGGGGCGTCGTTGGTGCCGTCGCCGGTCATGGCGACGAGATGGCCGAGGGCTTGTTCGTCGCGGATGCGTTGCAGTTTCATCTCGGGCGTGGCCTGGGCGAGGAAATCGTCCACGCCAGCCTCGGCGGCGATGGCGGCGGCGGTGAGGGGGTTGTCGCCGGTGATCATGACGGTGCGTATGCCCATGCGACGCAGTTCGGAGAAGCGTTCGCGGATGCCGCCTTTGACTACGTCCTTGAGGTAAATGACGCCGAGCGCGCGGCCGGTTTCGGCGACGACGAGCGGGGTGCCACCAGCGCGGGAAACGCGATCCACCTCGGTTCCGACTTCGGCGGGATAACGCGCGCCTTGGGCCTCGATCCAGGCGCGGACGCTGGAGGCGGCACCCTTGCGGACGGCGCGGGCGGGCGTAGTGGCGTTGGCGGCGACATTAACACCGCTCATGCGGGTCTGGGCGGCGAACGGAACGAAGGTGGCGTGGGGGTCGGCGACTTCGCGTTCGCGGAGGGCGAATTTGTCTTTGGCGAGCACAACGATGCTGCGGCCTTCGGGGGTTTCGTCCGCGAGGGAGGCTAGTTGTGCGGCTTGGGCGAGTTCAAGCGCGGTTACGCCGGGGGCGGGAATAAACTCGACGGCCTGGCGGTTGCCCAGGGTGATGGTGCCGGTCTTGTCGAGAAGGAGTACGTCGATGTCGCCGGCGGCCTCGACGGCGCGGCCGGAGGTGGCGATGACGTTGCGCCGCACGAGACGGTCGATGCCGCTGATCCCGATGGCGCTGAGCAGGCCGCCGATGGTGGTGGGGATGAGGCAAACAAAGAGCGACACAAGCACCGGCAGGGAGGTGTCCACCGCGCCGGGTTGTCCGGCCTGAAGCTCGGAAAACCGGGCAAAGGCGGGTAGGGTGGCGACGACGCCGAGGAAGACGGCGGTAAGGGCGAAGAGCAGAATGCCGAGGGCGATCTCGTTGGGCGTGCGTTGGCGTGAAGCGCCCTCGACCAGCCCGATCATGCGGTCGATGAAACCGCCGCCGGGCTCGACCGAGACGCGCACCACGATGCGGTCGCTCAGAACGCGGGTGCCGCCGGTGACGGCGCTGCGGTCGCCGCCGCTCTCGCGCACGACGGGGGCGGATTCGCCGGTGATGGCGGATTCGTCCACGCTGGCGATACCGTCGATCACCTCGCCATCGGCGGCGATGAGGTCGCCGGTTTCGCAAACGAAGAGGTCGCCCTTGCGCAGGTCGGGGGCGGCCACGCGTTCCTCGGGGGCACCGGGTGTGGCGGAGCGCACGCGGCGGGCGAAGGTTTGGGAGCGGGTGCGCTTGAGGGCGTCGGCTTGGGCTTTGCCACGGCCCTCGGCCATGGCTTCGGCGAAGTTGGCGAAGAGCACGGTGAACCAGAGCCATAGGGTGATCTGAACGGTGAAGCCGCTGGCGTGGCCGGCGAGGATGTCGCGCAATAGGACGATGGTGACCGCGAGCGCGCCGAGAGCGGTGACAAAAATGACTGGATTGCGCCAGAGGTCGCGGGGATGGAGCTTGCGCAGGGCGTCGATGCTAGCGCGACGAATGAGGGCGGAGTTCCAGGCGGAAGTGGAAGATTTCATGGAGGTTGGAGCAGAGCGCGAGAGAGGTGCGGTGGTTAATCAGCCAAAGTAACCCAATAGGTTACTTGGTGTCGGAGGCAGCGGAGCGAGGTTTGCGAGGGGGCGATGGACGGGGGGGCGGGGGGCTTTAGAAGGTCCGGCCGGCGGCGAGCAGCAGGTGCTCCAGCACGGGGCCGAGGGTCAGGGCGGGGAAATAAGTGAGGCCGGCGACGATCAGAATCACGGCCGCTAGCAGGCCGGCGAAGAGCGGGCGGTCGGTGGGGAAGGTGCCGGCCGAGGCGGGCATGGTTTTCTTGGCCGCGACGCCTCCGGCCAAGGCGAGCACGGGTAGAATAACGCCGAAGCGGCCGAGGAACATGGCGAGCGCGCCGCCCCAAGTGTAGAGGTCGCCAGTGGCGGTGAGGCTGCCGAAGGCGGAGCCGTTGTTGTTGGCCATGGAGCCCCAGGCGTAGAGGATTTCGGATACGGCGTGGGGGCCGGCGGTCCCGGCGGCGGCGCGACCGGCTTCGGTCAGGAAGGATGCGGCGCAACCGAGCAGCACAACTGCGCAGGGGAGGAGCACGGCTACGGCGGCGAGACGGACCTCGCGGGCCTCGATCTTTTTACCGAGGTATTCGGGGGTGCGGCCGACCATCAAACCGGCGAGGAAGACGGCCAGCACGATCATCATGACCATGCCGTAAAGGCCGGAACCGATGCCACCGAAGATGATCTCGCCGAGAAGAATATTGAGGATGGTCAGGCCGCCGCCGAGCGGGGATAGCGAGCCGTGCATGGCGTTGACCGAGCCGTTGGAGGCGACGGTGGTGGCCTGGGCCCAGAGCACGCTGGCAGTGACGCCAAAGCGGGTTTCCTTGCCTTCAAGGGCGAGGGTGGTCGCGCCGGGGGAGGCGTATTCGGCGTAGAGGGCTAGGCCGAGCGCACCGACAAAAAAGGCGAACATGACGGCAAAGACGACCCAGGCGTGGCGGCGTGCGCCGACGAGGCGGCCGTAGGCATCGACGCAGGCGGCGGGCAGGAGGAGGAGGGCGAGGGTTTGCAGGAAGTTGGAGAGCGGGGTGGGGTTCTCGAAGGGGTGGGCGGAGTTTACGCCGAAGAAGCCGCCGCCGTTGGTGCCGAGTTGTTTGATCGCAATCTGCGAGGCGGCGGGTCCGCCGGGGATGAGTTGTTCGGTGCCGGCCAAAGTGGTGGCGGATGCGTAGGGGGTGAAGTTCATCACCACGCCTTGGGCGACGAGCACGATGGCGAAGAAGACGGAAAGGGGCAGCAGGACGTAGAGCGTGCTGCGGGTGAGATCGGCCCAGAAGTTGCCCAAGGTGGTGCTTTGGCGTCGGGCGAAGCCACGGGCGAGGGCGGCCAGAACGGCCAGGCCGGTGGCGGCGCTGAGGAAGTTTTGCACCCCGAGGCCGGCCATTTGGGTGAGGTAGCTGAGCGAGGATTCGCCGGAGTAGGCCTGCCAGTTGGTGTTGGTGAGGAAGGAGACGGCGGTGTTGACCGCGACGCCGAGGGGCACGGCGGGGAAGTTCTGCGGATTTAGCGGAAGGGCGGCTTGGGCAAGTTGAAGAACGAGGATGAGGGCACCGCCGAGCAGGTTGAAGACGAGCAGACCCAGGGCGTAGGCGCGCCAGGACATCTCGGTTTCGGCGTTGATGCCGGACACTCGGTAAAGGGCTTTTTCCAGCGGACGCAGCCAGCGCAGGCCGTAGGGGATGTTGCCGTCGAGCACACGGGCGAGGAGATTGCCGAGGAGCGGCGTGGCGACGAGCAAGGCGACGAAGAAGAGCCCGAGCAGGGCGAAGTCATGGGTTTCCATGCGCCGAGCCTACGCGAAAGGGGGTCGAGGGGGTTAGTTAAGCTGGGCTGCGGGGGCGTTAAGATTTCGTTAAGACTGTCTTCGGGGCGAAAATCGGTCGTTGAGGCGACGGACGGGGAAGTTCACGGTTTTCGGTTTTCTCAAACCCTATCGTTTTAAAATCATGATCAACCAGCCTGCAGCTCAGCGTCGTCGTGTCGTGGTAACCGGTCTTGGCGCGGTGACTCCGCTCGGACTCACGGCCGCCGCCACTTGGGATGGCCTGCGCAACGGGCGATCGGGTATCACGGCCTTGACGCGGTTCGACGCCACGCTGTGCACGGCGAAAATCGCGGGCGAGGTGCGGGGCTTCGAGCCCACCGCGCCGCTGCCTGCGCCGCTGCGGCCCCGGGGGGCGGCGGGAGAGGCGTTGACCAGCGCGTTTACGCCTAAGGATGCGAAGAAATTCGGCCGTTTCACCCACCTCGGTGCGGCGGCGGCGATCGAGGCTTATGCGGACTCGGGGCTGGATGCGTTGCGCGATAAAATCGATGCGACCCGCATGGGCGTGAACCTCGGGGTCGGCCTGGGCGGTTTGCCGGAAATCGAGGCGATGCAGGAGACGTTTAAGTCGGGTGGGTTTCGCAAAATCTCGCCGTTTTTCATCATTCAAATCGCGCCCAACTTGCTGGCGGGGCAGGTGAGTCTGGCGCTGAATTTGCAGGGGCCGAACTACGCGGTGGCGTCGGCTTGCGCGACGAGCGGACACTCGTTGGGCGAGGCGGCGGCGTTGATCGCGCGCGGTCAGGCCGATGTGATGGTGGCGGGCGGGGCGGAGAGCACGGTGACGCCGCTGGCGGTGGGCGCGTTTGCCCAGATGAAGGCGCTCTCGACCCGCAATGATGCGCCCGAAGCGGCGTCGCGGCCCTACGATGCGAACCGCGACGGCTTCGTGTTGAGCGAAGGGGCGGTGGTGTTTGTGTTGGAGGAGCGCGAGCATGCGCTGGCGCGCGGGGCGAAGATTTACGCGGAGCTGGCGGGTTACGGAGCCTCGGCGGATGCGTTTCACTTGTCCTCGCTCGCTCCGGGCGCGGAGGGGTCGGCGCGGGCGATGCGGTCGGCGCTGGCTGATGCGGGCCTGGCGGCGACGGCGATTGATTACGTGTCGGCCCACGCGACCTCGACGCCCGGTGGCGACGGCGAGGAGGCGACGGCGATCGCGACGGTGTTTGCCGAGAACAAGGCTTCGCTCAACGTGAGCGGGGTGAAGTCAATGACCGGGCATTTGCTGGGCGCGGCGGGCTCGATGGGCGCATTTGCGGCGGTGATGGCGATTCGTGAAGGGGTGGTGCCGCCGACGATCAATTTGACCAACCTCGATCCAGTGATCGCGGCGCTGGGCTTGAACGTGACGCCGAACGTGGCGGTGCAGAAACCGGTGCGCGCGGCGCTGGCCAACAGCTTCGGTTTCGGCGGCACGAACTGCTCGCTGGTGTTTGCGGCCGCATAAGATACTCCGTTTAAAGAATGTTATCTCCCTCACGGTCGGCCACGCGCGATTTGTGGGTGTTTAGCGGGTTACTCGCACCGCTGGTAGCGTGGTCGGCATGGGGGCCGAAGGATCGTTTCACCTGGTGGCTGGAAACGGGGCCGGTTTTCGTCGCGCTGGGTCTGGCTTGGGCGGTGCGCACGCGCTTCGCCCTTTCGCGCCTGCTGCTGGGCTTGCTTTGGCTGCATGCGGTGCTGCTCCTGGTCGGCGGACACTACACCTACGCGGAGGTGCCGTTGGGCGATTGGGTGCGCGAACTGTGCGGCGGAACGCGCAACAACTACGACAAACTGGGGCATTTCGCGCAGGGGTTCGGGCCGGCTTTGTTTGTGCGCGAACTGCTGCTGCGCACCTCGCCGCTGGGGAATGAGCAGGGGCGGACCTTGAGTAGATGGGTGGGCTTTTTAGCCGGAAGCGTGACCTTGGCGTTCAGCGCGGTGTATGAGCTGATCGAGTGGGGAGCGGCGATTTCTAGCGGCGAGGCGGCGGAGGCGTTTCTCGGCACCCAAGGTTATGTGTGGGATACGCAAAGCGACATGGGCTGGGCGCTGGTGGGGGCGGTCGTGGCGTTGGTGTTTTTCACGCGTTGGCACGACCGGTCCTTGGCGCGGGTCGGGAGCGACGGCGGGATGCGGCGACCCCGCCCTACAGCAACGGAGTGAGCAGGCGGCTGAGGTCTTCGGCTAGGTTGGCGGGGAAGCGGCGGCGCTTCAGGTCACCGAGGTGGAGCTGGCGGGCGTCGCGGGCAAGATTGCCGGCCCAAGCGCGAAGGGTGTGCACGTCGGTCGGGGTGTGGAGGACCACGCCGATCTCAAAGTTTACGAAGAGGCTGCGCATATCGACGTTGGCCGAACCAATGAGCGCGAGGCGGTCGTCCACGATAATGGCTTTGGCGTGTAGCATGCGCGGCTGGTAGGCGAGCACGCGCGCACCGGAACGCACAAGTTGGCGCAGGTAGGGCCGGCGCGCCAGATCAGTGACGGGGTGATTGGAGCGGGCCGGCAGGATCAGAGTTACGTCACGGCCGGCGCGGGCTTTGACGATCAAGGTGCGGAGCAGCACTTCGTCGGGCAGGAAATAGGGCGTCACAATCCAGATGCTGTGGGTGGCTTCCTGAATCATCGCCAACATCCCTTCGTAGAGTGGATCGCCGGACACGTCGGGGCCGGACGCGACGACCTGCAACTCGCTGGTTTTTCCGGGAGCTCCACTGGGCAAGAACGACGCGTCGCTGGTTTCGGTGGCGGGGAGTGGTATCGGGCCCGGCTCCACGGTTCGCCGGGTGGCAAAGGCCCAGTCAGCGAGAAAGACGTCATCGAGCAGGGCGGCGGCGGGTCCATGAATCACAGCCCCGACATCGGTCCAGCGTTTGCGCCAGGGGAAGGGCCCCATGTATTCTTCGGCTAGATTGTGGCCGCCTACAATCGCAGTGTTGTGATCGAATATGGCGATTTTACGGTGGTTTCTAAGGTTGGCCGAACCGCGTGAAGAAAGCGGAATGACAGGGAGGAATTTAGCTACCTCGCCGCCGGCGGCGCGGAGCGGATCGACGAAGCGACCGCTGGCGAAGAAACAGCCGAGAGCATCCAGTTGCAGTCGCACTTTTATGCCGGCACGGGCGCGTTCGGCGAGGAGTTCGACTAGTTGGCGACCGACGCGGTCGCGTCCCAAAATATAGGTGGCGATATGGATGGTATGCCTGGCGGCGCGGATGCGGCGTTCAAGTTCGGCAAAGGCATCCTCCCCGGTGCCGAGTAAACGCAGCGTGTTGCCACCGACCGGGTCGCCGGCACCGCTGGTGCGAATGGCTTGGGCAACGGGATCCGCCAAGGTCGCGGCGGAGGCGCGGCTGCCTGGCGGAGACGGCAAGCGGATACGGCGCTTACGGGCGGCCAGACGGCGGATTTTGCGCCCGCCAAAAAGGAAGAAAAGCGGCACTCCAACATAGGGCAAAAGAACGATAGCCAAGAGCCACGCCAAGGTATTGCCCGGCTGGCGGCGTTCGCCGGCGAGCCGGGCAAGGGCGAAGAGCACAAGGAGGACGCCGCCCGCAGTGTAGACGTGTGACCATAGGCTGGTAGTCACCACTTCAGTGACAACAGGAGCCAGGAGTAACTCGGCGAGGGGCGGCATGAGAACGAGCTTCAGGCGAATCCAAGACGGCGCAACCGCAAGCGCTTGATTGGATGGGCAGTCTGAACGGCACCTTTAGCGAGACACTCGGCAGGGGCAAAGTAACCCAATAGGTTACTCGATGCTGGGGGCTTGGGTGGGATTCGTAAGGGGGAGCGTGCAGCGGAAGCGGGAAGCAAAAAACCCCGGCGTGTGTGCCGGGGTTTTCAGAGGTGGTGGTGCGAGCCGGATTCGAACCAGCGAACAGCAAGCTGAATTGATTTACAGTCAACGTCCTTTAGCCACTTGGATATCGCACCAAAACGGGGACGCGGAACTTCGCGACGGGCGCGGGCGAGTTCAAGGAGTTTTTTTACTTCTCAGCCAATAAGACCCGAAGCGCGGAAACTATAATAGCCCAGCCCAAGGGGATCGGCCGTGGGATCGCCAAGGATAAGGTGATCGAGGAAATGGACATCTAGTGGCTGGGCCGCCTCTTTGAGCCGCCGGGTGATTTTGAAGTCGGCCGCACTGGGGGCGGGGTCGCCACTGGGGTGATTGTGGGCAATAACGAAGGAACTGGCACCCTCGCGCACGACTTCGCGCAATACCTCGGTGTTTCGGACCAAGGTCTGCGCCGAAGTGCCGGAAGTGAGTTCGGTGCAACGGATCAGGCGGTTGCGGATGTTGAGGGAGAGCACCCAGCATTTTTCGACTTCAAGGCCGAAGGCGCGGGAACGCATGAACGCATAGGTGCCGTCGGGGTCAGTCAACTCGGGCGTGGCACTGCGGTCGGCCCCGAGCACGCGGCGGACAATTTCCATCACGGTGCAGAGTTGGAGGGCCTTAACCCGGCCGATGCCTTTGAGTCGGCAAAACTCCGCTTCGCGCCAACGGGTCAGCGCGTGAAGGGAGCCGGCGTCGGCGAGCAAGCGGGCGGCCAGGCTCATGACGTCGTGGCCGCGGGTGCCGCTGCGTAGAAGCAGCGCGAGCAGCTCGGCATCGCCAAGCGTGCCGACGCCGTGGCGCAGGGCGCGTTCTTGGGGACGATCAGACTCAGCCAAGGCGAGCAGGCGGTTGGCCGGGGCAGGGGTGACGGAGTAGGGCCGGGCAGCGGGCGGAGGGTCTTCGCTCATCGGTGACGGGTGAGGCGCTAAGCAGGAGAACGTTGGGCAAGAAAAACGCCGCCCGTTGCGGGGCGGCGTGAGGTGAGCTGGAATCAGGCGTGGACCGCGCCGTCTTCCTGGTAAACGCCTAGGTGGCGGTAACGCTCGTAACGCGCATCGAGCAGTTTGGTTATAGAGAGGGATTTGAGGTCGTTGAGGTGTTTCAGGATCGAAGACTTCAACGCGGTGGCGGACTGGGTGGGGTCGTTGTGCGCGCCGCCGAAGGGTTCGGCGATCACTTCGTCCACCACGCCAAGTTTCTCCAGCACGTCGGCGTTGAGTTTCAGAGCGGCGGCGGCCTTGGGGGCGGCGGCGGGGTCTTTCCAAAGGATGGCGGCGCAGCCTTCGGGGGAGATCACGGAGTAGTAACTGTTGTCAAAGATGAGGACGCGGTCAGTGACGCCGATGCCGAGCGCGCCGCCGGAACCGCCTTCGCCGACCACGATGGAGATGGTGGGGGTCTTGAGGAGGGTCATCTCGCGCAGGTTGACCGCGATGGCTTCGGAGACGTGGCGCTCTTCGGAGCCGAGGCCGGGATAGGCTCCGGGGGTGTCGATAAAGGTGAGGACGGGCAGGCCGAATTTTTCGGCGAGTTTCATCAGGCGGAGGGCCTTGCGGTAGCCTTCGGGCTGAGGCATGCCGAAGTTGCGGGCGATTTTCTCCTTGGTCTCGCGGCCTTTTTGCTGGGCGATGATCATCACGGCTTTGCCATCAAGGAAGGCGGTTCCGCCGATGAGGGCGCGGTCGTCGTTGAACTGGCGGTCGCCGTGGAGCTCTTGGAAACCGGTGCAGAGGAGCTCGACGTAATCTAGGGCATAGGGGCGCTTGGGGTGGCGGGCGATTTGCACACGCTGCCAGGGGGTGAGGCTCGAATAGATTTCGCGCTGGGTGGCGGCGATTTTCTTTTCAATGCCGGCAATCTCTTTGCCGAGGTCGAGGTTGTTCTCGAGCGATTGCTGGCGGAGTTGCTCGAGCTGGAGGCTGAGGTCGCGCAGTGGTTTCTCAAACTCGAGCGTGTAAGTAGGTGCTTCCATGAAGGATTGGGCTGGGAAAACGGCGCAGGCTGAGGAGCGAAAGCTGGCCTGTCAACGGGTAGGAAAAGGCGAGGGGACGAGGGTGAGCGAACCAAATGACGGCTGGGGCGGCGGTTTGGGGCGTAAAAATTATCGGTGGAGAAAAACGTCGCGCGGGCGCGGCGTTTGCGGCTTCACGGTGGGTTTTAATTTTTACGATGACTCGCGAACCCGCCGATTCCGCCGCCCCTGTTTCCGATGCTACCGCCGCTGCGGACGACGAAGGATTTTATTCGCCCACGCCGGCTCCGGCGCCGGGTGGTGGCCGGCAATTACCCCCTCCGGTTCCGCCAGCGGAGCGCGCCCGGCCCTGGGCGCAGCTCAAATACTTCACTTTTCAGCCCGCGATTTTTCCGCGTCTGATGGGCGACGTTTCCTCCGATGCGCGGCCCGGCGACTTGGTGACGGTTTATGACAAGGGCGGCCAGCCGCTCGGTATCGGTATCTTCAACCCACGCGCCAAGATGGTGTTGCGCGTCGTTGCGCACGGCGCGGATGCTTTGCTGGGCGAGGCCTATTTCGCGATCGCCATCCGTCGCGCGGTCGCGCTGCGGCGGGATATTTTCAAGTTCGATGCCACGACTGACGCCTACCGTTTGATTAACTCGGATGGTGACGGGTTGTCCGGTCTGATCGTGGATCGCTACGGCGACACGCTGCTCTGCGAGGTAACAAGTTTCGGCATGGCGCGGCGTTTGCCGGAGTGGTTGCCGCTGCTGCATGAGCTGGCGGGAACGAAGTTCGCCCGCGTGCACGTGGACCATGACTTGGGGTCGCTCGAAGGCATTAAGCCGAGCTGGTTCAACGAGACCAATGCCGCCGCGCCGGACAAAGTGAAAATCCGCGAGTATGGCATTCGCTACGAGGTGGATTTCGCCGAGGGACACAAAACCGGGTTTTTCTGCGACCAGCGCGAGAACCGCCGCATGTTGGCCAAATTCACCAAGGGCGCACGGGTGCTCGATCTGTGCTGCTACACGGCGGGGTTTTCGCTCAACGCGAAGATCACCGGCGAGGCCGAGGACGTGACGGCGGTCGATCTCGACGAGGCCGCGCTGGCTCAGGCTAAGCGCAACGCCAACCTCAACCAGGCGCGGATCAAATTCGTGCACACCGATGCCTTCGCCTATGCCCGCCAGATGGCGACCAACGGGGAAAAATGGGACGTCGTGGTGCTCGATCCGCCTAAGCTGATTTTCACCCGCGAGGCGGCGGGCAACGCCGAGGGGCGGCGCAAATACGAGGACCTTAATCAACTCGCGCTCTCATTAGTAAAGCCGGGTGGTGTGTTCGTGACCTGCTCCTGCTCCGGACTGCTGAGTCTGGAGGATTTCGAGGAACACGTGATCAAGGGCGCGCACCGTCTCAACCGACGCCTGCAATTCATCGAGCGCACCGGGCCGGGCGCGGATCACCCGGTTTACTCGAACTGCTTGGAGAGTCGTTACCTCAAGCTGCTTTGGGCGCGGGTTTGGTGATCACGGGGCGGAAATCCATCAGGCGTTTAACGCGGTCCACCTTGTGGACGTTGACCTGGATTTTGGTCCCGGTGGCGTAGCGTTTCTTGGTTTTGCGTCCGACCAGCGCGGAGCCGTCCGGGGTGGCGGCGTAGTAGTCGTCTTGCAGGGCTGAGCCGGGCACGAAGCCGAAGGTCATGGATTCGGTCAGCTCGATGAAAAAGCCGTTGGCGCGGACCTCGGTGATGACGGCTTCGAAGGCGGTGGGCGTTTTCTTGAGCAGCTCGCGCTCAAAAAACTCCAGGAGTTTGATCTTCACGCTCTCGCGCTCGGCCTCGGCGGAGTTGATTTCGGTAAGGCTGAGGTGTTCGCCCATTTCCTGCGCCTTGGCGGCGGTGTAGGGGAGTTTCACCTTGGCGTTGATGCGCGTGGTGGTGGTGGTGCCGTCGCCGACCACCATCGAACCCTGGCGGGCGAGGAAGGCGGCGAGCACGCGGTGGACGACCAGATCGCTGTAACGGCGGATCGGTGACGTGAAGTGGGTGTAGTCCTTTTTATGCAGGCCGAAATGGCCGTCGGCGGTGGAGCGGTAGGCGGCTTTGCGCAGGCTGCGGAGGAGCTGCGTGCGCAGGGTGTAGCCTTGCGGGTGGTCGGCGAGCAGCTTGAGCAGGCGCACAAGTTCCTTGCGCTCGGAGAGGTCGCTGACGCGGATGCCGTGGGTGGCGAGTTGCTGGCGGAGTTCGTCGAGCTTTTCGCCGTCCGGGTCGTCGTGGACGCGGTAGATGGAGGGCATCTTTTCGCGGCGGGTGAGGCGGGCGAGGGCCTCGTTGGCGGCTAGCATGAACTCCTCGATGAGCTGGTGGCTTTCGTCGTGTTCGATGCGTTCGAGGCGGTCGGCGTAACCTTCGGCGTCCACGAAGACCTTGGTCTCGGGCATGTCGAGGTCGAGCGAGCCGGCGGCCATGCGTTCACGGCGCAGGCGGGAAGCGAGTTGCCAGAGTTGGCGCACCCAGCCTTGCAGGGCGGTGAGTTCGGAGTCGGCGAGCGAGGCGAGGGCGCGGCCGGTGGAGCCGGTCTGGTGTTTGGGCGGGAGGGGCAGGGCGCGGATGGCGTCGAGCGAATCGGTGAAGAGCAGGGCGTAGGCCTGTTTGTAGGTGAGGCGCTTGTAGCTGCGGATGACGGTGTCGGCGTAGCTGGTGTCGGCCTCGATGAGGCGGCCCTTGGCGTCGAAGTTGAGAAAAGCCGCTTTGCAGAGCCGGTCCTGGGCTTCGACGAGGGAGCAGAGGCCGTTGGACAACTTCTCCGGCAGCATGGGCACGACGGTGCCGACGAGGTAGGTGGAGTTGCCGCGCTTGAGAGCTTCGCGGTCGAGAGCGGTGCCGGGCTTCACATAGGCGGAGACGTCGGCGATGTGCACGCCCACGCGCAGTCCGCCGTCGGGCAGGGGTTCGAGCGAGAGGGCGTCGTCAAAGTCCTTGGCGTCGTCGGGGTCGATGGTGAAAACGGGACTCTGGCGGTAATCGAGGCGGCCCTTGAGTTGCTCGAGTTGGACGGTGTCGGCGAGCGAGGCGACCTCGCGCTCGACCTCGGGCGGGAAGGCGGGGTCGAGGTTGTATTTTCGATACACGCCGAGGAGCTCGGCGCGGGGCTCAAAAGTCTTGCCGAGGACGTCGGTGAGCACGCCTCGCAGGGGTTTGCGGGGGTCGTCCCAGGGTTCGAGGGCGGCGACGACTTTATCGTCGAGCTTGGGCGTGGGTTTTAGGCGGGTGAGGGCGGGGTCGGTGACGAAGACTTCGAGCGGGAAACGTGGGTCGTCGGCGAGGACCACGTATTGGGTGCGGACCTTGGCGAGGCGGCCCACGACCTCGGTGCGGGCGCGCTGGACGATGCGGCGGACCCGGCCGCGGGGTTCGGAGTTGCGCGAGTCGCCGGGGGAAAAACGTCGACCGCGCAGGGAGGCATCGAGCTGCACGACGACGGTATCGCCGGGGAGGGCGGTGAGGGTGTCGCCGGGGCCGATCTGGATGTCGTCGGGGCGGGGTGTATCGGAGTCGGCGTCTGGATCGGCGGCGGGAACGACGTAGGCGGAACCGCCGGCGCGGAACTGGATGCGACCGGTGATTTCGGAGTCGGCCTCTGGCACCGCAGGGGAGGCGGGAGTGGAACGGGCGGCAGCTTTACGGGGCGGCAGGGCGTAGCGATCACCCTGGATTTGCACGACCTCGCCTTGCGAGAGGAGCAGGCGTAGCTCGTGTAGGAAACGGGAGCGGAGTTTGGGCGGGAGTTTAAGGGCGCGAAAGATCGCGGCGTCGTTCACCGGGCGGTAGTCGGGGGCCTGCAGGATTTCGAGAATCGGGGCGCGAAAAGTCATCGTGGTTTTAAGGGAAGTGGCGCGGCAGACCGCGAAAAGGCAACCGAGGCGAGGCAAATGGTGAATCAGTCCCGTGTTTTTTGTAGTGTAAAGCATGGTCTGGCCCGCAAAGTCATCGCGATGAAAATCGTCCATGCGGCGAGTGAGCTCTTCCCTTACGTGAAAACCGGCGGCCTGGCGGACGCGGTGGCGTCTTTGGCCAATGCCTTGGCGGAGCGCGGGCACGAGGTGGCCTTGTTCGTGCCGGGTTATCGCAGCGTGGTGGAGCACGCGGATGCGTTGGAGGCGGAGACTTTGTTGCGGCCCAAGATTGAGATGGGTGACGTTTACATGAGCGGTGAAGTGCGGGCGTTTTCGCCGCGTCCGGGCGTGGTCGTTTACCTGATTTGCCGGGATGAATTTTTCGACCGCCGTCATCCCTATGGAACGGGCGAGCGCGATTACGAAGACAATCACCACCGGTTCATTTTCTTCTGCAAGGGAGTGGTAGAGACCATGCGCCTGCTGCGGATTAATGCCGACGTGATCCACTGCCATGACTGGCAAACCGGGTTGCTACCGCTTTTGCTGCGCCATGCGGAACAGCGTCACGGCGATGTGCTGGCGATGCGGACGGTATTTTCGATTCACAACCTGGCGTTTCAAGGCGTGTTTCCGATGCGTTCGTTCTACCGGACGAACTTACCGGAGGAGCTGATGGGCATCGATGGGGTGGAGTTCTATGGGCAGATGAGCATGATGAAGGCGGGGATTTTGTTCGCCGACCGGGTGGCGACGGTGAGTCCGCGTTATGCCCAGGAAATCCAGACGCCGGAATTTGGCTGCGGCTTGGATGGCGTGGTCGCTACGAGGACGAACGACATGGTGGGATTGCTCAATGGAATCGACCGGGCGATCTGGAATCCCGCCACGGACAAACTGCTGCCCGCGCGCTACACAATCGACAATCTCAAGGGCAAGTGGACGTGTCGCGAAGAGTTGATGCGGCGGCATGGCTTTGATCCCGAATACCAAGGACCGGTTTTCGGCATGGTGTGCCGGCTGACGGCGCAAAAAGGCGTCGATCTGATTTTGGCCAACCGCGAGTTTTTCAAGCGCGAGGATTGTCGATTGATCGTGCTCGGCTCCGGCGAGGCCAAGTTGACGGAGGGACTGCGCGAGTTGGCGGGATCCTTGCCCAAGAAAGTGGCTTTGAGCACGAAGCAGGATGAAAGTATGAGCCACTTGGTGACGGCGGGCAGCGACTTTTTCCTGATGCCTTCGCGATTCGAGCCGTGTGGCTTGAACCAGATGTATGCCCAGGTTTACGGGACCATTCCCTTAACCACGCGAGTCGGTGGGTTGGTGGATAGCGTGGTGGATTGCGATGCGGACCCCGGGCAGGGGACCGGCATCCAGTTCGCCACGTCACCCGAGGGCGTGCACTCGGGTTTGATGCGGGCGCTGGTGCTGCATCGGAATCCACGCCGCTTGGTCGAGATTCAACTACGGGGCATGCGCCAAGATTTTTCGTGGACGGATACGGTCAAGGGTTACGAAACGCTTTACGAGGATACGATCTAGTCCCGGCGCCGGGAATGGGATTTTTTTGGACACGGTATGACCCTACTTGATCGCCACATTCTGCGGGAATGGCTGGGTATGCTCGGGCTGGTGCTCGCCGCCACGCTCGGGCTGCTCGTGATGCATTCGCTTTATGACGAGCTCGACGATCTATTGGGGCTCGGTGCGACGACGGCAGATGTCGTCTCGTATTGTCTGGTAAAGCTGCCGGGGTTTTTGGCGACCCTGTTGCCTCTATGCCTGTTGATTTCGCTACTCTATACCTTGGGTAAACTTCACCATGGAAATGAAATAACCGCCATGCGCGCGGCCGGTCTGGGTTTGCTGCGCATAACGCGCGGGGTGTGGCTGACGGGGCTAGTGTTTTGTGGCCTGATTTGGTGGTTAAACTCGACCATCGTCCCCTGGTCCGTGCAAGAGGCGCGACGTTCGTGGGAACTGTTGCAAGTTCGCCAGGAAATGGCCGGGCGCAGCGCTGATCAGGTGGGTGCGCGGCTGGCGGTGACCTTTGATAACGCCCGCGCCGGCCGACTGTGGTTTATCAACCGTTACAGCCCCTTCACTGCCAAGGCCTACGGCGTAACGATTTCGCAGCTCGACGCTTCCGGGCATGAGAAAACCCGTTTACTGGCGCGGGAGGCCGGACGGGAACCCAACGAGCAGGGCTGGCGTCTGCGTGATGGGCGGGAAATCACGTTTGATACGGTATCGGGCGAGGTGTTGCGCACGGTGGTTTTTCGCGACCGGTTAATGGCGGATTTCAACGAAGACCCGGCCTTGATGCAGGTTTACGATGCCAAGCCGGACACGCTGTCGCTCTTCGAGTTGCAGCGGGTGATTGAGTATCATCAGGCCGCGCGCAGTCCGAAGGCGCGGGCTTATGAATTGCGCTATGCGAGCGTATTGACCGAGAGCTTGATGCCGCTGGTGATCATCGCGTTTGCGGTGCCGTTTGCGGTGGCGGGGGTGCGCGTGAATCCGGCGGTAGGCGTATCGAAGGCACTGGGCTTGTTCGTGGTGTATTTTATCGCGATGCGGCTGGGGCTTTTGATGGGGGGGCGCGGCACCCTGTCTCCGGTGCTGGCGGCTTTGTTGCCTCATCTTGCCCTGCTCGGCGCGGGCGGCTGGGCCTGGTGTCGGGCGCGCTGAGTCCGGCGGGCTTAGCTCGAAAGGCTCAGTAAAACACTTTGCGGTCGAGTGAGCGGTATTGGATGGCTTCGAGTAAATGCGGTGCGGCCACGCGTTCGCTGCCGGCTAGATCGGCGATGGTTCGGGCGACCTTGAGGATGCGGTCGTAGGCGCGAGCGGAAAGCGAGAGTTGTTCCATCGCTTGTTGGAGCAGGTCGCCGAGGGTGGAATCGAGCGGGATGTGTTCCCGGATTTGCTGGTGGCTCATGCGGGCATTGGCGTTGGTTCGCGTGCCACGGTAGCGGGCGAGCTGGAGGTTGCGCGCGGTCTGCACCCGGGCGGCGATGGTGGCGGAGGACTCGCCGGGGGCGGTGGTGCGCAACTCGGTAATACTCACGGCGGGGGCCTCAATGTGCAGGTCGATACGGTCGAGGAGGGGGCCGCTGATCCGGGCGCGGTAACGTTGAATCTGGGCCGGTGAGCAACGGCATTCGTGGCGGGCATCGCCGAGGTAACCGCAAGGGCAGGGGTTCATCGCCGCCACCAGCATAAAGGCGCAGGGCAGGGTGATCTTGCCCGCGCTGCGCGAGATGGTGACCTGACCGTCCTCCAAGGGCTGGCGGAGCACCTCCAAGGCCGAGCGTTTAAACTCAGGAAGTTCATCCAGGAAAAGCACGCCGTGGTGGGCGAGGGAGATCTCGCCGGGGCCGGGTATCGAACCGCCGCCTATCAGGCCGACATCGGAAATGGTATGATGCGGAGTGCGCACGGGCCGAATACCGAGGTGACGCGCCGCGCCCAGCGTCTGGCCGGCGGCGGAATGAATCGCGAGCACCTCCAGGGATTCGTCGAGCGTGGGGGCCGGCATGATCGAGGGCACGCGTTTAGCGATCATGGATTTGCCCGAGCCGGGCGGGCCGATCATGAGCAGATTATGCCCGCCGGCGACCGCGACCTCGACGGCGCGGCGGACCGAGTGCTGGCCTTTTACCTCGGCAAAGTCGCCGGTGGGTTCGGGCCGTGCCTGCTGGGCTTGGATAGCCTCGGTGTGGGCCAGGGGAGTTAGGGAGATTTTTCCGGTCAGGAAACGAGCGGCCTCATCGAGAGATTTAATCGCATACACGGCGACGCCTTCGACCAGAGCCGCTTCGGGGGCGCACTCGGCGGGCAAGAGCAGACCGCGGCACCCCTGGGCACGAGCGAGCCGGGCCAAGGCCAAGGCACCACGGACCGGACGAGTCGCGCCGGATAGACTCAGTTCACCGGCGATCAAATAATCGGCGATGGCGGGGGCGACGATTTGCCCGGTGGCGATCAGGATGCCGAGGGCGATGGGAAGGTCGTAGAGCGGTCCCTCTTTGCGCAAATCGCCAGGGGCCAGATTTATCGTGGTGCGGGTGCGTAGCAAACCGTAGCCGGAATTGGCGAGGGCGGAGAAAACCCGGTCGTCGGATTCCTTTACCGCTGCGTCGGGTAAACCCACCAGAATGAGCTTACAATCGCCAGACTCGCCGTGATTTACCTCCACGTGAACCGGGAGAGCTTCGATCCCTTGCAGCGCGGCGGAAAACAAGGTGGCAAGCATTGTTGGGAAGCGAGGGGATTAAGCCTTTAGCTCGGTTCGGCCGGACGCGGACGACCGGATATCAAGGAGAGGTTGTTTTCTATCGCAGCCAGATAAGGGTTGTGGCCGTCGGGGTCGGGAGTGGAGAGATATTTGTAAACGCCACCAAAGTCGTTGGTGAGCTTGGGCAGAACGAATTTCGCCCAAAACGCCGGGGTGGCGTCCAGCAGTTGTTCGACGGATTTAAAGGGGCGTTTTTCGGGCGGGATATGGCAGTAAGTGTCCGCCTCGGCAAACTCATCGAACAGTGACGGGAGTTTGGACGGATAACTCGGCGCGGACATCTGGCCAACGTAGTCGGCGGTGGCCACCATGCACGCGATGCGTCTTGCCTGCGGCGTGCTGAAATGGGTTTTCGGCGGGTTGCCATTCAAGCCGGTACAACGAATGGCCCCGAGGACGTCCTCAATCTCAGGCTGGGTGCACCCGAGGGCAGGCAAAAGAGAGGCCGCGATAGCGCAACTGCGGAGCACGTGACAATGGGTGTATTTTGCCCCGGTGCCGGCCGTGTCGCCCTCAATCATGAGGTAACCGGTGTCGTGCAATAATATCGCCGCCAGGCCCAGTTCAATGGCGCGAGGCGAGATCGCGTCTTCGCTGGATAGTTGCTTACGGCTCGCCATGGCCAAGCTCAGGAAAACATGCGTCGCTTCCAACGTGTGCGCATAGTCGTGGTAGCTTAGAGTCAGTGGCTGATAATTCCACATCCGCCCGGTAAACAAGCGGTCCGCATAATCACATAGCTGGTCGATAAACCCGGCGCGCGTTTCAGTTTCGCCCAAACAGAGCCTAGCATAGTCTGAAACGACCTTGATGTCCGCAATATCGGCGAGCGGGTAAGGGTAGGGTGCCCCAGCGAAGGCATTTGACGTCTTGTTAAGCACAATCAGTTGGGTAGGTATTACCAAGATGCACTCGGAAGCAGAATCAAGACAACGTTTTGCTATTATGTTAATCGGGCTAACCGGTGGTATTGGCTGCGGCAAATCCACCGCCGGGCGGTATTTTGCGCAAGCGGGTTTTCGAGTCTTGGATGTAGACCAGATCGTAAAGGACCGCGTTTTGACCGCGCCCGATGTGGTCGCGATGGCGGTTAACCGTTGGGGTGGAATAATATGCTTAAAAAATGGTCAATTGGATCGCACGCGCGTGGCCAGTATTATTTTTCATCAGCCAGTGGAACGGACTTGGTGGGAAAGCGTTATTCATCCGCGAGTCGGAGCCTGCTGGCGCGCTGAAGTCGCGGCGGAACCCGACGTGCAATGGGTGGTCGAGGTTCCCCTGCTCTTTGAGGCCGGTTTAGAAAAAGGATTTGATTTCGTCGTCTGCGTCGCAGCCAATGGAATGACGCAATTCAATCGAGCTGTGGCGCGTGGCCTATCGCCAGCCCAAGTCGAACAGCGCATCGCCTCCCAACTCCCTTTGGTCACCAAACTACAATTATCGCAGGCGGTTTTATGGAACGAGGGTTCACCCGACTTCCTTCGCGCTCAGGTGACGCACTTGGCGGCTTGGCTGCGAACTCAAGCCCGGTGAACCCAGTCACGAGTGCGTTCGCCGCGAACGACGCCTCGTCTTTTTGATTTTCCCTTAACATTACTCATGGACGATTTGGAAACCCCCACCGGCGGAAATGCGACTGACGCGCCCGCCAAACGTGTTCGTAAACCCGCCGCCAAACGCGCCCGTCCCTCGGCATCCGTGCCCGAGGTTGCCGATGTGCTAGCTTTTGCCGCGCAGACGCTGGGCGAGTCGCAAGTCAGCGAGCCCAGTGCGCCCGCCCCCGAGCCCAAGCGGCCCAAAAGCCGGCGCAGCAAAAGTCCCGTTGCGGATGAGATCGCGGAGGCTGCGGTCAATGATACCGCACCCTCCCATTCGGTCGATCCGGTCTGGTTTAATGAGCCTGCGCCTCAGAATAAACCGGACAACGCGCACTTCGACGCTACGCCCAGTGCGCCGGCTCCTGCGGCGGAATACGAAACTCAGGCTCCCTTTAGCGCCTCGTTTTCGCCTGACGATACTGCGCCCGAGCTTGAAAGCGCGACGGAGCGGCCGGTGTTTATCCCGTCCGGGGCGGTGGCTTCACCCGGCGCAACCGAGGAAAACGCTCAAGCTCCTGGCGCTCCCGCAGGCCCGGACAATCAATCGAACAGCAGCGCTGGCTTCGATGCCGCCGGAGCCGCCCGACGCGAAGAGCGCAAGTCGTGGTGGGAACGTAAAAAAGAGAAAAAACGCCAGAAATGGCTGGAGCGCCAGCAACAGGGTGGCGGTGGCCACGGCGGCGGACACTTCGCCGGTCCCGCTCCGCAAGCCCAAGCTCCCGCGCGGCCTGCGATTGAGCGGCCGGCTTTTGTCGGCGGGGCGAATAGCGCTTTCGCCGGTCGCGAGCGTTTGCCCGCCCAACCGTTACCGCCAGTTTTTCAAGGGCCCTTGGGGGGCTTGCCGGATCCCTCGCGCTTCCTGGATTTGGCCGCAGTGGATGCGATGGCTGAGACCTTGGCGCAGGATGCACAACCCTTGGACTTGTCGGAGATTCACGCCGTCGGTGCGGGCGAACTCGCGCAAAAACTTCGGGCTTGGGGCGAAACGATTATCGGCATGCCCCCGCGTCGTATGCTGGTTGACCAGATTTTCGCCTGGGCGGCGCGGGAAAACCGCACCTTCACCGAGCGCGGCTTGCTTGATCTTTCCGATGCCGGTCACGGCTTCGTGGTGCACAGTGCGAATAGTTACCGGCTTTACCCCGAGAGCACTTTTGTGCCTGCCGTTTTGGTCAAAC
This sequence comes from Verrucomicrobiota bacterium, assembly GCA_947471035.1. Classification (GTDB taxonomy): domain Bacteria; phylum Verrucomicrobiota; class Verrucomicrobiia; order Opitutales; family Opitutaceae; genus IMCC26134_A. The sequence goes on from CANIWJ010000024.1 coordinate 32,274, forward strand.
GCCACGCCCTGCGGCGCGGGCAGGAGATCGACGTGCTGGTGCAGCCGCCTCGGCAAGGCGAGCGTTGCCCGGCGGCGGTGCGCGTACTTTCGGTTATGGGCACCACGCCTGAACTCGCACGTGAAGTGGTAGCTTTTGAAGAGCTTACGCCTTATTACCCCACCCAGCGCATTTTGGTGGAGGCACCGGAAATCCATAAGGATATTTCCATGCGGGCGGTCGATTTGTTGACGCCAATCGGCTTTGGCCAGCGCGGTCTGATCGTGGCCCCACCCCGAACGGGCAAAACGGTCTTGCTGCAAAACATCGCCAACTCGATCACGCATAATTTCCCCGAAGCGACCTTGCTTCTGCTGCTCATCGACGAACGCCCGGAGGAGGTCACGGATTTCCGCCGTCACACCAAGGGCGAAGTCGTTTCTTCCACCTTTGACGAAGCCCCCGAGAGCCACATCCATGCCGCCGAGATGGTCATCGAGAAGGCGCGTCGGTTGGTCGAAATGGGCAAGCATGTCGTTATCTTGCTCGATTCGATCACCCGTCTGGCCCGGGCCTATAACGCTTTGGCCGGCAACTCCGGCAAAATCATGTCGGGCGGTATCGAGGCCAACGCACTTCAACGGCCGAAGCGGTTTTTCGGTTCCGCGCGTAATATCGAGGGCGGCGGCTCGCTGACCATTCTCGGCACCGCGCTGGTGGATACCAACTCACGCATGGACGAAGTTATCTTCGAGGAATTCAAAGGCACGGGCAACATGGAGCTGCACCTTGATCGCGGTCTCTCGGACAAACGTATTTTCCCGGCCATTAACATTGATCGCTCCGGAACGCGTAAGGAGGAGCTCATTTATCACCCCGAGGAGATGTTGCGCGTCTATGGCTTGCGACGAGCCATGCAGGGCATCCCGCCGGTCGAGGCGATGGATATGTTTATCCAAAGGCTTAAGAAAACCCGCACTAATGCGGAATTTTTGTTGAGTCTGAACCGCTGAGGGCGCGCTATCTCTTAACCCATGCCGGGCGTAATCGCGCCCGGCCGCTTTCTTTACCCGCTTCCCCGTGACTTCCGCCGATGATTTCGTGATCCAGCTCGCCTTGGACAAAGGCGTGCTCCACTCCACCCAAGTCGATTCCGCCCGCGCGCGCGTCGCCGAGCACACCGACCTCACCACGACGCCGCCCCGTCTGCTGGACGTGCTCATCGCCGAGCATGGCTTTAGCAGCAAGAAGGCCGCCAAACTGCTGGCCGACGAGTTTGGCATGCAGATGATAGACATGACCGAGGTGCGCCCCTTGGGCGAGCTGATGGCCTTGTTGCCACGGAATATCGCGGTCAAATACATGGCGTTTCCGGTGTCCCGCGATGGTAACACCTTGCGGGTGGCGATCAGCGATCCGCTCGACGTCGATGCGATTGATAGCATCAGCCATTACGTGAAGATGTCGGTGGATCCGGTGGTGGCTCCGGCCGACGAGATCAAGCTCCACATCGACCGCTTTTACGGCAAAGATGAGGAGACGCTGGAGAAGTTGATGGGCAGCATTTCCTCGCCCGGCATGGAAGTCGAAAACATCGACCCCAAAGCCGCCGAGGCCGGTTCGGACGACGCGGGCGACGCGCCGATCATCAAGCTCGTTTACCAGATCATTCTGGAAGCCATTAGCCGCCGCGCTTCCGATATTCATCTGGAACCGCTGGAAAAGCGTTTCCGTGTCCGTTACCGCATCGACGGTGTTTTGGTGGAGGTGGATAATCCCCCCAAGCGCCTGCAGCTCGCCATGATCTCGCGCATCAAGATCATGGCCAACATCTCGATCGCCGAAAAACGCATTCCGCAGGACGGACGTATTCAGGTGACGGTGGGGGTTAAGTCGATCGACCTTCGTGTGTCCTCGCTGCCCACCGCGCACGGCGAATCGATCGTCATGCGTATTCTCGACAAGGAAGGCCTTCAGCTCGGCCTTCCCGAGCTCGGCTTCCTCAGCGACGACCAGGCGGTCATGGAGCGCATTATTTCGATGCCCGACGGTCTCTTCTTGGTTACCGGTCCGACCGGCTCAGGCAAGACCACCACGCTCTACTCCTGCCTCCACTTTATCAACAAGCCCGACCGTAAGTTGATCACGGTCGAAGACCCCGTCGAGTATCAGCTTTCCGGTATTAACCAGGTTCCGGTTCGCCATGAGGTCGGAATGACGTTTGCCAACGCCCTGCGCTCCATGCTGCGCCAAGCGCCCAACATCATCATGGTGGGTGAAATTCGCGATTTGGAAACGGCGGAAATCTCCATCAACGCCTCCCTCACCGGTCACATGGTGTTCTCCACCCTGCACACCAACGACGCCCCCGGCGCGGTTACCCGTTTGATCGATATCGGGGTAAAGCCCTTCCTGGTTTCCACCTCACTGCGCGCGATCATGGCCCAGCGCCTGACTCGCAAAATCTGCAAAAAGTGCAAGCAGCCCTACACCCCGGATCCACGCGAATTGCGCTCGCTCAACATCACCGCGCAACAAGCGGTAAATGCGAATTTCGCCAAAGGCGCGGGCTGCGAAAACTGCAACGGTAGCGGCTACCGCGGTCGCGCCGGAATCTTCGAGATCTTCGTCAGCAATGACGAACTGCAGCGCATGATCTACGAGAACGTCGGCACCTCCCGCCTGCGTGACAAAGCCCGCTCCCTCGGCATGCGCACCATGCGCGAGGACGGTCTGCGCAAGGTGCTCTCCGGCATGACCACCATCGAGGAAGTCGTCTCCATCACGGTGGGCGACGCCAGCTAAGCCGCAACCGCCGCAAGCCCCCTTAAGCCATGAGCTACGAGATGAACGATCTGCTCGACTTGGTGGTCGAGCAAAATGCCTCCGACCTTCACTGCCAAGTCGGGCAACCGCCGACCCTGCGTATTAGCGGCAGCATGGTGCCCATCGAAGGCCCTAATCTCACGCCCAAGGACACCGAGCAGTTAATGCTCTCCATCACCCCCGACGCCCACCAGCAAAACGTCAAACTCCAGGGCGGCTCCGACTTCGGCTTCGCCTTCATGGAAAAGGCGCGCTTTCGCGTTTCCATCCTCAAGTCCAAGGGAAACTACGGCATCGTACTGCGTCAGATTCCGAACAAAATGTACGGACTGCGCGAAATCGGTCTGCCCGATAAAATCCGCGAACTCCTTTACCGTCCTCGCGGGCTGGTCCTCGTTACCGGCCCAACCGGCTCCGGCAAGTCCACCACGCTCGCCTCGATGGTGAATTATATTAACGAAAACCGCGAAGGGCACATCATCACGATCGAAGACCCGATCGAGTATTACCACCCGCACAAGCGCTGCATTGTTACCCAGCGCGAAATCGGCTCCGATGTCCCCAGCTTTTCGGAGGCGATCAAACGCGCCCTGCGCCAAGACCCCGATATTATTCTGGTCGGTGAAATGCGAGACTTGGAAACGATCGAAGCGGCCATCTCCGCCGCCGAAACCGGTCACTTGGTTTTCGGCACGCTGCACACCAACTCCGCCGCCAAAACCGTGGACCGTATCGTGGACGCGTTTCCCGCCAACATGAAGGAGATGATCCGCACTCAGCTGGCCTCGTCCTTGGTTGCGGTTATCGCCCAGACGCTTTGCAAAAAAATCGGCGGCGGGCGTATCGCCGGCTACGAGATCATGATCAACACGACCTCGATCGCCGCCATGATCCGCGAAAACAAAACCTTCCGTATCACCTCGGACATCCAAACCGGTGGAAATCTTGGCATGATCACCATGGACGCCCACCTGCTCAGCTTGGTGAATCGCCAACTCGTTTCCCCGGACGAGGCGCTCGAAAAAGCCCAGGATTCCCAGGCCATGCGCGAACGGCTGACTCAACTCGGTGCCACCTTGAAAACGCTCTAAGTCTAATGCTCTTTCAAGTTGATCTGAATTGGCCGGGACGGCCAACCCTACATGTGACGCATAGCTTACTCACATCAGGTGGTTTGTGTAGCGTTGGCCGTCCCCGGCCAAATCCGGCATTTTGTTCACCTTGACTGCGAATTGGAATAAGTCGCCCTTTTTTAAAACATTCCCCGCCCCATGTTTGAAGCCCACACATCCGCCATTTTAGAGCTTTGCCGCGCGCAAAGTCTGCTGGACGAGAAAGCTCTCACCGAGCTGCAAGACGAGCACCGTGCGACCGGCAAGTCCCTCGCCTCGCTTATCATCGACCTGAAGCTGCTGCCCAAGGACACCTTCTTCGCAGCCGTGGCTGAATTCCTTGGTGCCGAGTATGTTGCCGATCTCCCATCTTCGGTATCGGGAGAAATCATCGCCCAGCTTTCCGCTCAACACGCCCGCATGTATGGCGTGGTCCCGCTGCGCGCCGATGCGCAAAGCATCGATTTGTTGGCGGTGGATCCGTTTAACTCGCAGATCATCGACGACCTCACTTTTGCCCTGCGCAAAGATATTCGTTTGATCGTCGCCGACCCCGACCGGGTGGAAGGCCTGCTGAAAAATCATTACGGGGAGGATGAATCGTCGCTCGACGATATCCTGAACGAAATCACCTCCACCGAGCACGACAACACCAAGGGCGGCGAAGATCTCAACGTCAACGACCTTGAGGCGATGGCCGGCCAAGGGCCCATCATTCGCTTCGTCAACCTCGTGCTGGCCCAGGCGATTCGCGACAAGGCCTCCGACATTCATTTCGAGCCCTTTGAGCACGAGTTTAAAATCCGCTATCGCATCGACGGCGCACTCTACGAGATGTCGCCCCCGCCCAAGCACCTCGCGCTGCCCATTACCTCACGCGTCAAAGTGTTGGCCAATCTCAACATCGCTGAACGCCGCATCCCGCAAGACGGACGCATCAAACTGACCCTCGCCGGCCGCCCGGTGGATTTGCGCGTTTCCACCCTCCCCACCCAGTTCGGCGAATCCGTGGTGCTCCGCGTGCTCGATCAAAGCGCGGTCCAGCTTGATATTTCCCAACTCGGCATGCCCGAGGATGTGTTCGAAGGCATCAGCGAGATCGTTCGCCGTCCCAACGGTATTTTCATCGTCACCGGCCCCACTGGTTCCGGTAAGACCACCACGCTCTACTCCGCCCTTCGCATCGTAAACACCCCCGATCTCAAACTCCTCACCGCCGAAGATCCGGTGGAATACGAGATCGAGGGCATCATGCAAGTGCCGGTAAATCATAACGTCGGCCTCACCTTCGCCGCCGCGCTCCGTTCCTTCCTGCGTCAAGACCCCGACATCATCATGGTGGGTGAAATCCGCGACTTGGAGACCGCCCAAATCTCCATTCAGGCATCCCTTACCGGTCACTTGGTGCTCTCAACTCTGCATACCAACGACGCCCCCGGTGCCGTAACCCGCCTCGTGGATATGGGCGTGGAACCCTTCCTCATCGCCTCCTCGCTGGAAGCCGTGCTCGCCCAACGTCTGGTGCGTCGTATCTGCTCGGGTTGCCGAACCGCTTACGAACCGCCGGGTACGCTTTTACAACAACTCGGAATCGACCCGGTGGACATCGGCAACCGCGAGTTTTTCTACGGCAAAGGCTGTCCGGTTTGTAATAACTCCGGTTACAAGGGACGTATGGGCATCTACGAATGGCTGCGCATGAGCGAGTCGATACGCGATCTCGTGGTGCAACGCGCACCGACCTTGGTCATTAAACAAAAAGCCCTTGAGCAAGGTATGCGCACCTTGCGCGACGACGGGTTACGGGCCATTTTTGACGGTGCTTCTTCCATCGAGGAAGTTGTGAAATACACCTAAACCCTTGGCCTTTATGAGTCGTTAACAGACTGCACTCGTTACCCTAATACCGACCGAGAAGCATTCATCACTTTAACACCCTGAATTCAGATCTATAACCCCATGCCTAAGTTTACCTACATCGCCATCGAATCCTCCTCCGGCAAGGACAAGAAAGGCTCCATCGACAGCGCTTCCGCCGAACAAGCCGCCATTGACCTCAAGGCGATGGGGCTCCTCCCCACTTCGATCACCCTTGCTGGTGCCGCCGCCAAGCAGCCCTCAAAATCCGGTGCCAAAGGAACCGAAACCACCGCAGCGCCCAAGGCCAAGGGCAAAGGCTTTACTTTCGGTAAAGTAATTAACAATCAAGGACTCGCGCTCTTTACTCGCCAGTTATCCACCTTGGTAAATGCGGGTATGCCCATCCTGCGCTCGCTCGAAACCCTCGCCCGCCAGGAGCGCAACTTGCCCTTCAAGGCGGTGCTCGAACAAGTGGCGGAAAGCATTCGTTCCGGCGGCACCTTCTCCGACGGCTTGCTGCAACACCCCAAGGTCTTCGACCGCCTCTACGTTAACATGGTGAAGGCCGGTGAAGCGGGCGGCGTGCTTGGCACCGTGCTCGACCGCCTCGCGAAGTTTATGGAAAAGGCCGAGAAGATCAAAGGGAAGGTCAAAGCCGCGATGACCTATCCGGTCATTATTATGGTGGTGGCCGTGCTGATCGTCTCCGCGCTGATGGTATTCGTTATTCCTAAATTCGAGGAGATTTTCGCCAGCCTGCTCAAGGGTGCCTCCCTACCGCCGCTTACCCAATTCGTCTTGGCGGTGTCCAACTTCATGAAGAACAACATTCTCATAACCATTGGGTTGTGCTTCGGTGGTTACTTTGCATTCAAAGCTTTTCGCAATACCCCAAAGGGCACACGCATCATTGATTATATTCAGATCAACGTGCCGGCTTTCGGCCCGCTCTTCCTGAAGGCCTCGGTCGGACGCTTTACCCGCACCTTCGGCACCTTGCTATCGTCCGGCGTGCCGATCCTTCAGGCATTAACTATCACGAGTGACACCTCCGGCAACGTGCACATCGCCGAGGCGCTTAAGGCCGTTCACGACCGCGTGAAAGAAGGCGAAGGCGTGGGCAAGCCCCTCGAAGCCACCGGTATTTTCCCCACCATGGTTACTTCCATGGTCGAAGTCGGCGAGGAAACCGGCGCCCTGCCTGACATGTTGACCCGCATCGCCGACACCTACGACGACGAAGTGGACAACGCTGTGACTTCCATCACTTCGATCATCGAGCCGATCATGATCGTATTCATGGCGGTGGTGGTCGGCACCATCGTTATCGCGCTGTTCCTCCCACTGGTGAAGATCATCCAGACGCTCTCCAGCGGTTGATCCTGCGGATCAAACTTTCCTGTGAAAAGCCCCGTGACTCAAATCACGGGGCTTTTTGTTGTTATACTAGTCCTAAAAATGGACTGAACCCTCGCGACGAAACCTAATGCTAGGAGTGATTTGTATAATACCGGAAAACCTCGGCTTGCCTAAAGGCTGTTCGCGGTCTTTGCCTATTTTTGCGCGACCTAGCATTTCGCTCACCCGCGTCATTCCCACCCGCCACCCAGCCACCCATACACGGCACATCCCTTTCGCGCAGCTTCGGCTGCTGTCCGACAACGAAGCCTGGAAACTTCTTGGACACGAAAAGCGCATCGATTCGCGCCCCGACCTGGGGCGCATCGAAAGCGTCTTTTCGTAGGCTCTTCCAGGCGCCTGTTGTCGGGACGTTAGTAAGTGCGTCCCTCTTTTATGTCCTCAGTACACCGCTTCTTATTTATTTCCCGTTTGGTTCTTGGATTTGCCGCCGCTGTACTCGGCCTGTCGGCGCAGACGACATTTTACGACTGGCAGCCGACTGTATTTGCCGAGGCAGACTGGTATAACGATGCGGTGAGCGGCGTTTCCGCCGACCCCGACCTCGATGGGCTGCGCAATCTGGAGGAGTTTGCATTTTTCACCCCGCCGCTAAGCGCCAACTCAGCCACCCTCGCGCCCCGCTTGGAACAGGTCGGCTCCAATCTCACTCTGACCTTCCGCGAGCGTCAGGGATTGGCTGATGTCGATATTCGCCTGCAAGGCTCGGATACGCTCACCAGTTGGATAACCTATAACAACCTTACCGAGGTCGATCGCGTCGCCTTCTCCGGCTACGATGAAGTGACTTTGCTGGATCCCCAGCCCTATTCCAACGCCGCGCCTGCGCGGCGTTTTTTGCGCCTTCGTCTTGAAACGCCGGTTCCCACCGAACTTCGCCCGCCGGTGCAGCTTTCCCTCGGGTTGGCTCCCGCCGCGCCGCAGAGTTGGAGTGTAAGTTGGACCGATCCCAACGGCTTTGAAACCGGCCACCGCATAGAGCGCCGCCTGCTCGCCGACGGTACATGGCAAGTGGTGGGTTCTACCGCTGCCGATACTGGCACCTTTACCCACACCACCGCCGATTACCAGCAAAGCCTGACTTACCGGGTCTCTGCTTTGGCTTCCGGAGGAAAGATCGCGACTTCCACGCCGGTAAGCCTGCCCGACACCGACGGCGACGGTATTCCTGATGCATTGGAGCTTCAAACCGCATACACCGGTGTAGAAGGCACTTTTGCCAGCGACCCCAATAGTTTTTCCAGCAACGGCAGTGGAGTCTCTGACGGCTGGCAGGCCGCCAACGGTTACAACCCCGCTTCTTCCTTTAATGGACAAGTGGATAGCGACGGCGATGGTCTGAGTGATTACGAAGAATATAAACTGGGCACTAATCCGCGTAAGAAAGATTCCGACGACGACGGCATAGAGGACCCATTGGATGGCTGGGCGATGGTATCCGCATTGGCTCCAGTCAGGCTGGAAGCTCCCACCTACGCGCTTATTCCGATTGGTCCGGCCGGTTCCTACGCAACGGAAATTAATAATAATGGGCAGGCATTGATCAAAAACCTGATTGGCGACTGGTGTTTACTTAACGGAGGAATAACAAGCCCATTGCAAGCACCTCCAGGCCGATCCTTCTCATCTGTTTATGAACTCCGTGATGATGGCGGTTTGCTAGCTGCGACCGAATC
>CANIWJ010000025.1 GCA_947471035.1 Verrucomicrobiota bacterium
AGCAATTAGCCATTTTCCCAGCGAGGCCATTGGCCGAGGAATCGACCGCGTCGGCCGACTTGGTCGGCAGGTGAAATCTCGGCGGCGGACTTTGGCTCGCCGCATTAGCGGTTCTTTCCCGGTCTTTGCACCCACTGAAAACAGCGAGGAACCTGAAATGAGACTTTCGTCTGGTGTATGTAGTCTGGTGTAGGCCCGACCGGTGGTCGGGCGTTTCCCAGAGACCCCGACCACCGGTCGGGCATGCTCCAAACAAAAGGCTTATTTCGAACCGTAATTGGTATGAGTTGGAGTTCCGGCTTTAGCCGGTCTCGGAAAAGTGACCACGCATACGCGGGCCGCCTAAAAGCGGGACTCCAACATGGGCGGTGCCTCCTCGGAAACCCCGACCACCGGTCGGGCATGTCTCAAACAAAAGGCTCATTTCGAACCGTAATTGGTATAAGAAGCGGAAAGTGTAGCGGAAGCGCGGAGCGCTTTCGTTTCGGGAAAGCGACTTATGCGGGCACAAAAAAGGCCCGCCGGTGAAGGCGGGCCTTGGAGGGTTGGGATTGATCGGGGTGATCAGGCAGCGCGGCGACGGCGCATGGCGGCCAGGCCGAGGACGCCGAGGCCGGCGAGGGCGGCGTAGGTGGAGGGCTCGGGGATGGCGGAGGCGGTGGCAGTGAAGTTGTCGATGTCGACGACCATTGCTGCGTTGCCTACGGCGAAAATGCCCACTTCGCCCGCACCGTTATAGGCCGTGCCCACGATATTCAGGCTTTGATTCCAGACCACCGAACCGGTGCCAACGCCGTTGCTGTCGAGGATGTTGTTCCACACCTGAAATTGCAGCGTGCGCTCGTTGGATCCATTCAGCCCGAAGTCCATACGCATGGAATACCAGTTTCCAGCCGTCAGGCCTGCGCTGGCAAAGATGTCCGTCGTGGTGGTGAAAGCTGGAGTTCCCGACGGATTGGCGAAAGCAGTTCCGCTGCTGGTGGTGAGGGTCGTGCCAGTAGTAAAATTATTGGTGTTGTTGATTCCGTAACGGACAACGCTGTTTTCTAAAGCTCCACTGTTGTCCAAACGAAAGGACCAGCCGATGGCGTCCGTGGTGGTTGGGCCGAAGAAAAGACCGATGTTTTGGTTGGCAAGCGTCCAACGGACATCCATTGCGACAAATCCCGTGGTGAAGGTGCTGGTGCCCGCCGTCGCGCCGTTGGCATCGTAGGCCAGACGCACAGCACCGCTGTCGGCGGTAGGGGAAAGGTTGGCATAGCCATTCGTGACTCCATCCGAGCCGGCCGTGCCGACGAAAATGGGATCGTTGGTGTTTGAGCGGATTTCGCGGAAGTTATTCGTGATGTCGGCAGCCGAGCTGAAGGTAACAACTTGGGCTTGGGCCGAGGTGACGAGTCCGGCGAGTAGGGACGCGACGGTGACGATGAGGTATGTTTTTTTCATGTATTTAAGAGATTCGTTTCGCGGTGACTAAAACAAGCAGTTCAATATGGGTGGGATCGACGGCCAATCAACGGTGGCCGTTAACGAACGCGCAGATTTTGTTTCGATGTAAATTATTTCCCTGTTGGACGCGTTGAATGAGTTTATTTTCACGGGAAAGGGCCGACGGGTGGCGAGGGTTCACGGGATGGGCGGACAGCAAATTTAGTATCGTGAGGGAAGGGACATAGCACAAACCGACTTGCAGTGGACGCGTTGAGTAACTAATGGTCTGCCGTTCCGTTTAGTTCATCCCCTACCGCCACTTTACCCCTCCGCTCGTGCCTAAGCCCACCTCCATTCGTCAGATTGCCGAGCTTGCCGGCGTGAGTAAATCAGCCGTGTCGCTGGCGCTGCGTAACAGTTCTTCGATCTCGGAGGCAACGCGACTGCGGATCCTCGCGGTGGCGGACAAAATCGGCTACAAGGTGAACCCGCTGGTGGCGGCCTTGATGACGCAGCAGCGCAGCGGCCATGCGGCGGAGAGCGCGCCGATGATCGCGTTTATCGACTACTATGGGGCTTCAGATCATCCGGGGCCGGGCGAACCGGAGGGAACCTTACCCAAGGTGGTGATGGAGCATCTGGAGCGCACGGCGGTGTTGATGCGCGAGGCGGTGCTTAGCTACGGGTATCAGCTTGATTATATTAGGGCGCGGGATGCGGGCATGACGCCGGAGCGCTTGGCGGCTATCGTAAAATCCCGGGGTGTGCGGGGCATTATTTTTCTACGTAACGCCGCGATAGCGCAGGTGTGGCGGCGGGATTGGGATGATTATTGTGTGGTGGAGCTGGGTGCCAACGGGATCCGGTATCATCAGGTGCAGCTTAACCAGTTGGCCACGGTGCGGCGATTGTTGGTCGAGCTGACGGCGTTGGGCTATAAGCGGCCCGGGCTGGCCATGCTGCGTAGCAATGACGAGCCCGGGCGCTTTAACCGCCTTCCGTTTATGGAGTTTTACGAGGGGAAGCCGGTGGAGCAGCGGGTAAATTCACTGTTGGCTGAAAAAGAATGGAATCGGGAGGTGTTCATCGAGTGGTGGCGGCGCGAGCAACCCGACGTGGTGATCGGAAGCGATCTGGCTGCGCTGCAGTGGTTGAAGGAGGCGGGAGCGAAGGTGCCGGAGGAGGTGGGGTTCGCCTGCATAGAGCTGCTGCCACAGTATAAGAAGTTGGCTGCGGGTATGGATGGTCGGCAGGATTTGCGAACTCGCACGGCGGTGAGCGTTCTGGACGGGTTATTACGGCACAATGAAACGGGAGCCCCGGCGTTGCTGATGAGCACGACTCTCTGCGGTCAATGGGTGAATGGGCCGTCGGTGCGGGCACAGACGTAGTTCTACTTTGTTAATAACGAGAATTGGCCGCAAAAAGTCGCATAAGTCACAGAAATGAAGGCTTGATTTTGCGCGTTTTGAGCCTTTTTGCGGCCATTCTCAGGTATTTCCACCGCAATGTTCCCAAGTTAACAAAGTAGAATTATACCAAAATCCTGAACAAAATGGACTTATTTTAACGCAGAGTCGCCAAGCCGCTAAGTGCGCAAAGACACGGAAATGAAGGGGTTCTTGCGTTTCTCTGCGCCATTGCGCCTTTGCGTTAGAGTCTAAATGCGATAGGTAATTGGTATTAGCTCTACTTTGTTAAGTATTGCTAGATCGGGATTTCCCGCTCGGGAGGAGGAAGCGCAGGGCACTTTCGCGGTGGTGCGCCATGCCGGATTATGCCTGTAGAAGATCTAGGGGCAAAGGGGCGAAATGGCGCCGCCATTCCGCTACGGCTACTTCCGGAATGCGTAGCGGAAGGACGAGGCCGTTTCGGCTCAATAAGTTGAACTTATAGGACGCTAGTATAATCTGGCGGGAGGCGGTATTCAACGCGTCCAGTATCGGGCTGGTTGTTGAGTCTAACCCGATACGTCCATGATGGTTGGCTTCTGCACTTCAAGAAGCCGAGGAAATCCCGGCGATAAAAAATTTATTACGAAGATAGTGAAATCCAAACCCTACGCCCGTTTTAATTTTGACCGTTATTGGCGCGAGCAATTGTTTCCCGCCGGCATTTGTAATGAACTGCGCCATCATCTCGACTTACCCGACGAAGTCTGTGGCGCGGCGGAACTCATGGCGCTGCCCGAAGCCGAGTTGGCGAAAATCGAAGTGCTGGTAGCCGGGTGGGGGGCCATACCCCTGACCAGAGAAGTCCTGGAGCGTATGCCGCGGTTGCGGGCGGTTTTTTATGCGGCTGGGGACACGCGCGGATTGGTCGCGGACGGCGAGTGTTTTCATCGCGGTATCACCGTAATGAGTGCGAATCCTGAACTGGCGAGGAGTGTGGCGGAGCACACGCTCGGACTGATCTTGGTATCGTTGCGTAATGTGTGGCGGCAAGCGACTGCGGTGAAGACCGAGCGCAGGTTTTTGCGTAAGCCGGGCCCCGGGACTTATCGCAGCGCGGTTGGACTGGTTGGATATGGTGCGATCGCGCGCGAGTTGCGTGCGCTTTTGCGACCGTTTGCCATCGATGTGCTTGTTTACGATCCCTACCTGACATGCGAGGCGGCCGAGGCGGCGGTAGTGAAGCGCGTGGAGCTAATCGAGATATTCGAGACGAGTGACGTGGTGAGTTGTCACCTGCCGATGAATGGGGAGACGCGTGGGATGCTCGGCCGCGAGCACTTCCTGGCGATGCGCCAGGAAGCGACGTTTATCAACACGGCGCGGGGTGGGGTAGTGCGCGAAGAGCAGATGCTGGCCGTGCTGGCTGAGCGGTCGGACCTTTGGGCTATATTGGATGTGCTGGTGCAGGACCCGCCCGAGCAAGGGCATCCGGTGTTTGATTTACCGAATGTGGTTATAACTCCGCATATAGCTGGATGCTTAGGTAAAGAGTTGGCACGCATAGGCTGCTTTATCGCTGAGGAGGTCGGACGCTGGCGTGACGAGCGGCCATTACGAGCACAAGTCGTTCGGGCTATTTCTCATTGATCAGCAATATACTTATGTTTATTGTGAAATCTATAATGCTGTAATACCTACAGCCCGTGATAATCGGACTTTAGGAACGGGAGTTTTAGTTCTACTTTGTTAAGCCAATGAATGAGTCCCCGCCGCATGTGACGTTTCACGGTTTTTTGGCCGGGGACGGCCAACTCTACAAAAGACCAAGGCCAATTTACTCGTTCGGAAGTGTAGAGTTGGCCGTCCCCGGCCAATTTTGAGGGATTTTAGCGCACCTTAACAAAGTAGAACTAACCACAAATTATACAGATAAATAACTGACAGAGCGGAGCAAGCAAGTCGGCTTGGGCACGGGCGGGCTACGTGTCGTAATGGCGGTCTCCCAAAAGGATCAGTGCGGGGCGGGTAAGCTTGGAGTGGCTAACGCAGTGGGTCGGGTGAGCGGGAGGGAAGCCGGTGGGGTGGGTGGGGAAGACCCCTATTGGCGCGGGAAAAGGGCAGATGAGGGATCAGGTTCGAAAGTAGCCGCCGGGCTTTTTTCATGTCGCGGGGGCGACGTAGGGGACGGGGATGGGGCGGCGGGCGTGGTAGAGCAGCATTCCGGCTATGGCCATGCCGGTGAGGCCCAGTCCAGTGAGCGTGAGCGGCAGGAACCAGTTGCTCAACTCCAGCGGTTGCGCGATACGATTCGGGTTGGCGGGGTCGTAGGCGATCCACTGGGTGGTGGGCAGGCCATCAGCATCAAGCAGGGCGTTGAGCGGGCGGAACTGACTGCCAAACGGGGAGCGAAACGTGACGGGCGAGGCCATTGCGCCGCCGGCCGTCTTCGGGCTGAAGGTGAACTCGTTCCAATAAGTCGAGGAGCGGTCGTGGAGGAGTTCGACGGATTTCCATTGTTCGTCCTGGGTGATCGCTTCGTCGGGCAGGCCTTCGCGTGTCTTGGTGATGCCGGTGACCTCGGCCTGGGCATAGTCGCCGAAGGTGATCACGCGGAGGTCGGGGAAGAGGCGGGCGGCACCGAGAACGAAAATCACGGTAGCGATCAGGAAGAAGCCGACTTTTTGCGGCACGTAGCCTGGGGTGTAGGTGACGACGCGGCCGGTGGCGGGATCGGTTTCGAACTCCTCCTCGTCGGGCGAGAGGTGTTGTTGTTTGCCCTTGGCGCTGTGGGCGGCAGCTTCCTCGACGCCGCGTTTGCGGATGAGGCCTTTTTTCTCGCGGGCGGCGAAAACGAAGGTGATGAAGAGGCCTATGATGCCGAGACCGAGCATCCAGAGGTAGCCGGCCATGTAGTCGAAGGTCTGGGGCGCGTAGCCGGAGGCGAGTTCCTGTTTGGGGATATTGAGGCGCACGTCTCTGCCGGTGAGCACGGCGCGGTCGAAGAAGGGGCGGGCGATGGCGGCGTGTTGCGCGTCGCCGAGCAAGGTGGTGAGGCGATGGTCGAGGGTGTCGGGCTTGGCGTTGGGCAGCGTGGCGAGCAGTGTGCCCGAGGGGATGGCAAGGATGCGCACGGCGAAATCATCTTTGATTTCCGGAGGGATGTTTTCGACGGTGACGTGTTCGGTCTCGCCGGATTTGCGCAGGGCGCGGGCCAGGGCGAGGATTTTGCGATCGGGGCCGGGCGGCAGGGTGAACCAGCCGGTGACGGTGTTGACCAGTTTGGCGATGGGCGAGAGATGGATGTCCATCGGCTCCTCGATGATCTTCACGTCGAGCGAAAGCAGCGGGGTGACGGTGGAGGTGAGCGGAGCGCCGGGAGGGGCGAGATCCTTGCTGAGGTGCTTGGCTACGGCGTCCCGGAAGCCGGTGAGGATGACGGCTTCACGGGCGGCGTCGGTGGTGCCCTTGAGACTGAGAGCCACTCCGAACACGTCGTTCAGACGGGTGGCGCGCAGGTCGATGACCTCGGGGAAGGCGTGGCGCAGGTCGAGCAGGGTGCGTTCGAGCGAATCGTTGGAGACCTTGTGCAAGGCGGGGAAAGTGAGGATGCGGGCGGAGAGCCAGGCGGCGTGTTCGATCTGTTCGCCCTCGACCAGCAGGTGCGAGCCGAGCTGGGCGACAACTTGGTCGTGGAGGTTTTTTCCGCGACGGGAGAGTTCGTCGTCCACGCTCTTGATCTTATCGAGGAAAGGCTGGGCCTCGGCCTTGTATGCGTCGGCTTGGGCGGTGAGGCCGGGGAGTGAAGGATCACCGGGGTTTTTTGCGGCAAGGACGCGGATGCGGGTGCGCAGGTTATTTTCTTCGTTAGCGATTTTGACGCGGGCGGATTCGGCGGTGTCGCGCTCTTTCTTGAGCGCCATGCTGTCGGGATTGCTCATGCGAATCTCGTAGGCGGTACCGAAGTCGAGGTAGGCGCCGCTGCCATACCAAGGACGCTGGGACATCTCGGTGACGGGTTTGGGCTGGTGGGCGACGGTGTCGGTCCACTGGGATTGGGCGATGAGTTGGGAGACCTGGGCGTTGGTCTGGCTGTGCTGGAAAACGACGCGGGTCATGTCGCCGCCGGGGGGAAGGAAGATCGTGGCGTAGCCCCAGATGAAGAGGCCGGCGCCGTTGAGGGTGACGAGGCTGGTGATGCGGTTAAGCAAACTGGAGCCGGCCATGTAGGTGCCCATTTCGTTGCGCGGCACGTAGTCGTAAACCATCGGACCGTAAGTCATGCCGATGAGGATGCCCATGATGGAGAGGGTCTCGCCGAACATGATGAGTTCGAGCAGGACGGGGCGGCGGTCGTAGAGGAAAAAATTAATGTAGAGGTAGAACGCGAAGTTCACGAATACCGTCAGAGTCATGAGAACCTGGTAGGACTTGAGGCGGTTCATCTTGTCGGCGAAGAAGCCGAGGATGATGATTAGGAACATATTGATCACGCCGCCGACCATGTTGTTGTTGCCCATCTCCTGCTTGGTGAACTGCCACTGGTCGGTGTAGAGCAAGGCGCCGAGGGTGCCGAGGCCGGCGTTCATCATGGCCGAGCCAAAGATGAGGAAATAAACCGGGAAAAGGTTTTTGTTCAGGATACTGGTGAAGAAGCCCTTCATTCTGAAGCGCTCGCCGCGTGAGGCACTCTTCGGGTTGGTCTCGCGGATGCCGAGGGCGATAAAAAGGACGAGTAGCAGGAGGGCGCAGGCGGCGGTCCAGTAGATGGCGGTTTCTCCGCCGAGGGGGATGCCGAGGTAGAACTGCTGGTCGTCGAAACGACCGAAGGCGAGGAAGGTGAAACCCATGTTACCGAGGTTGCCCATCCATTGGGAAATGGCGGAGAAGCGGCCGCGCTGGCCGGGAGGCACGATCTCGTTGTTGAGCGGCTCCATGGGGCCGCGCAGATCGAGGGCGATCTGGTAGCCGAGGTAGGCGACGATCAGCATCCAGAAGTTGGGCATGAGCGGCATGGCGGCAATGGCGACGAACGCCAAGATCCAGCCCGCGATGGCGAAGGGCTTGCGGCGGCCGTAACGCGTCCAGATGCGGTCCGACATGAAGTTCACATACGGGGCGAACACCATGTGTAGGAGCGTCGGCACGCTCATGATGAAGGTAAGCCCGGCGGGGTTATCCAAAAACTTCTTGAGCGAAAACAGGAAGGCCCCGTTCATCGCACAATACATATACATGAAAATCGCGCCCGTGGTGGCCGTGGCGAAGAGCCAGTGGAACGGGGCGTGTTTGCGGCAGGTGATAATCATGAGTTGGAGTGACAGGGGTGGTCAGGCGGAGATTTTTTGTATCGGGTGATTGGTGGGAAATACAGAGTTTACGTCAGGGTGCGATCTCGACTTCGGCCCAGACCGCGTGGCAGTCGCCAATTGTATCTGGATTCCAGGCACGCAGGCGGAGGTGGCGCACGCCGGTGATGGGGAGGTCTATTTTAAGGGGGGCCTCGGTTGCGCGCAGGAGGGGCGAGGTGAAGATCGTCTTGCCGTCGGCTTCGACTGAGAAGAACGCGTGGCCGGCAGGGCGGGGGGCGTGCAGGCCGATGGTGGCGGTGAAGCGCGCGTAGGCTCCTCCGGACAGGTAGCTGATGTCGCTGTCCACGTGGGCGAAGAGGCCTTTGGCGTAGTCGGTGGTGCCGAGGCGCAGGGCTTCGCCGTCCCAGGCGCGGTCGGAGAGGATTTCGCCGAAGCCGGCGAAGGCGCGGACGGGTGCGTGGTCGCTCAGGTGGGTGCGGCGGGGTTTGCCGAAGCGCAGGGGCACGGCGTTGGAGTCCGGCGAGGAGCCGCCGGCCAGTGCTTCGGCGCGCACGGTGTAGGTTTGCACGACGCCGGGCAGCGGGAGGGGCAGGTCGAGCGTGAGGGCGTCACTGAAACCGACCGCGAAGCCGTCAGCGTAAACGCGGTAGCCGTCCGCACCCGGGACGGCGTCCCAAGCGAGGCGCACGCCGACGGGGTTGAACACCGAGTTGTCGTAGCGCAGGGAGCCCCGGATGGTCGGTGCGACGGGAGCGGGCTTGGGGGTGAAGATCGAGGCGTCCCAGTGGTGGCGGAAATCGAGTTGGGTGGTGCCGTCGCGCATGACGAAGGGCAGCCAGACGTGGCGGGTGTCGCGGAGTTCCTTGGGCATCCAGCGGTCGGCCATGAAAACGAAGGAGCCGGCGGGCGCGCCGGGCATGGCGAAGACAGAGGTGGGTTGGGTGTGGTGCGAATGCACGGCGCCAGCGCCGGTGAAGGGATCGCCGAGATTTTCCCAGGGACCGAACGGGTGCGGGGCGCGCGCGAGCAAGGTGTAGTTGGGGTCCCAGAAAGTGCAGCCGGAGGAGAAGAGGTAATACTGGCCCTCGTATTTAAACGGAGTCGGGGCTTCGCGGACCTTGTTGAGGATGGCTCGATTCCAAGTGATACCGATCTGGGCGGGGCGAAGGAAGTCGGTGAAATCCGGGGTGAGCTTGGAGACGTAAACGGTGAGCAGATTTTCCGAGACGTGGAAGACGTAGCCCTGGCCGTCGTCGTCCAGGAAGAGATTCATGTCGAGGTAGGCGTTGCCGTGTTCGCGTTGGTTGCGCGGGTCGGGGGACGGGTAGCCGTAGTCGTGGGCGATCGAGCGCTGGACGCGCACCAGGTTGAACGGACCCTCGGGGCGGTCGGCGACGGCGATGCCGGCGCGGGAGAACATGTAGCCGTTTTCGTCGAGGTGCATCCACATGACGAATTTTCCGGTGAGGGCGTTGAAGAGGACCTTGGGGCGCTCGACGATTTTGGAGCTGTGGATGGGCGAGGCGGGATCGTCGGAGGCGGTGAGGCAGAGGCCGCAGTTTTTCCAGTTGAGCAGATCGGTGGAGCGGTAGCAGGAAACGCCAGTGACGGTGGTGACCTTGGAGTTGATGTGGGCGGTCTTGTCCTCGCCATACCAATACCAGGCGTCGCCGTGGCGGAGGAGGGCGCCGCCGTGGGCCTGGATGGGTTGACCGTCGGTATCGAGCCAGCGTTCGCCGGGAGTGAAGGAGGTGTTCATGGTTAAGAAAAATAGGTTGGGCAGGGCAAGGGAGGGGACGTCGTTATTTACGCGGCCAGGTCATTTGCACGGCGGGCGGGAGGCGGAGTTCCTCGGTGAGGCCGGCGATGGTTTTGGGCGCGTTGGTGAGGACGAAACGGAAGCGGTATTCGCCCCGGTCGATGACGGGGCCGCGGATGGCGGGTGTGGCGTCGACCGGCTCGGATTGGGTGTAGCGGGAGGAGCGCAGGACAGTGGCCTGCACGGCGCCTTGGTGGACATCGAAGTCCGAAAGGGCGTCGGAGGTGAAGGCGAAGGGAACGCGGTTTTCTTGCGCGCTCACCCAGCCGATGCCGGGGCCCTCGCCGACCTCGCCGCGCACGACGCTGCCGCCGGGCACCTCGACCTCCATTTGTTTCGCGGCGACGGGGAAGCGGAGTTTGAGGCGGGCGTTTTCCTCGTGCCAGAAGATGCGGGCGGCGACGTTGACGGCGCGACGTCCGGTCTCGAGTTGGAAGACCAATTCGGCCTCGGAGCGTCCGCTCTCGGAGAGGAGTTTGACGGTGAGGCTGGAGCGCAGCTGTCCGGACTCGGTGATCGTGGCGCTGGTGACCAGCCAGCGGTGGCGAACGGTATTGAGGTGAGTGGAGCCAGGCTCGTTGTAGTGGCCGCCCCACGGACCCCACTGATCCTCGACGGTGACCAGCGATAAGGCGGGCAACCAGGCGGCGGGCGAGGCGCCCTCCTGCGACGCGGCACGCACGGAGAGCGAGTCGGCGCCGGGTTTGGCGCTGACGAGGAACCAGCCGTTGCCGATCGAGGACGTGCCGCGCGCGAAGGCGGGGCGATTTGCGGCGGATAGGCTCGGGGCACGATGGCCGGGAACCCAACCGATGGAGACGATACCGGCGCCGAGGGCGGGCAGGCTGACGGGTGTGACGATGCGCCGCCGCCAGGCGAGGGCCGGCATGAAGTTGTGGCCGACGGGAAGGGTTTGGAACGGTTGGGCGGAGCCCTTGGGGCCGAGCACGCGGATTTCGGGATCGGGCGTGCCGAAGAGCGGGCGGTAGTCGAGACCGACCTCGATTTCGACCAAGCCGGACCAAGGCCGGTCGAGGGGGTTCCAGACCACGAAAGGCACGGCTTGCGGGTGGTGCGGCGACGGGGCGGCGGGGACGGCAGGCTTGAGCTTGGCGGCGAGGGCGGTGAGGGCGAGACGCTCGTGTTCGGAGGCGGCGTGGCAAAGGCCGCGCACCTCGTCGATTTGTTGTTCGAGGGCGGGCTCGGTGCAGGAAGCGGGGAGGATGTCGTGAAAGGTATTGAACAGCAGACCGCGCCAGAGCTCGGCGGGCAATGCGGGTGCGAGACGGGCGGAGCGTACGGCGCGCTCGGCGCGGTTGAGGGCGGACTCGGCGCGGCGGTAGGGAAACTTGAATTTGGCGCCGGCAGAGTTGACGCCGCGCAGGGCAAAATTGAGTTCGCCCTGGTAGACGGGAACCGTAAGGCGACGGGCACGGATTTCCGTTTCGAGGGCGCGGAAGAAGCGATGCAGGCCGGAATACAGGACCTCGGCCTCGGGGTGGGCGGCGGTCCAGGCGGCGATGTCGTCGAGCTGGCGGCGGGTGGGGCCGCCGCCGTGGTTGCCAAGGCCGAAGAAAACGGCGGCGTGGCGACGGCCCTTTTTTTGAGCCCAGGCAAGGGTTTGGTCGAGGCGGCGGGGGAGTTCGTCGTGTTCGCAGCCATACCACTGGCCGGTGGTGCGGTGGGCTAGGACGCGGTGTCCCTGCGGGCCCTGCCACCAGAACACGTTGTCGTTGGGCAGGCCGTCGGGAGGGGTGTCCGGGCTGTCCTTGGCGGGGCGTCCGAAAGCATAGTAGCGCAGACCGGCGGCGTGGAGGATATCGGGCAGGCCGACGCTGTGGCCGAAGCAATCGGCCGACCAGCCGGCGCGCACGGTTTTTCCGAAATGTTTACGGAAGTAGCTTTGGCCCTCGGAAAAAACGCGGGCGATGGTGTCGCCGTGGGGCAGGTTCATGTCGGGCTGGAGGTAGTTTCCACCTACGACATCCCAGCGGCCGGCGCGAACGAGGGTCTGGATCTCGCCGAACGTGGCGGGGTCGCGTTGACGCACCTCCTCATAGATGAGGCTCTCGCCGCGGATGAATGTGAGCTCGGGACGTTCGTAGAGAAGGCGAACGACGGAACGCACGGTAGCGACGGCCTCGGCCATGCCCTCGGCGCGATCCCAGAGCCAGACGGGATCTAGGTGGGCGTTGCCGATAAGGTGGAGAATGGGACGCGGGGTCATGGGGGAGGGGAAAAAAAGGGGGGGCGCGGCATCAGTCGGTGGAGGCTGTGCGCACGTCCTTGAGCTGCAGAATCGCGAACGAGACGCCGGTGAGGGAGAGCGTGGTGCCGGTGAGTTTCGCGCCCTCGGCGAGGACGAGTTTCGCGCCCTTGAAGTCGGCGAGCTCGACGCTGCGGGCGGGTTCGCCGGGGTTGATGGCGATGGCGAAGCGACCGCTGGTGTCACTGCGTTCATAGACGAACGGATAACGACCCGCCTCGGCGTAGAGCGGACGGAACGCGGCGGCGTTGCCCAGAGCGGGATGTTTTTTGCGCAGGGCGATCAGCGTGCGGGTGAACTGAAGCAGCGACGACTTGTCCGCGAGTTGGGCGGAGACGGTGGGGGCGTCCTTGGCGGGATCGACGGGCAGGTAGAGCGATTTCTTCGGTGCGGTGGAGAAACCGAGATTGGGCGCGGAGGCGTCCCATTGCATCGGGGTGCGGTTTCCGGTGCGCCACATGGAGCCTTCTTTTTCGGGGAGGCCGTCGATATTTCTCATGCCGATCTCGTCGCCGTAGTAGAGGAATGGCGTGCCGGGCATGGTGAAGAGCATGGCGTAGAGCACGCGCAGGTCGGCGAGATCGCGGCCGCGACGCGGACGTTGGAAATCGTGGTTGCCGGTGGGCAGGGAGATGAAACCGTGACCGGCGGTGGCGGTGTAGTGTTTGAGGTAGTTGTCGAGGAACAGGCGGATGTCGCCCTCGCCGGAGCGCTCAAAGAAGACGTGGGGGATGCGGCGTTTGCCCTGGAGTTCGTTCGGCGAGCCGACTAGGTGGGTGTAGGCGGTTTCACCAAAGTGAATCATGAAATCGATGTGGAAGCCGGCGTTGATGGCCTGGGTGGGGTTGCTCCATTCGGCGACGAGCACGGCCTCGGGGTAATCGCGGTCGAACCAGGCGCGGAAACCCTGCCAGAGACGGGCGAGCTCGGCGGAGGCCTCGCCGCCGCGAATGAGCGAGGAAGCCATGTCGACGCGGAAGCCGTCGCAGCCGAGATCGAGCCAGAACTTCATGACGTCGCGCAGTTCGGTGCGGACCTTGAGGCAGGCGGGATGTTCGGCGGGGAGTTGCCACGGCTTGGCCGGGTCGGGTTGGTGGTAGCCGTAGGAGAGTGCTGGCTGGAACGGCAGGAAGTTGGCGACGAAGTGCTCGCCGTCGGCGGTCTTCGGCGTGGAGTCTCCGAACATGGGTTTCTGCGGTTCATCGCCGGTAAAGATGAAATAGTCGCGGTAAGGACTCTTGGGGTCGGTGGCGGCGGATTGGAACCAGGGGTGCTGGTCGGAGGTGTGGCCGGCGACGAGGTCGAGCACGACCTTAAGGCCGAGTTTATGGGCTTCCTTGAAAAGCTTGATGGCGTCGGCGTTGGTGCCGTAGCGCGCGGCGACCTTGCGGAAGTCGGCGATGTCGTAGCCGGCGTCACCGAAGGGGGACTCAAAAATGGGGTTCAACCAAATGGCGGTGACGCCGAGGGACTTGAGGTAGGGGAGCTTGCTGATGAGGCCGGGCAAGTCGCCGATGCCGTCACCGTTGGAGTCGGCGAAGGATTGCGGGTAAACTTGATAGAAGACGGCGGTGTCGAGCCAGGCGGGGGAATGCGGTTTCATGGAAAGGGTTTCTGGTGTTTCGGAGATTGGACGAGGGTGCCGGCGTTTGGCACTTAGGCGATCGGCGAGAAGCGCAAGACGTTCCACGACAGCGGGGGCAAGGTGCCTGGCTGCGGGGCCGCGCACGGGGTGACGCGGTCGGGGTGTTCGGCGGTGTTGGTGGCCTGCGGGTCGGTGTGGGTGAGGGTGCGGTGTTCGAGGGGCTTGCCGGTGGCGATGGTCAGCGGAAGCGCTTCGGTGAGGTGGCGGTTGATGGCGAAGATGGTGATCTCGCCGGTGTCGGGGGCGCGCACGGCGACGGCCTCGACGTAGGGTACTTCGCCGAATTCCTTGGTCGTATAGGTGGGGCTTTCGACGCGGCTGAAGATCACCTCGCCGCGACCGTGGCGGGAGAAATCCCGGAAGGGATAAAAGATCGTCTGTTTCCAGGATGGGCCGCCGGGGACGGTCATGATGGGGGCGATGACGTTGACGAGTTGCGCAAGGTTGCCGATGCGCACGCGGTCGGCGTGGCGGAGCAGGCTGAGGATGAGCGAGCCAAAGATGACGGCCTCGGTGACGGTGTAGATCTGCTCGACCTGGGCGGGGGCGTGGTCCCAGGCCTTGAAGCCGGGGGCGTGCATGTTTTTCCAGTGCCAGACGTTCCATTCGTCGAAGGCGAGGTGGATGTCTTTTTTGCCGCGCTTGAGGGCTTTGACGTAGTCGCAGGTGGCAGAGATGGTGCGGATCATCGCGTCCATGCGCAGGCCGACGGCGAGGTAGGCGGGGAGGTCGGGAAGCTCGTTGTCGTTAACGTAAATATGGAGCGAGATGTGATCGACGAACTCGTAGGTGTGTTCGAGCACGATGCGATCCCACTCGGGGTAGGTGGGCAGGCCGGCGCTGCAACTGCCGGCAACGACGAGCTCCAGCGTGGGGTCGCATTGCTTGAGGGCGCGGGCGGTTTCGCAGGCGAGGCGGCCGTATTCCTCGGCGGTCTTGTGGCCCATCTGCCAGGGGCCGTCCATTTCGTTGCCAAGGCACCAGAGGCGGACGTTGTAGGGCTCGGGATAACCGTGGGCGATGCGCAAGTTGCTCAGGGCGGTGCCGCCGGGGTGGTTGCAATATTCCCAATACTGGAGGGCTTCGGCGAGGCCGCGGGTGCCGAGGTTGAAGGCGAGCATGGGCTCGGAGCCGACCGCGCGGCACCAGGCGATAAATTCGTTGGTGCCGACGGTGTTGGGCTCGGTGGCGCGCCAGGCGGGGTCGAGGCGGACGGGGCGCTTTTCGACCGGGCCGACACCGTCTTCCCAGTTGTAGGTGGAGACGAAGTTGCCGCCGGGGTAACGCAGGAGGGTGGGGGCGAGTTCCTTGATGAGGGTGGCGACATCCTGGCGAAAGCCGGTGGCATCGGCGCGCGGGTGGCCGGGTTCGAAGATCCCGGTGTAGATGCTGCGGCCCATGTGTTCTACGAAGCTGCCGAACAGACGCTTATCGACCACGTGGAGGCGGTGGGTGGGGTCGATAAGCAGGGTGCCAGATGCGGAGGACATGTTAATTGGTGGAGGAGGCAGTGGTGGTTTTGAAATAGTCGAAGTCTGCGGGCTGGCGGGTGCCTTCCAGATCTTGGGCGCAGAGACCGATGAAGGCTCCGGTGAAGCCCCAGCTGGCGACTTCGTCGGAGAGAATACTGGAATCTACCACCGGGCCGATGGGCTGAAGTTCATCCGCGCCTGCGGCCCATGAGAATTGGATATCCCAGTTGTCCAGTCGTGCGGCGAGACGCAGGGTGCCAGTATCCGGTATTACGATACCGTCGTCGGGGATGATTTGCTTTTCGTCCTGGCCGTTACGGACGAAGAGCAGCAGGCGGCGGCGGCCGTCATCGCCGAGGCTCACGGCGAGGAAGTAGTGATTCTCGCTGCCGTAGAACACGGTGAGGCCGGCCATCTGCCAGGGGTTTTTCGGCGCGTAGTCGAGGGCGGTTTCGTAGTGGGCCTGGAAGTGGTCGATGCGACGTGCGACCAGACTCAAATCGAAGTGGGATTGGAGGGAGTCGCGACCGTAGAGACGGAGGTGGCCGGGGCGTTCGCTGAGGGTGAGCCAGGAGGCGTCGGCGGGTACGCGCAGGGTTTGCCAGTGGATGCCGAGGGTCGGCGCGTCGAAGTGGTCGGTGTCCGGTTCGAGCGGGAAGGGGTGAGGCGGCAGGGCGGGCGCGGCCACTGAGGTAGCGGGAGAGTTGCCACCGCCGACGAGGCGCAGCCAGCCGTCCTCGGTCCACTCGACTTTTTGCAGGGCGGTTTCGCGGCCGAGGATGCAACGGCGCTCGGTGTGGGTGGCGTCGAGCGGCAGGGGGCGGCCGCAGAGATGGGGGACATACCAGTCGCCGGTCTGGGTTTCGACGAGGGAGCCGTGGCCGGCTTTTTGCAGGGCGAGATCGGGGCGATCGCGGCTGGTGATGAGGGGCGTCTGAGGGTCGGCCTCGTAGGGGCCCCAGAGATCCTTCGAGCGGGCGACCGTGACTGCGTGGTCGTAGCCGGTGCCGCCCTCGGCGACCATGAGGTAGTAATAAGCGCCGCGTTTGTAGAGGTGCGGGCCCTCGGTGCCGCCGATGCATTTGTGGAAAATCATGCGGCGCGGGCCGACGAGTTTGCGGGCGGCGGGGTCGAACTCGGTGAGGTAAATGCCTTTGAAAAAATGGTCACGGCGATGCGGGTCCACGGCCATCTGCACCAAGTATTTTTTGCCGTCGTCGTCGTGGAAGAGCGAGGGGTCGAAGCCGATGCCGTTGAGCGGAATCGGTTCGCTCCAGGGGCCGGTGATGGCGGGGGCGGTGACGATGTAGTTGGGCTCGTCCTTGAGCATGGTGCGGACGACGGTGTAGGTGAGCCAGAAGAGACCGTCGGCATGGGTCAGGCACGGTGCCCAGATGCCGGCCGAAGGCCGCACGCCGATCATGTTGAGTTGCGAGACCCGATCGAGCGGACGGGTGAGCAAGTGCCAGTTGACCAAGTCGCGCGAGTGGTGGATCTGCACGCCGGGGAACCACTCGAAGGTCGAGGTGGCGATATAGTAATCGTCGCCGACGCGGAGGATGGACGGGTCGGGATTAAAACCCGGCAGGATGGGATTGGTGATGGTTGGTGGGGGCTTCATAAGATCAGTTTTTCCAAAAGCCTAGGTGCGTCAGCACGGCTCCGGCGATGAGTTCGTTACCGAGGGTGTTGTAGTGGACGCCGCTGGAATAGACGGTGTGATCTTTCCATTTGCGGGCGAGGGCCTCGGCGCGTGGTAGCAGGTAGGGGCCGACATCGATCTGGAAGCCACCGTGGGATTCCACGACTTCCTTCGCTGCCGCCCAGTAGGGGGCGCAGTGTTCGAGGATGGCGCGCGTTTCCTTGTCCACATTCGGGCAGGGCGGGAAGCCGCTGACGTGGATGAGGGTGCGGCAGCCAGCTTTGGTGAGCTGGTCGCACCAGGCGGCGAATTGCACGCGGAAGGTCGCGACCGGCACGTTCATGATGGCGTCGTTGGTGCCGATGGTGAGCAGCGCAACGGTCGGCTTGAACGCGGCGGCGGCATCCGCCCGGGCCAGCATGGTTTTGGCCGAGCTGCCGCCGACGGCGAGGTTTCGGAATTCGAGATTGAGCTCGGCACAATGCGTGAAGAGCCATTCGTCCACGCGATGGGCCCAGGTTTTATCCCAGCCCATTTGGCGGCCGTAGTTGTTTTTCAGTCCATCGGTGAGGCTGTCGCCTTCGAAGAGGACGCGGTCGTTGGGACGGAAGAGTGGCTCGCTCGCGGACAATGAGCTGGAGCCAACGGCCAGGAGAGATGCAGTCATAATGGACAGGATGTTTTTTCGTAAGAACATGAGCCGGTCAGGGGTGTGATGATATTGGGGCGGGTTTTATCAGGTGGGCGGCCTGAAGGAAGAGCCCCATGCTCGTGGTGTAATAGGGACGCCAGTAGCCGCTGGATTCGTAGATCGTGGTGAAGTCGGGGTCGATCGCTCGGCTGGGGACCATCTCGGCGCGTTCGTGGGTGAGGCCGATGGAGTCGCCCAGGCGGGCGGCGGAGAGTTGGAAGGCGAACAAAGTCCAGCCGTCATAGAAGCCGGTGGGGACGCCGCCGTGGCGTTGGTTGTCGCGCTCGGTGGAGCAGATCACGCGACGCTGGCGGTAGGATTGGAGGGTGGGCTCGTCGATTTTCTCGAAGGGAAGAATCCAGAGCGGGTTGAGTTGCACGGGATGCTTTTGCTGGCGCGGAACGAAGGCGGTGGACTCGTTGGCGGCGTAGAAACCGTGATCGGGCAGGAGGAGTCTGCGGTAGGCGAGGCCGCCTTGGAGGACCTGCGACCAGCGGGTGGATTCGTCGTCGGTGACGCCGAGCTTTTGGGCGAGGGCGACGGCTTGGCCTAAGGTGTATTCGGTGGCAAAAAGGGCGCAGAGGTAGTTCTTGGCGTTTTGTCCGCCGAACTCGTCCTGGCCCATCGAGGGGGTGACTTGGAAGGAATAGGTGCCGTCGGATTCGGGACTCAGGCAGGAGGCGAGGAAACGGGCGCTCTCGCGGATGACGGGCCAGGCGATGTCGCGCGTCCAAGCCGGATCGGCGAGCGCGGCGGCGGTGTCGGCGGCCATACGGGCGGGGTAGGCGGCGTTGTGGACTTCGTATTGGAACTCGTTGGGCGCGCCGCCGTCCTCGGGGCGGAAGAGGCGGGCGTCGGGGCCGATGGGAAATTCCCACGACCAGCAGATGCCGGGACGATCGTAGATTTCGCGGGTGAGGGCGCGCTGGTTGTCGATGCGCGAGTGGTAGAACTCGACGTGGGCGCGGGTGATGTCGGTGTGGCCGTGGTAGTTTAGGGCGGGATGAACGTAGGAAAGGTCTTGGGGGAAGTGATAGCCCCAGGCGTTGCCGGTGAAGCCCATCGGCGGAGGGGGGCAACGCACGTCGGGCGCGTAGCTGCAGAGGATGTGGTAAACGCTGCGCCAGGCGAGGTCGCGGTAGTCGGGGCGGGTGAGGGTGATGTCGGTGCGACCCCAACGGGTGAGCCACGCGGATTCGGCGGCAGTCCGGAGGGCGGCGGCGGGTTGTGGCGCGAGGCGGTCTAGGGTGGCGTTTAACTCAGCGGCACGGGTGATCGGGCCGAGGGCGATGCGGAGCGTGCCCGAGCCAGAGGTGGCGTTGAGCCGGATTACGATGTGGTCGCCTAAAATGGCGGGTTGCAGATCGCCGCTGCACGCGGCGAGGGCGAGGCCGTGGGAGTTGCCGCGAACGATATCGAGCGAAGCCCGGGAGCTGTTGAGGGCGGGCGTGCAGGCGGCGACGAGCTCGCCCGAGTAGTCGCTGGGATAGACGACGACAGGCGAGAACACGAGGGCGGGGCGCTGGGCGCCCGACCATTCGAGGTGGAAACACAACACGTCGCGTTCGGCAGCGGCGGGGCTGGTGAAGGCGGTGAGGGTGTAGCGGAAGTTTTGGCCCACGAACTCGGTGGTGAGACGACCGGCTGCGAGTTCGAGGTGTTGGTGGTAGTTGATCGGCAGGCCGGGTGGGTTGTCCCAGCGCAGGTGGGCGAGCGGGACCTGGTTATCGAGGCCGTGACGACCGCGATGCCAGACCTCGCCGTGGGCCAGCCACGTGTTGGACACGCGGGTGGCGACGGGGGAGAGGTGGTCTTGATGCTGGAGTCCGTAGGAATCGAAACATCCGCCGCAACGGCCGGTGCCGAGGTAGAGGTTGAGGGATTTTTCGACCTCGACGGGCCAGTGAGTGCGGCGGACGTCGGCGATGCTGGAGGGGTGGCTCATGGAACGGGTGTGAATGGTTACGGAGTGGAAGGAGGTGTGGCGGGGCGGCGTTGCTGGAGGAGCCAGTCGTAGACATCGGGCTCTTCCAAAGCAGTGAGCGGGGCCTGAACGTGGTCGGTGTTGCGCAGGCGCGTGAGACGGGCGTCGCCACCGGCGGCGCGGAGGGTGTCGATCATGGTGATGACGCTGGTGGCATCCACGAAATCGATGTCACCGTGAAAGGCCCAGATCGGAATGTGGGTTAGTAACGGCGCGGTGGATACTTCGGCGCGAGATGAAATGGGCACGGCGGCCGCGAAGGTGTGCGGCGCGGCCGCGAGCGCGCTCCAGGTTCCGGCACCGCCCATGCTGAAGCCGACGAGGTAGATGCGATCGGGATCGATGCGGTAGGTGAACTGAAGCGTAGTGAGTTGGTCGAGGACTTTTCGGGGAGTCCAGGGACCTTCGCTGGCGAGCAGTTGCACGAGCAGCAGCGGATAGTCGCGGTGTTTTTGAAGAAATATGCGGGCGGGCTCGATGTCGGCCCAGGCCTGGGTGCCGCGACCGGAGCCGTGGAGAAAGAGCAGAAGAGGCCAGCGCTTCTCGGGGAGCTTGTCGTAGCCCTCGGGTTTGAGCACGACGGTTGAGAAGGGGATTTCGAGACCCTGGGCGTTAAGCACGCGGTAGCGGAGGTTTTGCTCGGCGGTGCGGGCGGAAGGCGCGGTGGGGTCGGAGGCGGCTTCAAGGCGGGAGGCGACGACGGCGGCGGTAGTGGAGGCCTTGAGATCAGGAGAGGCGAAGGGAACCCGGCAGAGCGTAACGAAGCGGTGGATGCGACGTGAGTTTTTATCAGAGGATGCGACCACGACGGCGGCGTAGCGACCGTCGGCGGCGGGAGCGGTCACGGGGCGGGCTTCGGCGTCGTAGTAGGTTACGGTTGTGGTGAAATCGGGGCCGAGCAGGTCGGTGAGGGTTTGCGGGCGGGACCAGGCACCGGAGGGGAAGGTGTCGCCGGAGAAGATCGTGGCGGGGATCTCGTAGCCGGCGAGGTCGAGGGCTTTTTTGCGCACCTCGGCGACGGGTGGAAGCGGTAGCACGGCGAGCGGGCGTCCGGCGTCTTGGACGTAAAGACAGGGGGGGGAATTGTCAGCGGAGACGGGGAGGTTGATCTGTGCGGTGAGCAGGCCGTCGGCGCGCGGGGTGAGCTTGGGAGTGGCTATGATGCGTTCGCCATCGGAGAGGGTGACGGAATGTTCGGTGCCGACGGGCGAGGCGAGTTCGATGCGGAGGGAGTCGTAGTTCTCGAAGCGGGCGGAGGCTGCGAGGTTTACGGTGGCGGAGGCGGTGGCGGCGAGGCGCACGCGATGGCCGAGCCCAGGGGTGGCGTTCCAGATGAACCGCGAAGAACCGGTGGGCCCGCCGGTATTGTTAAGATGAAGTTGTAGGCCAACCACGGCGCCCTCGCGCGGGGTGAAGCCGAGGTTGGACCAAGGGATGAGGGCTTCGAGTTGGTAGCCGTTGACTCGGCTCATGCGGGCTGCGAGGACGCGGGTATCGGGAACCTTGGAGCGCACGGCAGGCGATCGGTGGTCGTAGAGAAAGGTGCGGAGCTCGGGGTAAGTGTCGCTCAGGCCGGGGGCGAAGACGGCCTGGAGATGGTTACGGTCCTCAGCTGCGGGTTCGGAACCGTTATAGTCGTTGGTGGATACGAAGACTTCCAGGCTGTCGCCTTCGTAGAGTTTGGCGGGATTGGCGGCTTCCTGATTGTAGAGGTCGCGAACTACGACGGCGAGGAGCAGGCCGGCTTCGCTCCAGGCGGCGCGAAAGGAACCGGAGAGATCCCGGCGGTCGGGCTGATCGCGATCGACGGCGGAGAGTATCTCGACGCAGAAACCGTGGTTGGCCCAGTCCGCAGTGTTCCCGTCGATCACGACGCCTTCGAGGCGAGGCAGATCGAAGACGGGCAGTTCGGCGAGGCTCGCGGATTGTCCGAAGGCGAGTGAGGTGGAGGCGGCGAGCATGAGGGGAAATAAAAGAGGGCGCATTGAGGGGTGGTCGGATAGTTTTCTCCAGCGAATGTTAAGGCGCACCGTGCTGTTTAAGGACTGAACTTTCGCATAGGAGGTGTTCAGTAAAGTAGCAGACCCGAGATCGAGGCCAAAGGAGCTTGGTTGGACGCGTTGAGTGTTTTTGGCGAATGCGTTACAAGTTGGCGCCGTTGGTTTGGATGACGCGTTTGAACCAGTGGGCGGAGTCCTTGAGTGTGCGCTGCTGGGTGGCGAAATCCACGTGGACGAGACCGAAGCGGGGTTTGTAGCCCTCGGCCCATTCAAAGTTGTCCATGAGGGACCAGTGGAAATAACCGCCCAGCGGGATGCCCTCGGCGGCGGCGCGTTTGAAGCCGCGCAGGTAGCGGTGAAGGTAGTCGATGCGCGCACCGTCATGGACTTGGCCGTCGAGGCCGACCCAGTCGCCGCTGCAAAAACCGTTTTCGGTGACGATGATCGGGAGTTTGCCGTGACCGTAGCGCTCGTTGTAGAAGCGGGCTTTCCAATAGAGGGCCTCGGGCGCCAGCATGAGCCAGGAGAGCTGGCCGGTGGGATGTTCTTGCGGATAGGGCAGATCCTCAGGCGCGGCGGCGACGGCGGTGCCACCACCGGCCAGCGACGTACCGCGCACACTGCCGTCGGCGAAGGCGTCGGCAGCGGAAACCTTGGCGCGGACGCGGATGCCGGAGTAGCAATTGAAGCCGATGAAATCGAGCGGCTGATGGATGGTTTTGAGGTCTTCGTCGGACGGGTGGTGCCACTTGGAGCCAAAGATGGCGGGGGCCTCGTCGGGGTATTTTCCGAGGTAAACGGGGTCCATCCACAGCGCGACATCCCAGAGCGATTGACCGGCGACGGTGAAGAGAGAGCGGCGGGCGGCCTCGATGTTTTCGGGTGTTTCGGTGTCGGGTATCTTGGCGTAGCCGGCGGGAGCCATGCCGATTTTCACCGGTTGCGGGCAGGCGGCGCGCAGGGCCTGGGTGGCGGTGCCGTGGGCGAGCAAGGTGTGGTGGACGCAGCGCAGCGCCTCGGTGACAGACATCTTGAGGCCGGGGGCGTGGTTGCCGTCGCGATAGCCGGCGACGATGAAGACGGAAGGCTCGTTGAGGGTCATCCACCACTTGACGCGGTCGCCTAGGGCGCGGCCGACGATAGCAGCATAGTCGGCGAACCACGACGCGATCTCGCGATTCATCCAGCCGCCGCGGTGGTGAAGCGCGAGCGGTAGATCCCAATGGTAAAGGGTGGCGCACGGCTCGATACCGGCGGCGATAAGCTCGTCCACCAGTGCCGAGTAGAAATCGAGGCCTGCTTGGTTCACGCGACCGGTGCCCTCGGGCAGGACGCGCGCCCAGGAGATCGAGAACCGGTAGGCTTTGAGGCCCATGTCCTTCATCATGGCGACGTCCGCCTTCATGCGGCGGTAGTGATCGCAGGCGACATCGCCGGTGACACCGCCGGAGATGGCGCCTTCTTTGCGCGACATCATATCCCAGATGGAAGGGCCCTTGCCGTCTGCATCGTGGGCGCCTTCGATTTGATAAGCGGCGGTGGCGGCGCCCCAGAGGAAAGACACGGGGAAGCCAGGCGTAGTGGAAGCGGACGAGGGGTGAGGCATGTTAAATTCCCATCGTGATGTTGCCTCAACAGGGGTGCGACGGAGGATGGGCGGTATTTGTAACGACAATAAGTAGGGGGCTGTTAGGTCGGATCCAGGAGAACTCCGGATAGAGAACGACGGTGATCTTGAGCTGCGGGTGGCCAAGACGTCCCAAGCGGGATGGCTATGATAGGCTGGCAACTCGCTCGATGTGGCGTAACCCTATGGCTTCAAAAGTTTATGCCTATTTTACGACGAGACGTCAGCACTGACCTTGGGGGAAAACGTTGGGCTGATCCTTATACTCACGAGGGCGTACGGCCTCCGGGGGGCGATCGCGCGGTCGATAGCGGCTATGGTGTGCATGATGTGGGGACCTTTGCGCTGGGGGCGGACTGGAATTATCGCGGAGTGAGCAGTCCTTTCTGGCGTTTGTATCACAACGACGCGCCGGGGGCGGTTCTGCGGACGGGCGGGCGGACCTGCGCGCTCACGCCGGAGCTCGTCTGGCTGGTGCCGGCAGGAGTGAAGTTTGACTGCGAAGGTATGCCGGGTCCGCGTCATTTGTGGATACATTTCTCTCCGGGCGTGGCGGCGATGCGCGACTGGCTGGAGCCGCGAGCGGTCACGATCACGCCACCGTTGCGCGCCTTGTTGGCCTGGCTGCGCCGCGCCCTCGCCGAACGACCGCCCGAGCCGTGGACGGTGGGTGAGTTGGGGCAATCGTTTTTACATGCCGTCTTCGCCGCAGTCGGGCCCGCCTCCGCTCCAGCCACGGAGCCAAGGCTGCGCACGGTGTTGCTGGCGATTGAGCGCTGTCTGGCTCAGCCACCCGAGATCGCCGAGCTCGCGCAACTGGCCCATCTGAGCGAGTCGCGTTTCGCGCGCTGGTTTCGCGAGGCGAAGGGCGAGACGCCGGCCGCCTACATGCGCCGGCGACGTGTGGCTGAGGCGTGTAGGCGGCTGGCATTTAGCGACGACTCAGTGGAGCAGGTGGCGGAGGCGCTCGGCTTCGCGAACCGGTTTCACTTCGGGCGGGTGTTTAAAAATGTGCTCGGGGAAACGCCCGGGGCGTTCAAACGCCGCCGGGGACCGCGCTGACGTCGGCGCGGGTTTTGGATATAGATTCGCGGGTGGCGGACATGGCGAAGCTGGTCGTTTTGCAATAACCTTTGCTTATCCATCCCATAACCAACCCATGAGCACCGTCACTACCCCGTCCCCGCGCCGTCACGTTCTCGTTGATCAAAACACTAGGCAGCGGCCCAAAATCGTCGATCGCCTCAACGACTGGCAGTATCTCGAACGCACCGCCCATCGTCTGATCGCCGCCTGGGGTCGCCGCACGGCGGATTGGGATGGCAAGAGCGCGCTGCACCGTCACGTGTGGGACCAGGCCGAGTGCGTGCGGCGCATCCGCGACCGTGTCGCGCAGTTCCCGGGCGGTAAGCCCGATGCGCCGGTGTCGGCCAAGTTCGAGAAACTGGCGAACACGTTGCTGCTCGCGCCGAGTTTCGATGACGCGCTAGACGGCATCTACCTGTTGCTTTTGAAGGCGCTGGTCGGCGCCTATGTGGACTATACGGGCAAGGCCCACGCGGTGCATGACGCGCCGACGGTCGCGGTGTTGCACGAGATCAACCAGATCAAGAGCCAACAGTGGCTCTGGTATCGCGATTACCGTCGCGCGCATCCTCATACGACCGACGCGGCCTACAAGGCGGCGGTGGTGGCGTGCATCGAGGCCTGCGGCGGTTTTCTGGAGGCGTTGCCCGTCGAGCCCACTCAGGCCGCGCGGTTGTGCGGTGTTGGTGTGGAGTTCGCGTTGCCGAAGTTCAGCGCGCGCACTTATCCGACGCGGCCGAAGCATGACTTCATGCAGTTCGTGCGCGCGGATTTTCAGACGAGCCTGGAGGCACGCCGACTGTTCTGGGCCTATGCCTATATGTTGGAGAAAAACCTGCCCGATGATCAGCTCGCGTGGATTCACTACGGCGAGGCGATGCCGTGGGACTGGCACCATGATGTGTCGCGTCACTTGTGGGACGAGTCGCGACATGGCGACTCGGGGTATTCGCGGTTGCGCGACTTTGGTATCTCCATCGATGAGGTCGGTTTTCCCTCGTATAACAATGATGAGAAAATCGCCTCGCTCGAAGGACGGGGCCAAGGTCCGGAGAAGGCTTACGAGGATGCGTTATCCGACGTGCCGATGGCACCGATGACGCCCCGCGATCTGTATGAGGCGGTGTTTTTCATCGGTATGGTGGCGGAGAACGGACACTTTATCGTGAAGAACGAGGCGTATCAGGACTTTAAGGAAGGGCAGGACATGGAGTCGGCCGAGATGATGCTGTTCGACATCATCGACGAGACCACGCACGTGCAATACGCGCACCGCTGGCTGCCGCATCTCGCCAAGCTGGCGGGCGTGGATAACAGCGACTACCGGGCGCGCGCCTCGCGCATGCGCACCGAGTGCGAGCAGACCGAACAGGCCGCCGTGGCGAAACAACAGCTCGATCGCTCTGCGTCCAATCCGGCCTATGCTTTCTACCAAGATCTGCTGACGCGCATCCGCGCCGCCTATCCACTGGCCAATGCGGATAATTGTCCGGTGCGCTCGGCCAAGCCGATGTAAGCCCAGCCATGTCGCGCCTTCGACTTTACGCCAACCTCTGGACGCTCACCGGGCATCCAAGTCCCGCACGAGAGTGGTCGCTGGCGCGCAAGATCGCGGCCATCGCCGACGCCGGTTTTGACGGCGTCACCGGTGCGCTTGATGAACTGGCCGTGGAGCTGGCGCGCGCCAGAAAACTTGAGCCGGTGGGCTGGTTTTGGGCGACGGATCGCGCGGCGATTGATGCGGGTTTGGCGAAGCACGTGCGGCTCGGTGTGCGCCGGGTGACGGTGTTTATCGGACGACACGATACGCCGGCGCGCGAGACGCTGGCGCTGGCCCTGTATCTGCATCGCGGGGCGCGGGCGGCGGGGCTTCACGTCGCGCCCGAGACGCACCGAGACACAGCCACGGAGACGCCCGAAAAAACAGCTGCGTTGCTCGCGGGCTTTCGGCGCCGCACCGGCGAGGAGATGCCGGTCACCTGGGATTTTTCACATCACGCCCTGGTAAAACACCTCGCGGCGGCGGACTGGCCCGCTCGGCTGCTCACCGAGCCGGAAAACATCGCGCAGGCTGAGCTGTTTCATTTTCGTCCCTTCAACGGCCAACATGCACAGATTCCCGTGCCGGTTGCGAAGTCGGCGAAAGGCGTGCTGGCGTATCGCGACGCGCTCGTTTTTTTTGAGCTGGTGATGCGCCGCTGGCGGGCCGCGCCGGGCAACGCGAAACGCGAGCTGTGGGCCTGTCCGGAAGTCGGTCCGGTGGCGGCCGGCTATGCGCTCGACGGCGAACCGGCGCCATGGGCGCAGGCGATTAAGTTGGCGGAAGACCTACGAGCGGCGTGGCGACACATTGCTAGACCTGACGAAGAAGCGTGGAACCTCCAGTAGCAGGCGGCCCTCGGTGATGGGGAGGGCGAAGCCACCGTCGGCGGTGCGGGCGAGCGCCTCGCCGGTCTCGGCGTTGCGCACGGTGGCGACGTGTGTGGGTAGGCGCAGCACCTGGCCGCCGAAGCCGAGTTTTTCCGAGATGATGTCCTGGTTGAGCGCGCGGCGTTCGGGTAGGTAGTGCAGAAGCGTGAGCTTGAGAACACGTCCGGCGCGCAGCGGGTAAAGGCGCACGGTGCTCTTCAAACCGTGGCCGTGCGGCGCTGGGCCGATGAGGTGCGCGAGCGCGGCGACGAAGGTGCGGGCGACAGCGAGGTTGGCGCTTTGACGGTATTCGGAGAAAATCGGGTCGGCGAAGTAGGCCCAATTTCCACCCCCGGCGGCGGCGATTTCTCCGGCGATTTTTTCCTTGGGCGGGGCTTGGAAGTGGGAGCAGAAACGCAGGTCGCTACGTTGGAAATAGGGGGCGACGCGGTCGGCCCAGATGGCGACGCTTTTGTCGGCTTTGACGCGCAGGCCGCGTTGGTAGATGACGCGGTCGTCGGTCCCGAGGGCGGCGGCGAGGGGGCTGGAGGCGCGGGCGCGGAGGTAGGCGGGGGCGAAGACGCCCTCGCCGAGGCGGGTGAGGCCGGCGAAGGGGCCCCAGCCGCGTGCGCCGGCTTCGGCGGATGCGAACGCGGTGTCGGCGGCGGCGAGGATTTTGCCGCCGGCGGCGGCGTAGGCGGTGAGTTTTTTGCGGAGCTTTTCGGTGAGGTGGGTGCCGTCGCCGATGAGGACGAGGGCATAGGGGCGCAGGTTGTCGCTTTCGTTGACCACGGCGCAGTCGTAGTGGTTTTCCTGACACAGGGCGACGAGGCCTTCTTCGACGAGGGTGGAACGGTGTTCGTCGCCGGCGGGGTCGTGGGGGCAGACGATGGCGACGGTGGGACAGGGGCGGGTGCCGGCGTAGAACGGTTCGGCGGAGGCGCACTGGGCGAAAACTTCGCCGATGAGTTGGTAAGCGCCTTCGTCGAGGGTGCCGCGCGGGTGTAGTTGGTCGCCGACGGAGTTGGCGCCGCCGAGGGCTTGGGTGCGGAAGCACTCGAATTCGAGGGCGGGGACGGGTTTGATGCCGCCGAAGTCCCCCCACATTTTTTGAAAGCGGCCGGTCATGCCGAGGAAGGGGCCGCGGGAGCGGAGGTTACGGGCGGCGCGGGGGAAGTGGGCGTAGTTCCACATACCGGACGGGAGGGACTCGATCTCGGCGTGGGTCTGGTAGGGGGCGCGGAGGGTGACGCCAAGGTCGGCGCGGGTGAAGAGGCGGTTTTCGGCGTTGTAGAAGATGGATGCGCGGGGGGCGCGGGCGCGGATTTGTTCGCTGAAGCGGCGGGTGAAGGCGGTCTGCGCGGCGGTCTCGTAGCGTTGGTGAGTGAGGGCGTCGCGGCCGAGGAGCCCGTGTTTTTTGCGGAAGGCGAGGGCGTGGTCGCTCCAGTCGGCCTTGGGGTGGACGACGAGCATATCGATGAAGAAGCCGTCGCAGGGATAGTTTTTGAGGAGTTCGTCGAGGTGGGCTTCGTAGTAGTCCTGGTAGTCGGGGTGGAGAAAGTTGAGCCAGCGGTAGCGTCCGGGTTCTTGGGAGAGGCCGTCGGAGGCGCAGGCGTTCTGGGCAAAGGAGCCGTCTTCGCAGAGCTGCATCCAGTCGGGGTATTTTTGGGCGAGGTTTTCCTCCCAGCCGATGATAGTGTAGAGGGGAGCGCGGATGCCTTCGGAGTGAAGAGCTTCGATTAACTCGCCCATGAGGTCGCGGCCCTTGAGCGCGGGGTGGGCATCGACTATTTTGGACGGGTAATAGCCCATGCCGTGAACGCACTTGGAGAAGACGACGACGCTGTTGACGTGCGCGGCCTTGAAGCGGCGGGCGAGGGCGCGGGCGTCGAAGTCGGCGGCGAGATCGGTGATGAACGGGGAGTTATGGAAATCGAGGTGGATCTGGCGGAACTGGCCGTTCCAGGGATCAGACGAAGCCACGGAGGCGGCAGCGCGGGCGGAGGTGATGCGAGGAGAGGTCATAGCGGGGGTCGTTGAGTATTCAGGACTTGGTCACGCTGGATTGATACCATTCGGGGACGATGAGGCCGGGGGCTTCGAACCACTTGGGGACGTCGGGGATGGAGTGGAGGACGATGTTACCCCAGGGGTTGAAGGCGCCGGTGCGGACGATGATTTTGGCTCGTTGCACGAGCTGGGTCATGATCTGGCGTGGGGGATGAACTCGACGGGCAAGCCGGGGAAGATGCGGGAGAGTTCGCGGTGGAGGGGCGGGTTGTAATCGCGGACCTCGTGGCCGACGGTGAGCTTTTCGAAGACGCACTCGGTGACGATGGCTTCGAGGACGGGTTCTAGACGGGGGAGGTCACGGCAGACGGCGAGGTCGATTCGGCGGGAGTCGTTGGGCACGGGGAAGCCGGCGTCGCAGACGATGAGAGTGTCGCCGTGGCCGAGGCTGGCGAGGGCGGCGGAGAGGTCGCGGTTGAGGATGGTGGCGCGTTTCATCGGGGCTGCGATTTAGAGTTTGTTTTCGAAACGGTAGAGAGTCTTGGCCCAGTCGGACTCGAAGCTCTTGAGGGAGGACTCGGTGACGCTGTGGTCGCAGAGCTGGCGGTAGAGCTCGTCGAAGATGATGACGCCGGAGGCACCGGCGACCATGGCGGCCTCGGCTTGGGCGAGGGTGCGGATGCTGGCAGGGAGGACCTCGGTCTTGATGCCGTGGCGGGCGTAGAGGGCCGCGACAGTGGCGATGAAAGCGGCGGGGTCTTGGTCGCTTTCACCGAGGCGGGCGAAGTAGGGGCAGATGCTGGACGCACCGGCGATCGCGGCGAGGTAGGCCTGGTTGACCGAACAGACAGTCGTCACCAGCACGGGAATGCCCTCGGCGGCGAGCGCGCGGCAGGCGATGAAGCCCTCGGTGGTGGAGGGGAGCTTGGGCAAGATGCGCGGATCAAGTCGGCGCAGAGCGCGGGCCTCGGCGAGAAAGGTGGCGGAGTCGGGGCCGTGCAGCTGGATGTAGAGCGGCAGGCCGGTGGACTGGACGACATCGAGGGCGATGTCTTCGATGGGCTTTTTCTCGGTGGCGGTCCACTGGGCGACGACGGTGGGGTTGGTGACGATGGCGGTGGCGAGGCCGGTGGCGGCGACGGCTTTGACCTGGGCGACGGTGCCTGCAATCCAGAGTTTCATGTGGTTTTGGGGTGTTGTTGAAGGAAGGACGTGAGTTGGGTTGAGGTGGGAATGCCGGCAATGACGCCGAGGTGAGTGGCACACCAAGCACCGGCGCGGGTGGCGCGGAAGACGGCGGTGTCGAGGTCGAGCCCGGCGGCGAGGGCTTGGGCGAGGACGCCGTTGAAGGTGTCGCCCGCGCCGGTGGGATCGACGGGGGTGATGCACGGGGCGGCGACGGCGCGCACGCCTTGGGCGTCGACGATGAGGGCGCCCTTGGATCCGCGAGTGATGACGACGGAGCCGACTCCTAGGGCGCGCAGGCGGGCGGCGAGTGCCTCGGTGGGCGTGGGGTCGTCGGCGGCGAGGCCGAGCAGGAGGCGGGCCTCGGTCTCGTTGGGGGTGAGCAAGTCGATGAGGGGGAAAAGGTCGGCGGGGAGGGCTCGGGCGGGGGCGGGATTGAGGACGTTGCGGGCACCGGCGGCGCGGCCGAGGCGGAAGGCGTCGGCGACGCAGTCGAGCGGGGTTTCGAGCTGGGCCAGCACGAGGCGGGCGCGGGCGATGGCGGGGGCGGCGGCCTCGACCTGGGCGGGCGTGAGGGCGAGGTTGGCGCCGGGGTAGAGGGCGATCTGGTTTTCGCCGCCGACCAAGGTGACGATACCGCAGCCGGTGCGCTCGGCGGGCAAGGTGTGGACGTGGTCGGCGCGCAGACCCTCCTGGGCGTAGAGGTCGCGGGCCATGCGGCCGAAGAGATCGTCGCCGAGTGCGACGAGCAACGTGACGTCGGCGCCCTGGCGGGCGGCGGCGATGGCTTGGTTGGTGCCCTTGCCGCCGGGGCCGAGGTCGAAGGTGTCGCCGAGGAGGGTTTCGCCGGGGACGAGCCAGCGCGGCACGCCGACGGTGACGCCGACAACGAAGCTACCGAGGACAAAGACCGAGGGTGCAGAAGGCGGCGATGGGGGAGGGTTGGACATGGCTTGCAGGCTGAAAACAAACTATATCCGAAACTGTGAAAGATAACATATCCGCTACCTGCATTTGTATGTCTAAAAGTGTCGCACGGCGGCATCGACGGATGACGATTCATTTTAATGATAGGAAACTGGATTTTGCCGGGGATCGGGCCGGGAGGGGTTTATGGGGAGGGCGGACGTTAAACCGACCTCAAGGGTTTCGGCTTCAGCGGCGGATCGATGAGAAAGGTAGCGAACGGAGTCGTTCCGTCTGCCTCAACGCTCCAGGGTCCATTAGTGAAAATGAGTGGTTAATTCCTCTTCGAAAACCAAGGCACGAAGGCGGAGACGCGGCGTTGGTATGCGCGGTAGGCGTCGCCTTTGGTGCGGATGGCTTGTTCTTCGGTCATGGGGATGCCGGTCACGAAGAGCAGGAGGTAAAGGATGCTGGCGGGGGCGATCAGTCCGACCCAGCCCCAGGCTGCAGGCAGAGCGAAGAGCGCGAAGCTCACCCAACTCAGCCAGACGAAAAAGTAGTTCGGGTGGCGACTCACCGACCAGAGGCCCACGGCGCACACTTGGCCTCTGTTGGCGGGGATTTTCTTAAAGGCCGCCAGTTGGGCGTCGGCCAAAGTCTCGCCCAACAGGGCGAGGACAAAGACGGAAAGCGCGGCGTAGTCCAAGGCGGTTAAGCCGGTCTCGGGTCGGCCTACCGCGAGCAGGAAGGGCGCGGCGAGAATCACCACGGACACCGCTTGAAACTGGTAGAATCGAAACATTTGGCGTCGAAAATCGGCGGCCCAACGGGTGCGCATTTCGACGTAGCGTCCGTCCTCCACCGGGTGGTGCGACATGACGCGGCGGTAGAGGTAGGTGCCGAGACGTGCGCTCCAAGCGAGGGCGAGTCCGGCTACTAGAAAGCGTCGCGGGGCCCAACCGGCAGCGAGGGTGGCGTAAATCAGGGCGACAGGACCGAAGGCATAACTCCAGGCGATGTCCACGATGCCGTAGTTGTCGAGACGGCGGGCGAGGTAAAACACCCCCGCGAAGCCGAGGCAGCAAAGGGCGAGGGCGATAAGGACGAGAAGAATGGGAGGCATGGGGGGGGCGGGCGCAGCGTGTCTTGGTAGCGACGCGGTCCGCACAGACGCAAAAACGGCGCGGAACGCAAAGGTCCCGCGCCGTTTTGTGGGGGAGAGATCAGGAGTTTGGGGATCGCGCTGCGCCTTACCCGCGCTGGCCGGCGGTGGCGGAGCCGCTGAGGGAAATCTCGCAGACGGCGGGATTGGCGGAGGGGGCGCTGATCCATGCTTTGCCGGCAGGTAGCATTTCGTAGCCGTAGATCTCATTGAGGATGATACGGGCCATCATGTACCAAGCGCCCAGGGCGCAGGCGATCAGCACGTAGGCGGCCGGAGCGGTTAGGGCGGGGAAGCCGAAATGCGCGAGATCGAGCAGGATGAAGCCCGCCAGCAGCAGGGTAAACGTGGTGGCCATGGAACCGTGAATACGCAGAGCACCGACCCAAAGGATCACGGTGAAAAGCGTCCAGGCGACGAGGAACCAGCCCACGTCGGTACCGCTGGCCTTGAAAAGGCCGAAGTTGCCGGCGAGCAGCATGAGGCAAAGCGCAATCCAGAACGCTCCGTAGGAGGTGAAAGCGCAGTAACCGAAGTTGTTGCCCGTTTTCATTTCCTGAAAGCCCGCGATCATCTGGGCGAGGCCTCCGAAGATCAAGCCGAGCCAGATCACGGGCCCGAGACCGATCAAACCGAGATTGTGCAATTGCAGCACAAGGGTGGTGAGGCCGAAGCCGGCGAGGCCGACGACAGCGGGATTACAGAGCTTGGGACCGGAGGCGGATGCGTTTGCCATGTGGATAAAAGGACAATCGCGAGCTATGCCAAGGGGCGGCGCGAGCGTCGAGCGCCTGGCGCAAATCCGCTGCGGAAAGCGCGGTGGCTACTTAAAAAGATTAGCGCTCAGACGAGGGGCGCCGCGGATTTTGGCCGATATCAGTTTCGCTACTTGGCGGGTAGGATCTGCACGATGTGGCGCAAGCGCGCGAGACGCAGCAAAGCGAAACGCGCCGGATGGTAAACGACCACGTAAAGAAGCGGAGCGGTAAGTGCCCAAGCGGTGAGCGCATGAATGCCAGCCCAGCTGAATTTCTGAAGGAACTCACCGAACCCCAATTCGTGAAACGAACGCACCATATCCACGATGGAGAAACGGTCGTCTTGCGCCCGCCAGAGCAATTCCCCGAGTTTTACATACGCGAGTATCATAACCAAGTGAAGCGGGCTAAGTGTGTAATTAAGCGCCTGCATGAGCGGCAGGTTTAGCTTCCGCCAGTAACCCACCCCGGCATTAAGAAACGTGGTTAGGCCAAGAAACGGAAACAGCGAGCAGACAAAACTCCAGGCGATGGCGGCGGCGAGTTTCTCAGGGGTGGCTCCATGCGTGAGCAATCCCACCAGCGGCTCACGCACGCGGCGTTGCCAGAAGCTGGATTTGGGTGACGAAGACGGTGCGGTGCTCAAGGTGCAGGATCAGGGGAAAAGCACATTTTTGGCCCCCAGCACATAAACGGCGATACCTAATAACGTGAGCACGCCGGGCAACGCCACGGCACCTGGTCGCCTGGTGGTGAAGACGGCGTCGAGGCTGCCGCCAGCGCGTTTTACCCGAGCTAATTCCAGAAGCATGTAGCCGGCGACGGCAGGGTTGCCCCAGAGGAGGATGGTAACGAGCCAGAGAACGCGGGCGGCGACGGTGCCCTCCTTCCACGCGACCCAGACCCAGTAGGCGACGAAGGCGAAATAGGCGTCGAGCAGGGTGGCGATGAACCACGGGTGGGTGAAGACCTCGCGAGGGATGTCGAACAGTGCGCAACGACTGCTGGCCCAGGTGATGACCCCGAGCATGGCGACCAGGACGAAAAGGAACCAATAGCGGAGGACGGTCATAAAGGCGGGAGGCATTTGAACTGCTCAAGCGCGGAGCGAGACGCAGAGGGGCCGAGGCTGGCGCCTCAGAGCGCGAGGTTGTTGGCGCGGGTATGAAGCGTCTGAACGACGGATATGTTGCGCATGGCGAAGGCGGCTTCGCAGTAACAGAGGTAGTAGCTCCACTTGCGCAGGAAACGTTCGTCAAAGCCGAGGGCCAGCACCTGTTCGCGGCGGTCCTGGAAGGTGTCGTGCCAGAGGCGCAGGGTGCGGGCGTAGTCCTGACCGAAGTCCTCAATGCGGTGCAACATGAAGCCTCCAGCGCGGGCGAGCTGTTGGTTGACGCGGTTGAGCGAGAGCAGGAGAGAGCCGGGGAAAATGTGTTTCTGAATAAAGTCCACGCCCCGGCGCAGCTCGGCGTAGCGGTCGTCGGGGCAGGTGATAAACTGGAGCGCGAGCAGGCCCTCGGGTTTCAGGCGGGCGGCGAGGGTGTCGCAATAGACCGGGAGGTAGTCATGGCCGAGGGCCTCCATCATCTCGATGGAGACGATTTTATCATAATCGCCGACGTGGTCGCGGTAGTCCTCGAAACGCACGTCCACGAGGTGGGCGAGGCCGGTGGCCTGCACGCGCTGGAGGGCGAGGTCGTATTGCTGGCGGGAGATAGTGAGCGTGGTGACACGACAGCCGTAGGTGCTGGCAGCCTGGATACTCCAGCCACCCCAGCCGGTGCCGATTTCGAGTACGCGGTCGGTGGGCTTGAGGCGGAGAGAGCGGCAGAGGGCGTCGTTTTTCTCGCGCTGGGCGTCTTCGAGCGAAAGGTCGGGCGCGTCGGCCGGCCAGCGGGCGCTGGAATACATCAACGTGGGATCGAGGAAGAGCTGGAAAAAGTCGTTGGAGAGATCGTAGTGCTCGGCGATGTTGCGCCTGGCGGTGGCGCGAGAATTGGGCCGCAGCAGGTGGCCTAGCCGATTGGCGAAGCGTAGGGCGTTAAGGAAGAAGGCTTGGCCGTGTTTCCGGGATGAACCCGAGAGGGTGGGCGCGTGTTCAACATTGAGCACGAACCAGGCGATGAGATCGGAGAGCGAGGGCGTTTCCCAGTCTCCATCGAGGTAGGACTCGGCGAAGCCGATATCGCCAGCCACGACGCACTTCTTGAAAAACGCTTCACGATGGACGTGGATCGTGACCTCGGCACGCAGGCCGCAGGGCAGGCGGGTCGCGAGGGCTTGGGCGTGGGAACCGAATTCGACCACGTTGCCATCGGGCAATTCAAGACGGAGATGCCCCTGCTGCATGTCGCGGAAGGCGCGCAGGACTCCACGGCGGTAAAAGGAACCGGCGTGGGCGGCTTCATCGTCGGCGGTGAGCGCGGCGCGGGTGGTGGCGTTGATTACGCAGGGGGCGGAGATCTCGTCGCTCATGGGGCAGGCGGTTCGGGTTGGCGGCGGGCGGTGAGGGATGCGTGCGGGTGGTAGAGGTCGCGCTGATCGGAGGCGCGGGCGGCTTTGGCGAACCAAGGCACACGTTTTAAAAAAAGGCGAAACGCCTCCCAATGTATCGCGGCGATGACCTTCAGAGTGACGAGCGGGTATTTGAGCGAAAACCAAGCTAGGGCGCGGTCGGTAAGGGGGCGCGGAGGATGCAGCTCGTTGACCGTGGTGACGAGAGTTCGGCGCGGGCCTACGTAGTC
Source organism: Verrucomicrobiota bacterium (assembly GCA_947471035.1). Classification (GTDB taxonomy): domain Bacteria; phylum Verrucomicrobiota; class Verrucomicrobiia; order Opitutales; family Opitutaceae; genus IMCC26134_A. The sequence continues at coordinate 35,541 of CANIWJ010000025.1, forward strand.
ATCGATTTGCAAGGCAAGGTGTTCGCCCGGCGGGCGCAGCGTGAAATCGAAGGCCACATCGACGTCCGAGAAGGGCGAGACGTAGAAATTTTTTGTGATGCGAAGGTGGAATTCGGGAGTGCCAGCGGTTGGAGTGGCGAGGGTATCTGGGCCGAGAAAAAACGGTTTGGTCTCGCGAAAGGTGTTGGTTACCTCGGCGACACTGGCCACGGGGCGACCATCGGCGGCATGCACGAAGTAGAAGGAGACCGGGTTGAACTGGTATCCCAGCACGCGGGGAAGCGTAAGCAGGAGCACTCGTGCTCCCGGGCCGGGGTCGATGCCTCGTTCGGCTAAGGTGGCGATTAACCGCGACTTAAGGGAGGCGTCGGGCGTAGCAGGGGGAGCGACTGGCTGGGCTGGGACGTTAGTCGAAGGGATGGCGGAAGGATTATGCGTGGACTCGTGAGTGGGCAGGTAGTCACGTTGGCGAAAGGAGAGCAGCCCGCCGCGGTCTATGCCGAGCAGACGGAGGCGGCGTGACAGGGTAGGGAGTTCGTCGAGATCGAGTGCGAGCAGGAAAATCCGATACGCGAAGCGATGCGCCCGCGGATGAACGCGGGCGTGCATGATGCTACATTCGTAAAGGCGGGAGTGCATGCGAAGCAGAAGAGCAGACTTGGAGAAAACCCGGCCAACGCAAACGAAGTGCCGCAGTTCTGTCGTTACATTCTTGGACTACGTCACCTGATGCCACGCGTCCCAGGCCGAGAAACTTGGGCATCAGCTCACCCGACGAACGGTCTATTTTTTCGGCTCATCCATTCGTCAGGCCAACCATCTACTTACGCCCCATATCTGTGGTTATATCAGGGATTTTTCTCCTCGATCGAATTAGTTGAGCAAATCCAACCTAACCAAGTTGTCTCCGTAAGGTCGGCGATGTTCTTTAAGCTGTTTTTCAAACCCTTAATCGGGGTAAAGGCATGTTTCCCGAATTTACGCTAATATAGCGCAATATATTGAGCATTTGCTTGTAAATTAATAATTTAACGGAAATCAGACCGAAAGCATCGGGGTGTAGCTTAGCCTGGTAGGGCGCTACGTTCCCGCCGGACTGAGTTTCAACCCAGGCAAGCCCTAAAAGCCGGCCCGGGAAATCGTGTGGGTGGCGTGCGAATTGGTTTCAGTGTTGGGCGGGGATGGCCGATGCTGGGCGTGGCCGCAAAACGTGCGTGCTTTATACCCTAAACCCCCATGCCAAATATTACCCCCGAAGTCATTGCCTCGAAGTTAATCCTGCGCGGAATTCATCTCGACCTTAGCGACACGATGCGGACGGCCTTTCACGAAAAAGTGGGCCGTCTGCTGCGGCATGAGCCGCGCATCGACCGGGTGCGTATCGATGTTGATTTGGACAAAACGAAGCATGCTCAAGCGCACTTCGTGGCCAAGGGACATATTGAGATCAGCGGGCCGGACCTGGTGGCCTCGGTTGATTCCGATTCCGCTTACAAGTCGGTCGATCTGTTGATGGACAAACTCGATGGCCTGCTGCGCAAGCGGCACAGCGCGTTAAAGGAAAAGCGGCATCATCCGCACGCCGTGGAACTCGGCGTTGATTTGCCCAAGGCGGTAACGGAATAACCCCCAGACCTGCCGCCGTGGCCGCTGGAGTAGCAGCCACGGCGGTGTTTTAGGATCGTTTTACGGCTTGGACGATGGCGGGGGCTAAGGCGGGTTCGCCACCTAGGGTGCCGCGCAGGGTCTGGATATAGGCTGGGGACTTGGCGGCGCGGGCGCGGTTGGCGATGCGTTGGGCGCGCGCATCGATGTCGAGGGTGACGGCGACGTCGGCGTAGCTGGCGCGCTTGAGGAATTTCTCCAAATACCGGGCGTGGGCTTCGAGGGTGGCGGCGTCGATCTGGCGTTTGGCTTCCAGGCGGGCGGCATACCAGTCGCTCTTCAGCATCTCGGCGCGGTCGAAGAGGCGGCGGACCTCGGGGGCGGAGAGGTCGTGGCCCTGCCAGTGGCCGTCGCGCATGATGTGGAGGAGGGCCTGGAGCGGCGGGCAGGCGTCGGCCACGGAGCCGTCGGCGAAGTAGTTTTCGGCGGCGGATTTCATGGCTTCAGTGATGTTGGCCATGCCATCGGCAAAGACGGCGGCATCGGTGAGCTCGGGCTTGAGGTGCTCTTCGTCGAACACGGTGGAGGGGTTGCTGAGGACACGACCGAGGAAGGTCTGGACGAAGCGGGCGGTGATGCGGTAGCCGAGGCGGGAGGAGAGCACGGGTTTGCCGTCGTGAACGAGGTCCACGCAGCGTTCGAGGTGGCCGTGTTCGATGAGGAACTTTGGGGTGCGTTCTTCGGCGGTCATGCGGCACCAGATTTCTGGGACGAGCAGGGAAACGTCGTGGTCAACGCGGAGCTTGGGGCCGACCCAGCCGGCGGCGGTGGAGAAGGCGGGCAGGTCGGTGAGGAGGAAGGATACGAGCGCGGCGTTGAGATCGTAGATGGGCGGGAGGGCGTTGAAGGGGCCTTTGGTGAGGGCGCCTTCGGAGCCGGCGCCGGTGGTGGAGGGGGATTTGCCGGTGAGGCTGGCGATGAGGTCCATGAAGGCCTCGGGCACTTCCTGGTAGTGGATGGGG
>CANIWJ010000026.1 GCA_947471035.1 Verrucomicrobiota bacterium
ACGCCGACAAACGCGTGCTCGATTTCGCCCACATCCCCCCCGGCGAGTTCCGCCCCGACAGCACCGAAAGCGTCGGCGCGGTCAACATGATGAAGGCCGGCCTCTACCACGCCACCAAACTCACCACCGTCAGCCCCACCTACGCCGACGAAATCAAAACCCCCGCCGGCGGCTTCGGCCTCGATCACGTCCTCCGCTTCCGCGCCGCCGACCTCGTGGGCATCCTCAACGGCATCGACGACACCGCCTGGAATCCGGCAATGGATAAACACCTGCCCCGCCCCTACGACCAACGCTCCATCGGCCCCGGAAAAGCCGCCGCCAAACTCGCCCTCCAACGCCGCCTCGGCCTCGCCGAAGACCCCGACATCGCCCTCTTCGGCATCGTCTCCCGCTTCGCCAACCAAAAAGGCCTCGACCTCCTCGCCGAAGCCCTCCCCCACATCGTGCCGCGCATGCACGTCCAGTTCGCCTTCCTCGGCGCCGGCGACCCAGGACTCGAACAAACTTTCCGCTGGGCCACCCAGGCCTTCCCCGGGCGCGTCGGTCTCCACGTCGGCTACGACAACGCCCTCGCCCACCTCATTCAGGCCGGCTCCGACTTCTTCGTCATGCCCAGCCGCGCCGAACCCTGCGGCCTCACCCAGATGTATGCCATGCGCTACGGCACCCCGCCGCTCGTACGCTCGACCGGCGGCCTGATCGACACCGTGGATCAATACGTAGCGGACAAAGCCACCGGCACCGGCTTCCGTTTCCAAGACGCCACCGCCGCCGCCCTCTACAACACCATTGGCTGGGCCTGCGCCACCTACTACGACCGTCCCGACGACATCAATGCCCTGCGCAAACGCGGCATGGACAAGGATTTCTCCTGGGGCCAAAGCGCCCGCAGCTACGAAGCCCTCTACGGCTGGGCCGTCGCCGCCCGCCGCGCCCCCGCCGCCCCTATCGAGATCACGCCCCCCACCGCCCCCACCGCGCTGTAGGGCGCGTCTGGATAAAAACTCAAACAGGCGGAAGCGTGGAGCACAGCTCGGCCAAAGCGCAAAAGGCGAAGGTAATACTCATTCGCTTTCAAATTGAACTGAATTGGCCGGAGACGGCCAACCCTACAACTTATACCAGTTACATCTCGGTATGAGACGTTAGCGTGGCCCGATGTAGCCCCGACCGCTGGTCGGGGTCTCTGGGAAACGCCCGACCACCGGTCGGGCCTACACCAGACGACAGTCTCATTTCATACCAAAACTGGCTCTTATTTGTTTTTTAAGCCTCTTCAGCATTCCTAGTTCAGGCCTCCCAGCCCCGCCCTCTTGGGTCGAATCAAGCGGCGCCAAATGAGCTACGCTCGTAAGGTCACCTCGTAGAGGCCATGAAGGAGAATCCTCACCGTGAGGTTCCCGCTCCGCTCTATTTTTTGCCCCAATAAAAGATTTCGCCAAGGAATCGCCCCTGGCAGGCGTCTTCAACATACCACAACACGGATGAATCACTCCGCCGAACTCACCGATGACACCTCGCTTGTAGCCGCTGCGCTTGCCGGCTGCTCGTCGGCTTTTACCGAGTTATTCCAGCGCCATTACCCACAGATTCATGCCTTTGCTTTTCGGCTGACTTTGTGTCCAGCGGAGGCGGCAGACATCGCTCAAGATACGTTTATCCAGGCTGCGCGTTCACTGGGCACATTTCGGCAGGAATCCTCGTTCAAAAACTGGCTTTATACCATCGCCACCCACAAAAGCCGTGATCGGTATCGGCAAAAAGTACGCCGCGACCACCTCGCCGAAAAATGGGCCGCCGCGCAAGACGAGGTCTCGCCCACCGCAAACGGACTCACCACCGAGGCTGAACGCATACAAGCCGCTTTGCGGACACTCAGCCCCGATCTACGGGCCGCAGTAACTTTGGTCTATTACCAAGGCTTGAGCCATGCGGCAGCGGCCCAAGTTCTCAACTGTGCCGAAACGACCGTTTCGTGGCGTATTTTCCGCGCCAAACAAAAACTCAAACACCACCTGCGGCACTTTGCCGTCGGAGTTTCCCATGACTGACGCCGATCTCAAAAAACACCTTGCCGCTTTGTCAGTTCCCGTTGCCGCCGATGCCGACCGTGAGCGCGCCTTGCACCGAGCGACGGTCGCTTTAACTGCATTCCCTCGCCCCCCCGGCCGCCCTCATGTTACCGCTCCCAGGTGGCGGCTGGCCTTTCTCGCGTTACCCGTTCTGTTGCTCTCTTTCGGCTGGTGGTTGCTGCCAAGCCCCGCCTCCCTCTCGGCCACTGACTGCCGCCAGTTGCTGGTGCAGCTCAATCAACTTTTCCCCGGCCAGCTTAACGCGGTAGTCGAGTTTGATGGCGGAGTTAAAATCGACTTGTCGGACGCGACAACCGCTCCTTCTGCAGCTGATCAGTCCATCGTCATCGAGCTGCGCCGAAAGGGGCACCTGGTGCGAATCATCGCCTACAGCGGCCGACCGGTGGACATCGCCGTGGCCGGGCTCTCTTTACGTATCGATCCATTGCTCACCGCAAAGGGCGGCGTACTGCTCGCCAGCGACCGCTTTGTATGGGACTCCGCGCAACCGGCTGTTGACCCCCTCCAAGGCTGGCAGATTGCAGCACACCCTCTGGTCGCATCGTTATGAAAAACGCACCATTTAGCCTCGTTACCCTCATTGCAGCCGCGTCGTCGGCCTTCGCTGGTGGCGGCATTCAGCTCCTCCGTGTAAGTGAACAAACACATGCCGAGTCGGCTCCGGCTTTGATTTCCGGCCTACCTGTTACGCTGGAGTTACTACTACCTCCTGGCGAGCGGACAATGGACTTAAAACCTCGGTGGAGGCAAATCGGCGGCAACGTGTCCAGCCCGCTGGAACTGCCATCCGACTTGAAGAAATCAACTAGTGATGAACGCATTACCCTGCTTCGGGTCACACCGCCAACGGTCAAACAAGTTACAAGCCTGCAGCTATTTGTCGGTCCATTTGGACCTGTCGTGGTCGTGGTGTTCCCAGCGGGCGAGCGCCGGGACGACCTAGCACCCCTTACCGAGGCGCTCGCAGCCAGTCGCTTGCGCCTCGCCGTCTGCGGCCAGGCACCCGGCCTACGAGAATTTCTACACGCTCAAAAGTTGGATTTTGAGGACGAGGGCAACGATGCCCCGCGCCAACTCGTCTCCGACACGCTGTTAATCGGTGAACTTACGCCCGAGGACTGGGATCGACTCACCCGCGATCCGCGCGCGAGCGGACACCTGGTGGCGTTAGTGGCCACACCCCAACTAATGCCCGGGGTCTATGTGCACCACACTACGCCCTTCCACCAATTTATTAAGATCACCCTCCCCATTCTCCCGCTACTTTCCACCGATCCTCGTGCGAGGGAAACCCTGCACCTCCTGCTCCTTAACGTTCTCAAACCCGCCCAAACCTGAACCCAGATTGCGTTCTCATTCACATGAAAATCTCCACTCGTATCCTCCTCTCCACACTCGCACTTACCTCCGCTGCACTGGTTTTTGCTGAACCGCTCCCGATTGCCGTCTTTGATTTCCAGGCTGGCGAACGCAGTCTCGAAAAGAAAGGTGCCGAGATCGGCATCCTGCTTAACGCCCATCTCTCCACCCAACCCGACGTGTTTCTGGTCGAGCGCCAGGAAGTCGACAAACTGCTCGGCGAACAAGAACTGGGCCTAGCGGGCAACGTCACCCCCGACTCCGCAGCCAAAGTCGGCGCGTTAGTCGGCGCCAAGGTGCTGGTAACGGGCCGCGTCTTTGAATCCGGCGGCAAGGGCTACGTTGTCGCCAAGGTGATCGGCACGGAGACCGGCCGTGTCTTTGGCGAACTAGCAACCACTTCGTCGCTCGATAAACTCGATGGCCCCGCCGCTGAGCTCGCGGAAAAAATCGCCGCAACCGTATCCAAACAGGCAGGAGCCCTGACCGCCCGAGTCGAAAGCCATGATGCGCGTGTCGAGCGCCTCAAAAAAGCAGTGTCCGGAAAAACCCTGCCCCCCGTGGTCATTATGATCACCGAACAACATCTGGGCCGTCCGGTCATCGATCCGGCGGCACAGACCGAGCTCATGCTGCTGTTACGCGAAATCGGTTTTGATGTGGTCACCCCCGAGGCGGCCTCCTCACGCGCCGACGTAGTTGCCATCACCGGCGAGGCCTTTAGCGAGTTCGGCCTCCGTCGCGGTAATCTGGTTTCATGCCGTTCGCGTATCGAGATCAGCGTTAAGGCTTCCGGTAAAATCATCGCCGTGGACCGCCAGCGCGATGTCGCCGTGGACATCGCGGAGCATAGCGCGGGCAAACGCGCCCTCGAAAACGGCGCGCTTAAACTCGCCGACCGTCTCGTGCCACAGCTGGTAAACCGCTAATGCGCTATCAGATAGCTACTGCGATGAAACCCCTCCGCCCGTTCGCCCCCACCGCCCGCCCCCTGTTCGCTTTATTGCGTTTTCTAGCCGGTGGCTGGCTGCTGTGCGCGTCCTGCTTGCAGGCGACCGTCCCGGCAGATCCCGCCGCGCTGGCTTCGGCCATCGACACGGCTCTGGTTGCGCGGGATGTGGGGGCCTTGGCCGCGCTCGTGGACACCGAGGGCATGTCACCCGCCGATCTTACCAAAATCGAACGCGGCGTCGGCGGGCTGATCCCCGAAACCGGTCGTGCCGTAGTGAGCGTAGATCGACTGCCTGACTTGATCGACATCGCAAAGCCCACGATCTTTTTTGGCCAACGTCAGGAATTCACACGCGCTCCGGCCGGTATCATCCGTGTAGCCACCCAGGAGGGGAAAGCTCAGTTCATGGCTACGCTGCCCTACGTGAAGACCCCGCAGGGCTTTCTTCTCGCTGGTCGCAAGCAAACCGACCTCGGTTGGAAAGGACCGCCCGACCGCCAACTCGGCTTTACCTTCGAGGGAGACTACCCGCCCTTTCCCAGCGCTATTACCATCAAGTTCAACGCCAGCGGCGTAGATGTTGAGGACTCCTTCACGATGCATTCCGGTGCGATTTTGGGCCAATTTATTCAGGAGTTCACCATCAGCGGACTGCCCCCCGAATTTAAAGGCCGCCTGATTTTGCGCATCGGCAAAGAGGTGATTTTCCGATCCGAACCGATCATCGGTCAGACTTCCTTCACCTACCGACGCCCCGCCCCATGAGTTTCCTGCGTCTTTTTTTAGGGTTTCCCCTCCTTCTCGCGGTAGCCCTGGCCGCTCCACGCGTGGCGATTGTCGTCGAGGCCCCGTCAGTCGCGGCGGACTACCAGGCCGTGCTTACGGCCGAGCTAACGCGTCTCGCGCTCGACGTGGATCTGGTCGAACGGGCCGAACTGGCCCGCGCCTGGAGCGAACAAGAATTAGCAACCCGCTCAACGCCCGCGCTTGGAGTTACCCCACTGAGCGTGGACCGCTACCTGAACTTCCGGCAGGTGACGATGGGGCGTTGGGTGGTGGATTATCTCGACGCCGCCAGCGGGCGCTCACTGGGTTCGCTCGCTGTAACCGCGGAGAAAACGGTCGCCCCCGGACAGCTCGCACCGGCAGCGATGAAGCTCCTCACGGCACCGGAGGCTAAGAAACCGCACGCCCATTCACCTCGTGTGGCGGTGATCGAAGCGGGCGATGGAGTCGGCAATGCGGAACTGTTTGGACTAGCCGCCCACCTACGCGCTGCGTTGAGCGAAGCCCGTTTCACCGTGCTGGATCGCTCCCTTACTCAGGAACTGGTCGTTGAACAAAACGACGCAGCCCGCGGATTTCGCGCCACCGCACCGATCGTTGGTTTGCTCGGGCTGGATTACTGGATCGCCCTCTCATCGGTCGAAGCCCGGCTGGTGCGCGCCCGCGACGGCGTAGTGCTGGCCGTGCGCCCACGTGAAGCCACCCCATCGCCCAACGAAGTCAACCTGCTCCACCGTTGGGCGCGGCCTTGGCTCGATGATTCGCCGTCATCCAAAGACCTCTTCGTCGAATATCGTCCGCAAGTGGAGACCGAGGCGCTGGTGCCTTTTTACCGTGGTCTCGGGCTCTACGACGTCGGCCGCTACATCGAAGCAATCACGGAGTTTACCCGCGCCTACCTCATCAACGACCGCTTCAGGCAGGCCTACGAAGCGGAAGCTCGCTGCTACGAGGCGCTGGGCATGCCTGAGCTAGCCGCGGCCACGCGGCGGTTTTTGGAAATAGGCCAAGTTGAAAACCTCTCGTCTGGCTCCGCGCGCACCGAAGCCGACGGAGCGATTGCGTTTGTTGGCGTAATACCAATCGACGGCGCTGACCTCGCTCCAATCGCCCGCTCACTCTCGGCATTACTGGCCTCACAACTGGCGGCTCGCACCGACCTGGCCTTGCGACTTCCGGACGAACTCAACCGCCTGCGCCAAGAATACGACTGGATGAGCGGCACTGAAACCGCGACCGGAAGCCGCTGGGAGCATGCCCCTTCGTTATTCAGCCGAATCACTCTTTCGGCCCGACTTGAGCATACGAGCACCGGCCTGCGCTTGGTATGGCTGCGCTACGATCAGGTGACCGGTGAACGCGCGGAAGGTGCCTCACTCGATCTGGCGGCAGACCCCCAACAATGGGCCAAACCAATCGCACGCTTTGCCCGTAACCTGCGGACCACTCCTGTAAACCCTCCAACGGCTGCTCCTGCCTATGTTGCTCCGGTGCTTGCCGACACCAAGAAGCTCACGTCCGACTATGGCCGAGCGACTGGGCTCGATCTCAACGCGGCGCGCTTGCGTCTCGCGCTCGCCGAACCGGGTAACATGCGTCTTCAGGGGAGACGTTTTGAGAAAGGCCGCCAGCATGTGATCGAGAATTACTCAGACCTACTCGAGTATGGGCTGCGCGAATGGCGCATCTCACGATTGCCGGCCGCTTCGCTCACCCGCCGTTGGTTGGAACTGGAACGCGCACGGGAACACCTCGGTGCGTTTTCGGCCGGTGAAAATCTGCGCGGCGCGCCACTCGACGGTAGAGCCGAACTGGTCCGCCTCGCTGCTCCACCTCGCAGCGACGCACCCGGATTACTCGCACGCTATTGGCAACTTTACGCGCAACAGGGCGAGATGGCACCGGCGCAGTTGCACGAGGCCTGCCAGGGGTTGCTAAACGAACTGACTGCGCTCGATCCCACTATCGTGCCCGAGCGAAAACTCATCGAACGCCACATCACCGCGCTGGCCCGCATGGCAAAGCTGGCCGCCGGCTTGGTCGATCCCTCTGAAAACTTCGTTTTCGACTCCAATCAAAATGAACCGCGTCCGCTCCTGCTTGAGTGGCAGAAAGACGGCAACCCGCTGCTAAAATCGGACAAGTATCGCATCAGCCTACGCTTCCTCGACCGCTTCACGCCGCAAGAACGGGTGACCGCAGCATGCGCCGCCCTTGCGGCCAACGGAAATACGTCATCAAAAATCGAACTTCGTTGGCTTCAAGAAATGCCCCTGTGTTGGCCACTCAGTGGCCCGATCAGTGAAATGTTCTTCGCGCTCGACAGAGGCGAAGCCCTGCCGATCACGCACCCGCTGCAGCCGGAGCAGCAGCGCGCCTACCTGCGTGCGGCCGTCGATTACATGCCCGCCTTACTCGAACATTGGTGCGCGCGGGCCCAAGACCATGCGTTTCTCCTCAACATCGATACCGCGGCGGGCAACTTTTTTCACCTGCTCAACGGCTATACGCTGCGAGAAGTCGTTTCCGATGCCGACTACGAAGCGATGCGCACCCAGGTGGCCGCCGCTTTTACCACAGCTGCTGCCCGCCTTGGCGAAGTAAGCCGCGATAATTGGGCCAAGGTCCATCACTGGCGTGAGCTCACCCGCGAGCTGGGCCGGGAGCGGCGGAAGGATTTCCTGCGGGATCACGGCCGCTGGGTAATGAACCCCGAGCCGCTGGTAAACGAGTTTGATAAAACCGATGCGCAACTAGTGAGCAAGGAACCCGATGGGAGCCTGAAATACGCGATGCCCGCGTGGTGGGCCAAACTGCGTGAGTGGCAATTTGACTATGCCTTCAGTGCACCAGAGATGGCGGCGTTCTACGCACGCCGCACCACCGAGGCACTGGCGTATATGCGCGCCCAGCCCCGACTTTCACTGGCCGATGCGCAGGCGTTTTTCGAGCAAGCACTTTGGTTGCACTACGGCAAAAAAGAGGCCGAGGCGGAGCCGCTATATCGAGCGTTACTGGAGCTGCCGCCGGGGTCGTTTGCCTCGCCCGCTGAGCAGGCCGAGATCCAGGCCAACGCGGCGTTCCGACTGGCGCAACTGACGCGCTTTGCCGGGCGCTTTCCGGAAGCGATCGCCTATGCGAGCCGCGCTCTCGACCTGAGCAACGATGCCGCGTCGCGCCTGATCGCCCAGCGTTTTACCAACAAATGGAACGACAACGATCTGCGCACGGTTTGCACCCGGTTGTTACGGGATATGCGCTTCGATCCCGCTCGGCTGGCGCTGCCCCAAAACACCCGCGTCGTGGTCGTATCCACGCCTAATGGAGACAACCCGCAGCTACCCGTGTTTTACCGCCTACCGGCGGCCTCCGCGAGCGGCGCGATCTCGGCAAAGCGTGTTTTGATCATCGCGCCGACCAACAACCAGGACGCGCTCGAATATCTCGACCCTCGCGGCGCATGGGCGCGGTTTGCCGATGCGCACGACCTCGTGCTCGTGGTGCCGCAATTTCACGCCAGCGACACGCCGATGCGGGTGACCAACCGGTTTACCCATGCCCGCTTCGCGCAAGTCTGGTCGGGCGCGGCGCTCCTTGAGGCCCTGGAACGCATCGGACAGCAAACCCCACTGGATGCCGGTCGGTTGTTGCTTCACGGGCAGACCAGTGGAGGAGGTTTTGCCACGACTTTCGCGGCATGGCGCCCCGACCGGGTGGCGGCGGTTTCGGTGCTCAATGGCAATTGGGGCATGCCTCGCACGGAACTCCCAGGGCTGCGTCCGCGCACGGAATGGAAGCAGGTGCGCTTTTATATTTCCTCGGGCGAGCTGGATAATAGCCAACCGGGCTCTTCCTTTCCGCGCTACGATACAGCGGTGGATTTTGTGACCCGCATGATGGGAAATGGCGTGCCGGTCGAGTGGCGTTCATGGCCGGGCGTTTACCACCAACCGACCGCTCAAATGGAGGACGAAGCTCGGGCGTTTCTCGCTCGTCAACTGAAGCCATGAACAAGACAGCCTTTATTGCAGCACTATGTGGTTACCTGGCCACCGGATTGTCCGCGCTGCCGCAAGAATCGCCTTCCGCGGCGGCCCTTGCGACGTTGCCGGTGTCGGCTACCCCAAAAAATGATTCGCCCCGGCCTGAGCCGGGCAAGGTGCTCACACTCGCGTTTCCTGAACTCGGGCCGATGCACGGCGGTTTGCCCACTGCGTGTGAAATCAGCATTCCGAAAACCTACGATCCCGCAAAACCAGTGCCGTTACTGGTATGGTTTGGCGGCGGCGTCGGCTCGCATCTAACGCGTGGTGCAAACGGCGTCGTGGACTTTGACCGCTATGTGGTCGTTGCGCTGCCCTATCCCGAAGGGCGGCTGCCGCGAATCGCAGCCGAAGAGCTGCGCGTTGATGAGCACTGGACCTATCACCGTACGATGCTGGCGCGCATCCATGCGCTGTTGCCCAACCTCGATCCGCTGCGGAGCATCGCGGCGGGCACCAGCAGTGGAGCGCATTATATAGGCTACGGTTTCGACCAGCAGTGGCCGGGATTTGCGGAGGCTTTTACCGAGTTCGTCCTGCACGAAGGCGGGACGGCACCGCTCAGCGCGGCGATACCGGGAGCAAAGGGCCGCCGTTTGCTGGTGGCCTGGGGCACGCGCAGCGAGTCGATCTGGTGGCGCGAGTGGTTCAATGAACGCATCGCGCTGGTCGGTGCCGATCTCACGCTCAAACCCATTCCAGGAGCCGGGCACGGCCTAAACGACGACGGCCGTAAGGCAATCCGTGCGTGGATTGATGCGCTCGACGAATAAAACAACCCAGGAGTCGGAAGTCTGTAGTGAAAATAATGGAGCGGCGAACCCGTGAATGGAGCGATTTATCTGAATTCATGATTTATCACACATAGCGCCTCGGGCCAACCTGCCTCCAGTCCTTCGCAGCCAAGGCCGCTATCAAACCGCGTTTCCCGACCGAGAGGTCGCCTCTGCGTGGGGCCGCCGCTGGAAAAATGATACGCACCGCAGGCAGACCTCGCAACCTGACGCAACCCATTGTGAACCGCCTATCGGACTTAGACATGCAGTCGATCGGCTGCCTGAGTAAAAGCGTCCGAAGCTCGTAATCGCCGCGGCCCTTCCACTCCGCCGAAACGCAACGAGGCAATGTCTCGCCTCCTTGCTCCGCCTCCGTTTTCCTCCCCGGCGATGCTCGCCTGCCGCTCGCTCGACGTCCTCCCCCGCCCCGGTGCCGCCCCGCTGGTTCGCGCCGCCGACGCCGACTTCGCACCCGCCCGCCTCCACGCCCTGATCGGCCCCTCCGGCTGCGGCAAAACCACCCTCCTCAAAGGAATACTCGGGATCCTGCCCACCCGCGGCCAGATCCTGCTACGCGGCGCCGCCGTCACCGACCGCCAGACCCTGCTTCGCGAAGTCGCCTTTGCCCCCCAGTTCAGTATCGCCCACGGCAAACTCACCGTGGCCGAGGCGCTCGATACCTCGCTGCACTTGTATCGGAAAACCCCCGACCCGGTCAGCCACTCCGCCCGCCTGCCCGCCCTGCTCACCCTTGTCGGCCTGGCGGAACGCGCCGACACCCTTGTGGAAAAACTCTCCGGCGGCCAGCTCCGCCGCCTTGGCCTCGCCCTCGAACTCGCCACCGAGCCCGCCTGCCTCCTCTGCGACGAAGTCACCAGCGGCCTCGACCCCCGCAGCGAAGACCAGATCCTCGCCGTCCTCCGACGCCTCGTCGCCGAGCAATCCCGCACCGTCCTCTGCGTTATCCACAACCTCGCCAAACTCGACCAGTTCGACGTCGTCACCGTGGTTTACGAGGGCGCGGTCGTTTTCCAAGGTTCGCACCCCGCCCTCCTCGCCCACTTTGGCATCGCCGACGCCCTTACCCTTTACGACCGCCTGGCCGAGCGCTCCGCCGCCGAATGGCTGGCCCTGCGTCCCCCCGTCAGCCCGCTTGTTCCGGCCCCCGCCTCCCCCGCCCCCGGGCCGATCCCCGTGCCGAGCCTGTGCTCCCAAATTTTCACCCTGCTGGCGCGCCGCTGGCGGCTCTTCACCCGCGATCGCGGCACCCTCGGTCTCACCGCCGCCATCACCTTCGGCTTCCCCTGCCTCGTGGTCATTTTCGCCCTCGGCGGCCTGCCCCAACTCCGCGGTCTCGAACTCCAGCCCACCGGCGGCATTCTAGAATCCCTCCAGGCCCGCGCCGCTTTCCGCAAAGACGCGGCCGACACCGCCACCCTCGTCTCCGGCCTCATCCTCTTCCAAGTCATCCTGCTCTGCCTGATGGGCAGCAACAACGGTGCCCGCGAAATCGCCTCCGAACGCGCCCTTTTCGAAAAAGAACGCATGGCCGGCCTCCGCTCCCCGGCCTACGCCGTCGCCAAACTCACCTGGGTCGCCCTGCTCGGCGCTGCCCAAGGCGCGTGGATGACGATCTTCGTCAAAACCCTCTGCGCCTTTCCCGGCGCCTGGCTCCCCCAGATCGCCATTCTCTCCTCCGCCGGCGCCTCAATGAGTATCGTCTGCCTCGGCATCTCCGCCCTGCTCACCACCCCCGAGCGCGCCTCCCTCCTCTCCATTTACCTGGTCGGCTTTCAACTCCCGCTTTCCGGCGTGGTCCTCGCCCTGCCCTCCGCCCTGGTCTGGTCCGTCCGCCCCTTTATCGCCACCTTCTGGGGCTGGTCAGGCTACCTGACCGCCATGCGCGATTCCCGCTTTTACGACGCTGTCGCCCTCCTCGACCCCGGCTGGCTGGCCGGCACCTCCTCCGCCCTCGCCGTGCTCGGCGCCCACGCCGTGCTCGGAGCCGCCCTCGTTTTTCACGGCTGCCGCGTGCAACGCTGGCCCTGATTCCACCGCTTTATCCGTTGCCCCAAATAGAAAACGCCCGAACCTCGTCCCACCCCATGCGAAACCCAAGTTTCCCCTCGATCGGATTAACCTTCGCCCTCGCCACCCTCGCCCTCCTCGCCCCCGGCTGCGCCCGTCAGACCAGCGAACCCTTTCCCGTCTCAGCCTACCTTAACACCCCGGAAAATCTCCAGGGTAACCACTACACCCTCCAGGCCGAAATCGACGCCCAGCTCCTCTGGAAAGAGGGCACCGGCCGCCTGCTCGCCGTCCGGCCCCTCGGTCCCGACTCCGGCTCGCGTCTCTCCGTCTTCATCGCCGATTCCCTCAACGCCAACCTCATGGTCGCCCAGCGCTACCAATTGGAACTCACCGTGCGCAACGGCGGCCTGCTCTACGTCACTGCCCTCCATAAACTCTAAGCCCGGCCCCTCCTCTCCTCGCCCCATGCGCTCCCCTCGCACCTTTCTCTACGCCGCCGCTCTGCTCGCCGCTGCGCCCCTCTTCGCCCAAACCCCCGCCACCCCAAAAACTCCCGCCCTCCCAACCGCTCCCGCAGCCGCCACCCCGCCGAAATCCGCCGCCGAATCCGCCTTCAACGCCCTCGGCACCGCCAACCTCGAAAGCAACACCCTGCTGCAAATCATCGACAAGGCCTTCAACACCGACTCCGACGCCATCAACCCCGAGGACGGTACCCTCAGCTACAAAGGCCACACCTACAACATCGGCCAGATGCGCGCCTTCCGCGCCCGCTTCGAACGCTACCTCGCCCAGCCCGAGTCCATCGACAACGACGTCTACCGCGCCATCGTAAACGAAGTCTTCAACCTACTCTCCACCCGCGGTGGCGAAGCCGCCGCCGACAACACCAAGAAAGCCTGGCAACTCCTCTACCGCGCCGCCGAATACGACGCCGACGGCGGCGCCAGCCTCGCCGTCGCCAACCAGGTCTTCAACGCCTGGCGTATCCGCGACGAACGCACCGCCATTTCCGTCACCCAAGGCGAGCTCGACCGCATCCGCCGCCAGCAACAATCCGCCGTCACCTACGCCGGCGATACCATGGCCCGCGAAGGCGTCACCAACGCCACCACCCTCGCCACCAACGCCCTTAACCAAAACCAGACCGCCACCAGCACGACCGGAGGCACCCCACCCGCCTCCGGCAGCAACTCCGCTGCGACCAACCCCACCGTAAGCACCGGCGGCACCAATCCACAAAACACCCGCGCCGTCCAACCCGGGGTCATCGGCGGCGGCCCCACCCAAGGCCCCGTCGCTCAGTTTTTCCGCGCCCGCGACCTCTCAGAAACCGAGGCCAAAATCAAAGCCGCCGAAGCTGGTGCCATGCTCTCCGGTGTGCAGGCCAAACTCCAGTTCCAGACTGCCCTGGTAAACCTTTTCCTCCAACGCCGCTTCCAACACTGCCTCATCGCCGCCAGCTTCTACCGTTACATTTTCAAAGGCAGTGCCCAGCAACTCGAAGTCGGTAAAAAAGAACTCCAATCCTTCCTCCCCTCCAGCGACCTCGCCGTCACTGTCGAAACCCTGGAATTCCTCTCCCGCGAAGCCATCAACGATACCGAGGCCGCCATGCAGGCCGTCCGCGCCAACTACGACGAAGGCCAGCTCGTCGGCGCCCTCGAACGCCTCCAGGAAACCTTCTTCCTTGGCGAATACCTGCCCGCCGTCGCCCAGTTCGAACGCGAGAAAAAACAAACCCTCCTCCGCCTCAGCCAACAGATCCAGACCGCCCGCAAACTCGCCGACCTGAAAGACTACGACGCGGTGGACAAACTCGTGGCCGAGATCGGCCTCGGCGCGAAAGACTTCCGCACCAGCGAGGTCACCTCCGCCCTCCGCGCCGCCCAGCGCATGAGCACGCTCGCCCTCTACGCCGCCCAACAGGCCGCCGCCTCCGGTGACTTCATCCGCGCCCAGGAAGGCGTGCAACGCGCCGCCACCCTCTGGCCCCTCAACCCCTCGATCAAAACCTACACCGAAAACATGGCCAACCAGGTGGACCTCGGCTCTCAGGCTGCCCAGCTCTTCGACGAAGCCATGAAACGCGGCGACCTCCGCCACATCTACGACCAACGCAGCGAACTCGCCATCGCCCTCCTCTCCGACGCCACCCGCAGCCCCGTGCTCAAATCCGTCATCGAGAAACTCTCCCGCGTGGAAATCTTCCTCGCCCAGGCCCAGGAACTCGTCGCCCAAAACAACGCCTTCGCCGCCTGGGAATCCCTGGAAAACGCCGTGCAACTCACCCCCAACGACGTCGCCGTAAACCAACGCCGCGGCGAACTCGCCCCCCGCGTCGCCAGCTTCGTGGGCAAAATCGACGCCGCCAAACGCCACGAGGAAGGCGGCCGCCACGCCGCCGCCCTCACCCAATGGCTCTCGGCACAAGACATCTACCCCGCCAGCAGCCTGGCCCGCCTCGGCATCGCCCGCGTCTCCGCCCGCCTCCTAGACGACCTCAGCTCCGAAGCCGACCGCAAACTGGCCGCCGAAAAGACCGTGGGCACCCCGGCTTCGACCAAGATCGAATAGCCCTCAGCGCAGCCACCCCAGCCCGAGCTTTAGCCACAGGGGCACGATAAACAGCCCCACCGCCGTGGTGCCCAACACCACCTGCACCGCCGTCAACGGACGTCCGCCGTGATGCCGCGCGATCACGATGGGCAAAATCCCCGCCGGCATCGCCGCCTGCACGATCACCACCGCCCGCAACTCCGCCGGCAAGGGCAGCAAGGCCGCCAAGCCCAGCATGCCCAGCGGGATCACCCCCAAGCGCAACATGCAGGCCAGCGGCGTCACTTTGCGATCTACCAGAGTGCGGGGCGCATTGAAAAACTCCACCAGCGTCGCCCCGATCAGCAACAAACCCAGCGGCACTGCGCACGCCGCCGCCATCTGGATCGCCTGCCGCGCCACCCCCGGCAGCCAATCTGCCAGCCCCGTAAGATTCAAAGTCACCGCCGCAACCAAAGCATAGACCGGCGGATTCAAGACCCGACGCCAGCCATCCCGCAGCGACACCCCCGACAACATCAAAATACCCACCGTCCAGATCGCCGCCTCGCAGCCCACATTATAAACAAACAACACGCCGAGCACGCCAGGCATCTCGCGGCCAAATAATTCCGCCACCAGCGGAATCGCCATGTAGCCGTAGTTAAAAATGCCCACGCTGAACGCAAACGTGCGCAGCCCCGCCCCGCGTTCCATGCCCGCCCACTTGGCCACCACGTAGGCCAGCAAGATCCCACCCGCCATCATCACAAACGCCAGCAACGGCGCGGCCAGCAGATTGCCCGGCGTGCGCAGCGCGTCATTTCCCAGCACGTGCTGAAAAATCAGACACGGATAGAGAAAATTCACCACCAGCTTAAGCAAACTCTCGTCCGCCTCCGGCCTCAGCCAGCCCGCGCGTCGCGCCCCCGCCCCCGCCGCAATCACGGCGAAGACCGGCAGCACCAAACTCAATAAAGACCAATAGTCGGGCAAAATCACCCTCCCATGCCTGCGCAGCGCCGCAGCTGCGTCCACGAAAAAGCCCCGGCGCCTGACGCACCGGGGCTCGTTCTAACGGCCAAAAATCGTTAACTTATACTTGGTCTTTCTTCGCGTGTTCTTTGCCTTCAGGTGCGTCAGGACCACCGGGGCGGCGCTCGCGCATCTTGGCCACTTTGGCCTTTTGCTCGGCGGTCAGCACTGCATCAACCTGCGTTTTATACTTCTCGCGTGTCGCCTCCATGGCAGCACGGCGTTCCTCGCGGGTGGCGTCCTTGCCTAGCTCCTTTCGCTTGGCTTTCATCTCCTCTACCTCAGCGGCGAAAATCGGCTTCAACTTCGCGACTTGGTCGTCGGTCAGCCCGAGATGCTCGCGCATTTTTTCGAGGCGTTCACCGGGTTCGGGTTGCTTGGGACGTTCGCCGCGCTCCTTGGCGGGCGACTTGCCGCCGGGGCCGGTTTCTCCATCGGGAGCAGGCTGGGCTTGGACGGAGGTCGTCAGCACTGCGCCGGCGGCCAAAAGAGCACTCAACATCAAGGCGGATACTTTGGTTTTCATGGATGATTTTCTTAACGGTTTACGATCAGGGTTTCGGGTTACAGGGGGGGAGGCAAACCCGGGCGCCACGGGTTGCATGAAACCCAAGACGCCACGCCCCCGACTCGGTTACACGCGTTTTCCTGAATTGATCGTGTTCGCCGCCTCGCCTTTTGCTCGGCAGCTCCCCAACTTCGGAAAAATGACTCTCGCCCAACGCATCGACGCCGCCACCCGCGAGGTGGAAAAAACCCGACGCCGCCTGCCCGCGCCCGTGCGCGAGTTCGCCAATAAAATCCCCGTCCACTACGAAGCCCGGCCCCCCGCGCACATTCTGGAGGAAGGCTACCCTGACGATATTCTCGGCCTTTTCGACGGCTCCGCCCACGGCGAGGAAGCCGCCCAGGATCAACCCATGCCGCCTCAAATCAGTCTCTACCTCGACAACATCTGGGCCTTCGTGGAACAAGATCGAGACGCCTTCGTGGACGAAGTCGCCGTCACCTACCTCCACGAACTCGGACACTACTTTGGTTGGGACGAAGACGATCTCGCCGCCCGCGATCTCGATTAAATTAACGTCTCACTTCAATCCACTCCCGCTCCCTTTTCCCTAAACATCATGAAGCTCCTCCGCCCGCTCTTCGCCTTCCTTGCACTCTGTGCCGCGCCTCTGGCTCGCGCCGCCGAACCCGCTTCCAATAAACAGACTGTCCGCATCGAAACCTGCGAAGCCATCCTTCGCGAATTCCAAGCCGACCCGCAGCTCGCCATACCGGCCGAGATCCTCCGCCAAGCCCGCGCTCTCGTTATTGTTAACCAAATCAAGGGCGGCCTCATCGTCGGCCTCCAATACGGCTACGGCACCGTGCTCGCCCGCCACGCCGATGGCTCTTGGAGCATCCCCGTGCTCCTCCGCGCCGGCGAGGCCAGCCTCGGCCTCCAACTCGGCGGACAGCGCACCGAGACGATCTACGTGCTCATGGACGAACCCACCGTTCGCCGCCTCTTCGATGGCCGCATGAACATCGGGGTGGACGCCCGCGCCATCGCCGGTCCCCGCACCTACGAAGCCGAAAAGCTCAACCGCGACATCCTCACCACCCCCGTCCTCGTCTATGGCCGCAATCAGGGCTATTATGCCGGGGCCACGATCAAGACCGGCTGGATCGATCGCGACGACCGCTCCAACTGGGATTACTACGCCACGCCCTACGTTCTACCCGAACTTCTCTACGGCAACTTCGTGACCCCGCCCCCCAGCGTACGCCCCTTCATGGATTACGTGACCGCGATCACCCGTTAAACCGGTTCCCGTCCCCTCCTCTGCGCCTCCTCCGGTGAAAATTCCGCTCCGGCCGCAGTCCACGCTTGCCAACGCCCGGTCGCGGCGGACGGTTTCCACTCCCTGCTTCGCGTAACCTTCACGACGACCTAGACCCTCGCTCGTATGGCCGGCCTACTCCGTAATATCCTCGATCCCTCCCGCATCGCACTCGCGGTGCAATCCACCAAGCGCACCGCCGCGCTCAACGAGGTCGCACGCCAGCTCGACGGCCACCCCTTGGTCCTCAACTACACCGGGTTCTACAACGAACTCCTCGCCCGCGACCGGCTCGACACCACCTGCCTCGGCAACGAGATCGCCCTGCCCCACGCCCGCACCGAGCACGTCAGCGACCTCGTCCTCGCCATCGGCCGCAGTTCTGTCGGAGTTAATTTCGAAAAAGATCAGCAGCTCGTTCGACTGCTCTTCGTACTTGGCACGCCCAAGAACAATCCAATGGGCTACCTCCAGGTGGTATCCGTCCTCTGCAAAATCTTCAAAGACCCCGCTAACCGCGAAGCCCTGTTGTCTGCTACGACTCCGGAGCATTTCGCCTTCGTCCTTCTTGCCGCCGAGGATAAGCTCACCGCTCCGGCCGCATAAGGCCGGTCGAACCTTCGATCGACCCGCGCCGTCTGCGCCGACTCCGCAACCAGCCAAGCGCCCAGCTCGCCCGCCGCATGATTCAATCTTTTATCTTCAGCGAAGGAAAAGTCGTCGGCCGCGACCTCGAACTCGAAGCCCTGCGACTCGTGCGCGGCGACAAAGGCCTCATCCTCTGGGTAAACCTCTTCAACCCCACTCCCGAGGAAACCAAAGCCATCCTCGAAGGCGTTTTCCAGTTTCACCCCCTCGCCATCGAGGACTGCGTCGCCCCCTCGTCCCTGCCCAAAGTCGAAGACTACGAGGACTACCTCTTCCTCGTCATGCACGCGGTGGATTTCAACCGCACCGACAAATTCACCACCACCGAGCTCAATCTCTTCCTCGGCCGCGAATTTCTCGTCACTTTTCACCCCACGCCCCTTAAATCCGTCGCCTCTGTGCTGGATCGTTGCGCCAAGGCCACCGGCATCGTCGCCCGCGGCCCCGACCGGCTCGCTCACCTCGTGCTCGATGCCTTGGTGGACAACTACAAACCCGTCACCGACGAATTCCGCACCGAGCTTGAAGAAATTGAGGCCGACGTGCTCTCCGGCGACGCCCACGACCTCACCGTGCGCCTGCTCGGCGTGCGCACCGAGCTCAACACCCTTCGCGCCGCCGTCCGCCCCCAACGCGAAGTCGCCGCCCGCCTCGCCCACGGCGAATCCAAACTCATCCGCCCGGTGATGTTGCCCTACTTCCGCGACCTGCGCGACAACCTAGTGCGCATCGAGGAGACCGCCACCACCCACGCCGACCAACTCCTCATCTCATTCGATCTGCACCTCAGCCGTTCCGACTTCGAGGCCAACGAAGGCATCAAAGTGCTCACCGCCCTGACCGCCATAAGCCTGCCCGCTACGTTGGTTTCCACTTGGTATGGTATGAATTTCGCCCACATGCCTGAGCTCGACGGTCGATGGTCTTACCCGTTGGTCGGCGCTATCACCCTCGCCCTTACCTACCTAGTTTACCGCTGGTGCAAACGCCGGGGATTGATCTGAGCGCGTCCTCGCACACCCGCCATGATCACCACCTTGGTTTATCGCGACCACCGTTTCTCGGCGCAGAACCCGCCGCCGGAAACGCTCGCGACCCTGCGCACCGAACCCGGCGTGATGCTATGGGTCGATCTTAGCGCACCAAGCAACGAGGAGACCACCGCCATTCTCGAAACGCTTTTCGCCATCCACCCGGTAGTTATCGAAGACTGCGCCACCCATTCGCACTTCCCCAAACTCGACGCCTTCGACGATTACCTGCACCTCGTGATGCACGCGGTGGATTATTCCAAGACCGACAAGTTTTCGACCACCGACCTCGATCTGATTCTGGGAAAAAACTTCCTCATCACTTTCCACCGCCAACCGCTGCGCCTCGTGCAACAGGTGCTCGAACGCTACACCCGCACCGGCCACGGCGCCCCTTCGGTGCGCGGTCCCGACCGCTTCGCCCACACGCTACTCGACCAACTGGTTGAGGCCTACAAACCCGCGCTCGACGAACTGCGCCGGGATCTGGAAGGCATCGAAGAATCCGTGCTCGGCCACGCCTCGCCCAAAGAACTGTTTCCCCAAGTCGTCGCCCTGCGCAAGGATCTCGCCACCCTGCGCCAGATCGTCCGCCCGCAACGCGCCGTCGCCGCCGAACTCGCGCAAGGCAAACCCGGCTTTCTCCGGCCCATCCTCCTGCCTTACCTGCGCGACCTCGCGGAAGATTTCGCCCGCATCGAACACCAAGCCGCCGCCTGGGGCGACCAACTGATTCTCAGCTTCCGCGTTTACCTCAACAAATCCTCCCACGAGGCCAACGAGGGCATCAAAGTACTCACTGGTATCACCGCCGCCACCACGCCCCCGCTCATAATAGGAAGCTGGTTCGGTATGAACTTTCACCTCATGCCCGAGCTGGCTCAGCCGTGGACCTATCCCGCCGCCGCCGCCCTGACCCTGCTCTCGACCGCCGCCTTGATGCTTTATTTGCGCCGTCGAGGGTGGCTGTAGTTTTTCGGCCCAAACCAAAGCAAAACCATCCGCGCTACCTTACCCCCCACGGATCGGGCACACCCGTCTCGGCGCACAACGCACGCGTGACCGTAGCGATTCGGGCGCTAAACATCATGCCGTCGAAATTGGGCAGATCCGCCTCCTGGAAAATCGCATTGGTCACCACGCACGCATCGCTCTCGACCCCTAGACTGTAGTCCGTCATCGCGACCAATGTCTTGGCAACCTGCAGGAGAGCACCCCAGCGCCGAGTCGCCTCCGCCGAGGCCGAGGCGGGATCGTATTGGCAAGCGACGACGTCGGCAAAAACCGGATTGAGCCCCCAGTGCTGTAAAATCAGCGCCCCGGCCTCCGCCTGGTTCCAGCCCAGCTGCGCGCGCTCCCAGGCCAGAACATCCGCGATCTGGGGCAGATCTGCACCGCAAGCCGGCAGGCCGCGCGCATCGGACAAACGCTGCAAAAGGATACGCCCCAGATTGGCGAGCAGACCCAGCGTGTATCCTGTGTTGGCGTCGAGCTTAGCCTCCTTGGCGAGCAACTCCATCGTCACCGCCGTCGCCACCGAGTTATACAAAAGCCTGCCTGCCGAGATGCGATACAAGGGCAAATCCTGCTCACACAGCTTGGCCGTGATGGTGGCGCAAGTGATGCGATACGCCTCGGAAAGCCCGAGCCAAACAATGGCCTTTTCAATGCTGTTTACCGTCACGCCACGACTATAGCTCGCGGTGTTGGCCAGTCGTAACAGGCGCGTGCATATCGCCACGTCCATCGACATCAGCTTTACCACCCGTCCGTGGTCGATTTCCGGTTCATTCAACGCCTCGTACAGCGCATTGATCAACGCACTCGCCGTAGCCAGCCGCGCCGCCGCCGCTTTGAGCAATGTAAGGTTATCGGCCTGCATGTTGATCGGGCGGTAGATTGGACGTGAGCGACTACTTCCACCTTAATAAAAATTAGGAAGATATCGCCCATAGTTAAAGGGTTTTATTAGTAACAGGTTAAAACGGTCAAAGTTCCTGGAACTTTAGCGCTATCTGTGGCGCGGTCGCTGAAACGGCCATAATACGCTCAAGCCCCAAAGCGGCGATGCAACCACCACCCCAGCCAGCAGCCCGCCATCGCGCCCACGCCACTCCAGATAAACGACCAGAAAAAATCACACCCCAGCGCATCCGCGCCATAACCCAGCGCGCCGCTCAGCACGGTCGAAAACACGAATATAAAGAGTTTGAGCATAACCGAGAGTGGGATGCCGCCGCGGCAACATGGCCTCGCCACACCAAGGTGACTCCGTCGTTTGCGCAAACCCCTTCCTTCCGCACCCTGCCTGCATGAAGCGTATATTAACCCCGGAGTTGCTCGATTCGCTTCCCCCCGACTCCCCCGAGGCCCGCCGCAGTCGCCGCGATCTAATGCGTATAAATCGAATCATGGGGAATACCGCATGGTTTATCCGCACTGCCCCTCCCCTTGCCAGGACCGGCGAACGCGCGCTTGAACTGGGGTCGGGTGACGGACGCCTCGCCCTGCGCTTAAACACCGCCGGGCTCCCCACCGATGCGCTCGACCAATTCCCCGCTCCCGCCGACTGGCCCGCCTCCGCCCGCTGGCAAGCCTTCGATCTGCGCACCTTCCCCGCATGGAGTGAATACCCCATCGTCGTCGGCAACCTGATCCTGCATCATCTCACCGTGCCCGAGCTGGCCGCCTTGGGCGACCGGCTTGCCCCCTACGCCCGCGTGCTCCTCTTTAACGAACCATTCCGCCACCACCGTACCCGCCTCCTCTGGGCGTTCGCCGCGCCCCTTGGCGGAGCCAGCCCTGTCACCCGCCACGACGGACGCGTGAGCATCGAAGCCGGCTTTCGCGGTGACGAACTCCCCCTCGCCTTGCACCTCAACCCCGACCGCTGGCAGTGGCGGATAACGACCACCGTGTTCGGTGCCTACCGGATGGTCGCCCTACGCCGCCCATGACAGCCCCACCCGCCACCAGCCACGACAGGGCAAATGCCCGACCCGTCGTCATCCTCGGCGGCGGACTGACCGGACTCTCGCTGGGACTCGCCCTGCGCCGCGCTGCCGTGCCCGTGACCCTGCACGAAGCGGGGGATTATCCACGTCACCGCGTCTGCGGAGAATTCATCGCCGGACTCGACGCCCGCACCATCCAACGTCTGGAACTCGCGCCCTTTTTAGCCGACGCCCGCCAGCACACCCAGGTCGCCTGGTATCACCGCGCCACCTTGCGCAGTCGCCATACTTTGCCCGCGCCCGCTCTGGCCATCGACCGCCACCGGCTTGACCAGCGACTCGCCACCGCCTTTCTCGCCGCCGGCGGCACGCTCCTGACCCGCTCCCGTCACACTTTAACCGAGGATGCCCCCGGACACGTCTTTGCCCACGGTCGGCGACCCGCTGCGAATTCCCCTTGGTTGGGCCTTAAATGCCACGCCCGTGGCATTCCCCTGAACTCCGACCTCGAAATGCATCTGGGCACACGCGCCTACGTCGGCCTCTGCGCCTTGGATAATGGCTGGATAAACGTTTCCGGTCTTTTCCATCAGCGCACCGTCGTGGCCGAGGACCGTGCCTCCATCCTGCCCGCTTATCTGCGCAGTGCCGGCCTCACCACCCTCGCCAATCGACTGGCCGCCGCCGAAATCGCGCCCGCCTCGCATTGCGCCATAGCCGGACTGGACTTTGGCCGTCCGCCCAACCGCGCCTGCCCTGCCACCTCGTCAGCCGGACTGCGCCTTGGCCTTGGAGATTCCGTGACCCCCATTCCGCCCTTCACCGGCAACGGCATGGCCATGGCCTTTCAGTCGGCCGCACTCGCCCTCGATCCACTGCTGGCTTGGACCCGGGGCGCGGCCGAATGGCCCGCAACCGTCGCCACCATCCAACACCGGCTGCGTAGACATTTCCGCACCCGCCTAGCCACCGCCCGCCTGCTCCACCCCGCACTCCTGCACCCCGCCGGTCAACGCACCCTAACCACTTTAGCCCACGCGGGCCTGCTGCCCTTCAACCGACTCTACCGGCTCCTCCACTGATGTATCTTCAGGCCCTCACCACTGCGGTTCCCTCCGCTCGCTACACCCAGCAGGAATGCTGGCAAATGATTGCCGCCTCGCCCGTCCGCCCGCTCCTCGCCCGCCGTTCCGTTCTAGTCCTTCAATCCATCCTCAACGGCGACAGCGGCATCGCATCCCGCCATTTCGCCGCCGCTCCCATTGACCAGGTGTTCACCGCCTCGGCGGATACCTTGAACGAAATCTTCCGGCGCGAAGCCCCCTTGCTGGCCGGGCGTGCCCTCGCTACCGCCCTGGCCCAGGCCGGCCTGCACGCCGATCAACTCGACGCGCTCATCGTCTGCACCTGCACCGGTTATCTTTGCCCCGGCGTGAGCAGCTACGTCGCCGAACAGCTTGGGCTCCGCCCGAATGCCTATTTGCAAGACCTCGTCGGCCTGGGCTGCGGCGCAGCCATTCCCACCCTGCGCTCCGCCCAAGGCGTGCTCGCCGCCCACCCCGGTGCCACCGTGGCCTGCATCGCGGTCGAAATCTGCTCCGCCGCCTTCTACCTCGACGATGATCAAGGTGTTCTCATCAGCTCCTGCCTCTTCGGCGACGGTGCCGCCGCCAGCATCTGGCGCGCAACCCCGCCCAAGATCGGCCCGCACGCCGCCACCCCCCTCCTGATCGGTGGCTTCGACACCCATCACGACCCCGCCGCGCGCGATCAAATCCGCTTCGAGCAACGCGACGGCAAACTGCGCAACCGCCTCACCGCCGCCGTGCCCGCCCTCGCCGCCGCCACCGTGGCGCGACTCCTCGCCACCGAGACCGCCGCGCGCGGCACCCCCGCCCGCATCCTCGCCCACCCCGGCGGACGCGACGTGCTCGACGCCCTCGAAGCCGCCCTGCCCGGCCACCGGCTAAACTCCAGCCGACGCGTCCTCCGCGACTATGGCAACATGAGCAGCCCGTCGGTGCTGTTTGCCCTCGCCGACGCCCTCGCTGAAGGCCCGCCCGATTCCGCCGCTGACTGCTGGCTGGTCGCCTTCGGCGCTGGCTTCTCCGCCCATTCCTGCCGCCTCACCCAGGCGTGATCGCAGCCGCGCGCCGCGCTCAACGCTCCACCCGCGCGCAGGTCCGCGCCGTCTCGTGCACATGCACATGCGAAAGCGTGGGCAAACTTGGGGCGAGCCGCTCCACGATCCACGCCCCGAGATTTTCCGCCGTCGAATAAAGCGGCAGCACATCGTTCAGATTTTGATGATCCAACTGGTCCACGATCGGTCGCATCGCGTCGGAAATTTCCGCGAAATCCACCACGAAGCCCCGCGCATCCAGCGGCCCGCTGCAAAACACCTCCACCACATAGGAATGCCCGTGGATATTGCGACACTTGTGCCCAATCGGAAGGTGGGGCAGCGAGTGCGCCGCCTCGAAGGAAAAACGTTTGGATACGGTAAATTTCATCGGCTCGTATCCCAGCAAAGACCGGGGCAAGCACCCAAGTCGAACCGGGATTTCCCCCCAGCCCGCTCCTCCTCCGCACTTTTTGTGTCGATAAGCTCAGCAAGTCCGCTCCGCCGGACGGAAGCACCCCCACCCCATGTCCAAACTTCCCAGCACCCCGATTTACTCCTGCGAAACCTACCTTATGGCCTGCAAACAGTTCGACCGCGCGGCCGATGCCATAAACCTGCCCGAAACGATCCGCGACCGCGTAAAACACCCGCGCCGCGCCATCGTGGTTTCCCTGCCCATCCACCGAGACGACGGCACCGTCTCCGTTTTTGAAGGCTACCGCGTACAGCACAATCTCTCCACCGGTCCGGCCAAAGGCGGCATCCGTTTCCACCCCGATGTGACCATCGGCGAAGTCGCCGCCCTCGCCATGTGGATGAGCTGGAAAACCGCCCTCGTCGGCCTGCCCTACGGCGGAGCCAAGGGCGGCGTCATTGTCGATCCGGCCCGCCTCACCGCCGCCGAACTCGAACGCCTCTGCCGCCGCTACATGCAGGAGCTGATTCCCTTCATCGGCCCCCAGGTGGACGTGCCTGCCCCCGACGTCGGCACCAACGAGAAAATGATGGGCTGGATGGTGGACACCTACTCCAACCACATGGGCCACCTCACCCCCTCCATCATCACCGGAAAACCCCTCGCGCTCGGAGGCTCGCAAGGCCGCCGCGAAGCCACCGGCGCGGGAGTGGCGTATCTGATTTCCCGTTATCTGGAAGATATGCGCATCCCCATCGCCGAAGCCACCGTGGCCATCCAGGGCTTTGGCAACGTCGGAGGCGAAGCCGCGCTCGCCCTAGCCCGGCGCGGGGCCCGCATCGTCGCCATTTCCGACTACACCGGCGGCTACTACAACCCGGCCGGCATCGACGTCGCCAAGGCCCTCGCCTGCGTGGCCAGCACCCGGGACCTCGCCGCCTTTGATGGCGGCTCCGCCATCACCAACGAGGAATTGCTCACCCTCGAATGCACCGTGCTTGTGCCCGCCGCGCTCGAACGCGTGATCACCCCGGAAATCGCCCCCCGCCTGCGCTGCCGCCTGCTGGCCGAGGCCGCCAACGGCCCCACCACCTTCGCCGCCGATAAATTCCTCGAAGAACAACGCCCCGATCTCGAAATCATCCCCGACGTGCTCTGCAACGCCGGCGGAGTGATTGTCTCCTACTTCGAGTGGATCCAGAACCTGCAAAACTACTATTGGACCCGCGACGAAGTGATGGAAAAACTCTTCCGCCAACTGGAGCAGGCTCGCACCGCCGTCGAACGCCAGCGGGACAAATACAAATTCTCCCGCCGCCTCGCCGCCCAGACCCTCGGCATCCAACGTGTGGCCGACGCCAAAATCGCCCGCGGCCTCTATCCGTAAACGACTCGCGATTGATCATCCAAACTGGCTGCCCGACATGGATTCGAACCATGACTAGGTGAGTCAAAGTCACCTGTGCTGCCATTACACCATCAGGCAAAAGAAGGAACGTGAAACCTGCGGTTCGCCGCGTAGCGGTCAAGGCCCGAGATACGACCTAACCGACATTTTCACCCCACCCCCGCGAATCCAAGAAACGAAAAAGCCGCCACCCGCGAGGGTGACGGCTTTGGGATTCGTGAGCGTGTGCTCCCGTAAGAAGCTTACTTGGTCGGAACGGTCGCGATCGTCTTGAGGATGCGGGAAGCAACCTCGTAGGGATTCGCGGCGGAGTTCGGACGACGGTCCTCAAGGTAGCCCTTGTAGCCGTTGTTGGCGAAGCTGTGCGGCACGCGGATGGACGCGCCACGGTCGGCGATACCGTAGGAGAACTTGTCGATCGACTGGGTCTCGTGCAGACCGGTGAGACGGAGGTGATTGTCCGGACCGTAAACGGCGACGTGCTCGGAGGTGTACTTCGAGAAAGCGGCCATGAGGGACTCGAAATATTCCTTACCGCCAACTTCGCGCATGTACTTGGTCGAGAAGTTGGAGTGCATGCCGGAGCCGTTCCAATCGAGGGGAGAGTTGTAAGCGCCGAGGATCGGCTTGCAGTGGAACTCGACGTCGATGCCGTACTTCTCGCAAAGACGGATCAAGAGGTAACGAGCCATCCAGACGTCGTCAGCGGCCTTCTTGGAGCCTTTGCCGAAAATCTGGAACTCCCACTGACCGGAGGCCACTTCGGCGTTGATGCCTTCGTGGTTGATGCCGGCATCAAGACAGAGGTCGAGATGCTCTTCGACGATCTGGCGGGCGACGTCGCCGACATTCTTGAAGCCAACACCGGTGTAGTAAGGACCTTGGGGAGCGGGATAACCACCCTCGGGGAAACCGAGCGGACGGCGATCCTGATAAAGGAAATACTCCTGCTCGAAGCCGAACCAGGTGTCCGGGTCGTCAAGGATGGTGGCGCGGGAGTTGGAAACGTGAGGAGTTCCGTTGGCGTTGTACACTTCGCACATGACCAAGACACCGTTCTTGCGGGTGCTGTCAGGATACACGGCAACGGGCTTCAAAACGCAGTCCGAGCTGCCGCCAGGAGCCTGCTGAGTGGAGCTACCATCGAAGCCCCAGAGCGGAAGCTCTTCGAGCTTAGGGAAGCTGGCGAATTCCTTGATCTGGGTCTTGCCGCGCAGATTTGCAACCGGCTTGTAACCGTCGAGCCAGATGTATTCGAGTTTGTATTTAGCCATGGATGTGGAGGTTAGGAGAAAGTGGATTTAAGGCCGAATTCCACACCGCAGACGCGCGGGTAAAACTATAGGCCAAACCCTTAGGCAGCATTTTAGCACTCAGCATGCCAGCAATGAAAAAAATTGCTGCGGTAGCTAGGCCACCAATCTTTATCAGCAATAAAGCCGCATAAATACAGTAGCTTGAATTAACCTTGATCAAAATCATCCACTAAACTCTGAGGCGATTGCTTGCAGCAGACAGTTGATGACCAAAACTGACCATCTTCGACCATGCAGGAAATGAAAGATACGAGACGGGCCTTGGTGCGCATCGGCTTTGACGGCCGGGTGCACAAAACCTTTCGCGGCCATCAAGCCCGGGAACGGTTTCAGAACGAGATCCGGGTGCTCACCTACCTGGCCGGCCGGAAATGCGATTACGTGCCTCGCGTGCTCGAAAGCTACGTCGACGAACTTCGCTTGGTTACCACCAACTGCGGCCAACGCGTCGAGCATATCAAAGACACCCGAGTGAGCGAGATTTTCGCGGATTTAGAGGCAAACTTCTCTGTGCGCCACGAGGACCCCTACTTGCGCAACATCACCTACTCGACTCAGGCCGGGTGCTTCTGCGTGATCGATTTCGAATTCGCCACAATCCTTGATCCGGCTGCCCCGCCCGGACCTGCACTAGACCTGCCAACCCCCGACGGACCACGCGGCGACTAAGGCCGGTCCCGCATTTTCTGCTTTTCCGCCGCGTTCACCCCCTGCATTCCCCTTTGCCCGTTTAACCATGTCCGACCCCGCTCCCGCCGTCCTTCACTGGTCTGGCCTGACCCACCGAGGAAAAGTCCGCGCCAACAACGAGGACACCTTTCTCGCGCTCGCGTTCGACGGCCATGAAGTCCGTTACCTCGGCAAAACCGGAGAGGCGGGCCTCGACGCCGGCGACTACGTTTTCGCCGTGAGCGACGGCATGGGCGGCGCCCGCTCCGGCGAATTCGCCAGCCGCATCGCCATCGATAAAATCACCCGCCTCCTGCCTCGCGCCTATCGCCTCTCCGCATCGGGCATGACCGCCGGCTTCACCGACGTGCTACAGGAACTCTACGCCGCGATTCACGACGAACTCCTGCGCCTCGGCCGCAGCTACGCGGAGTGCTCCGGCATGGGCGCCACACTGACGTTGGCTTGGCTAACCCCCGACTGGCTCTATTTCGGGCACATCGGCGACAGCCGGCTCTACTACCTGCCGCGCGAAGGCGGCATCCAGCAACTCAGTCACGACCACAGCTACGTCGGCTGGTTGCGCCGCCAAGGCCAGATCAACGAACGCGAGTCACGCGCCCACCCCGGCCGCAACGCCCTACAGCAAGCCCTCGGAGCGGGCAACCAGATCATCGAGCCCCAAGTTGGCGCCTTGGCCCATCGTCCCGGCGACCGTTTTCTCCTTTGCTCCGATGGTGTGATCGACGGCCTCTGGGACCATAATCTGGAGGAACTCATCCGCACTCCGCGCCCCGACCACGTACACCAACCCGCGGCCTTCCGCGTGATCGACGACGCCCTCGAAAACTCTGGCCGCGACAACCTCACCGCTCTGGTTATCGAGGTCGCCCCGCCCCCTCCGCCTCCCCCACCGCCCATAGCGCCCAACGTGGACGCGCCCTGAGCCATGCACCCCGCCGCTGACCAGACTCACCTCGTGTTTGTTTACGGCACCCTGAAGCGCGGCGGTTCCAACCACGCTTTCCTCGTCGGGCAAACTTACCTCGGTGCGGCCGCGCTTCGCCCCGGTTACTCCCTTTACTCGCTCGGCGACTATCCCGGCCTCGTAGTCGAGGCCGAAAACACGGAAAACGTCACCGGCGAACTCTGGGCCGTAAATGCCGCCACGCTGGCCAATCTCGACGCACTCGAATGCATCAACGAAGGCCTATACGCTCGTGTGCCCGCCCCGCTGGCCCGTTGGTCGCCGGATTTGGACAATAAAACGGCATCCGCAGCCGAAATGTATCTTTACCTGCACTCTGTAACCGGGCGACGGAATCTGGGGACGACCTGGCTGATTGCCTAAACCGAGACCAGCCCGCTCAGGCCTGCGCTTGCCACTTACTTCTTATACCAGCCGCCATCCTCGCGCTGAAGCCAGACGCCTGGCTGGCTGGCGGAGGCAAGTTGGCGGGCGAAGGCTTTACCCACCGCGTCCGCCGTGCCGCCGGTTTTACGCGCCGTCTCGGCAAAGAGCACGGCGCGGTCGGCGTTTTCCGCATCCACCACGCCTTGGGCGTCGCCACCGCCATCGCGCACCGCGAGCAACCCGGTGTTGGCCTCGCCGACTTTGCCGGCCGACTTGAGTGCATCGACTGCGCCGAGGCGCTGTCGCATACCCGCTTTGGCCGAAGCCTCATCCGCTTGGGCAACCGCTACGGTCAACCCGACGGCGGCAAAAATCACGGAAACAGTGCGAAGGGAGTTCATGGTAAAATTAAGGGTTAGAAAGTTGACTTGTATTCACCGTCTTGGAGTCGCCGTAGATGTCGCTCAATAGATTGGTGACGGCCTGCTCCATCTTCACGTTCACATCCACCACGGCGTGGACCTGTATCGGGTCCATCG
Organism: Verrucomicrobiota bacterium; assembly: GCA_947471035.1. GTDB lineage: Bacteria > Verrucomicrobiota > Verrucomicrobiia > Opitutales > Opitutaceae > IMCC26134_A. The sequence goes on from CANIWJ010000026.1 coordinate 29,905, forward strand.
AAATATGGATGCAGCCGCCCGCGAGGACAGCGGTTAAAAGGGCTCCGATTGAAAGCAGCGGGAGGCGCATGGGGAAGGTTCAATGCCATCCGACCCCATCCGGCAACCAAAGTTTCCTACCATCACACACGCCTTCCGCCGCCGATGCCTTATTGCATCCGAAAACCATACTTCGCCTCTTGGTTTAAGCCGAACGCCATGAACTCGCTCCACGGCCCGTGAAAATTCAGGTCAATGACCAATTCCTTGACCAATTTTTTCGAGGTCGGCCGCCCCACCACATGAATCGTCGCGGTGCGCGCGCCACCCGGCCCGTCCGGCCAAAACGTCACCTGCAACGCCTCGATTTTCAGCCCTTCCCGCCCGAGCTCGATCTCGCGTAAGGGCGCGTAGGCGGGGTTCCTAAACCCGATGCCCCTTGCCCACGCCCCGGCCCTCGGCAACCAGCGAAACACTTCCGGCATGTTCCCTGTCAACAAACCCGGTGAGGGCGCAAGGCGGAATTCCGCCGCATCGCTGCGCACGATGTCCAACCCGCCGTCGCGCACGCGAAGCCCCTTTTGCTCGTCCCAGCCGATCTCAATTCGCCCCCGCAACTTGCCCTCCGCCGCCGCCACCGCCCAAGGCATGAGCCGGGCCAGCTCGGCGAGTTGAACGCCCGTAACATCCGCCGCCGCGTTAACCCGAGGCTTGGTCAACGCGACCTGAAACGGTTTCATCTTAATCCCGCCGCCGAGCAAACTCGCCGACGCCCGTGCCACGCTCAGGTTCAGGCCTGGCTTCAGCCCGAACTCCACTAGTAGCTCCCGCGCCTCCGCCCCCGCTTTCACCACCTTGCCGATTCGCAACTGCTGCCCCTGCGCCAGCGTCTGCCCGGTAAAATCACTCGTCACCCCATCCAGCTCGATCCCACTCATCTCGACATCGAGCACATCAGACCGCGCCCACCCCTCGCGCAAAGCCACCCGCACTTCTCCCGCCGGTCCGGCCTCGGCCGACCACGAACCCGCGCCGCTAAAACTCAAATGACCGCTCGCCGACCAACCCGTCGCCGCCTCGCCGGCCAGTCGCCGCAAAACCGGCCAGAGTTCCGCCAGATCCGCCGTTCCCTGCTCGATCCGCCAGGCCCAAACACCGTCCGCCCCCGGCTTGGCCTCGACCACGATCGCCAGCCCCGGAGCCCTCCCGGTGAGCACCAAATTCGTGCCCGTGATTGCCACCTCCCACTTCAGCCCCAGCTCCCCGAGTGCCTCCATCCGCAGCTCGCCCGCCACCGCACCGCGCCACGGCAACGCCTCGGCGCGCGCACTGCCCGCGCCGCCTACCAGCAAAACCACCATAAGCCATACGCGCCAAACCATGCCGCATCCATCACCGGTTCCTGGCCCGGTTTCGAGCGCTTAAAAAAAGTTACGAATAACACCCCCGCTCTACGCCGTTCTTTTTTGCTTCGTCCGTTCTTTTTCGCCGACCTGTCCCCTGCCCTCTTCACGCCATGAACCTCCGCCCTATTATCGACGATCTCGCCGGCCAGGCCGACGACCTGCTTGCCGGCATTAAAGACCGTGCCTCGGCCCGCGCCGCGCTCGACGAATTCCTTACGCTGGAACAACCCCGGCTCACCCCCGCCGACCGCCGCACCGTGCTCGACCACGCCATGGGCATCCTAGAGTCCGAGGACTTTTTCGACGAGCGCTACGTGGACTCCTTCGACGCCGATCAAAATACGGAATCGACCGGCGACGAAGACTGAGCCCGTCTGAGCCCCCGTGTCCGCCACCGAAACCGCCCTCGCTCTCACCCCTGCGCAAATCGCGCTCGTCGCCGCCGAAGCCATCCTGCTTTTGACCGGCACGGTCTTGTTGCTACGCAAGCTGACGAAGGTGCGGGAACGCCTGTCCGGCCGCCTGCCGGTGGCGTTGGAGTGGTCGGCTTACAACGTAACCGAGGTCATTCTCACCGCCGCCTACACCCTGGGTGGCGGCGTGCTCCTGCAACTCGCCGCCACCCAAGCCGGGGCAAAATGGTTCCCGCCGGCCAGTGACGGCTCGATGGGGCTTTTCCACGTGGTAGCCAGCGGCGCGTTTCAAATCGGCATGCTGGCCGGCCTCGCCCACGCATGGTTCTGGCATCTCCGCCCGCGCCAGAAGGAAACCCTGGCCGACTACCCCATAGAGCCTACCTCGCCCCGCCGGCCCGAGCCCGGCCTGCCGCCCGACACCACTCGCAGGGCAATCGCGCGCGGTGCCCTTGCCTTTGTCACCCTGCTGCCGCTCGTCTGGGCGACAAGCTTTGCCTGGCAAGCCTTGCTCCCTCTCTTCGGCGTCGAACCGGAAGCGCAAGAACTCGTCACCCTCTTCGCCAACTCGGGCGACCTACCCGCCCTCGCCTGCATGATCGTGCTGGCGGTGATCATCGCGCCGCTCACCGAGGAAACGCTTTTCCGCATCGGCCTCTTTCGCTGGCTCCGCTCTCGCACCCCGCGCGCCATCGCGTTGCTGGTGCCCGCGCTCACCTTCGCCGCGATGCACGGCAGCCTCTCGGTCTTTCTCCCGCTTGCGGTGCTGGCGATCGGACTGGCCCTGGCTTACGAGCGTGGCGGACACCCGCTCACCCCGATCATAACCCACTCCTTGTTTAACTTGCACACTATCGTACTGCTGCTGGCCGGTTTTCCCTCCTGAGAACATGCATCCCTTTTCGGACAACGCGGCCCTGACCATCGCCTCGCTCGGCGAACAAAAACTGCTGGCCAAAATCCGCCGCTGGCTCGGGGCCGCCATGCCCGCCGCGCCCCACGGCATGGGCGACGATTGCGCCGTGCTCCCGGCCTCGCCCAAACGCGGTGCCGGCCCCGCGCTACTTACCGTCGATCCCGTCATCTACGGCGAGCATTTCGACGACGCCATCGCGCCCCGCGCGGTCGGCCGAAAGCTCCTCGCGCGCAACCTCTCCGACATCGCCGCCATGGGCGGACACCCCGAAGCCGCCGTCGTCTCCCTCGCCCTCGACCCGCGCACCCGCCTCGACTGGCTGGAGGCGTTTTATCGCGGGCTGGCCGCCCTAGCCCGCCAACACCGCGTGCCCTTGGTAGGCGGCGACCTCGCCACCCATCGCGGGGGACTGGTCGCCTCGCTCACCTTGCTCGGCCGCGCCTCGGGCAAACGCGTGCTCACCCGGACCGGCGCGCGCGCGGGAGATTTTGTCGCCGTCACCGGTGTGCTTGGCGGCAGCCTCGCCTCCGGCCACCACTGGAAATTCACCCCGCGCCTGGCCGAAGGCCGCTGGCTGGCCGCCCGCCCCGAAGTCAGTGCGATGCTCGACGTGAGCGACGGCCTGGCCAAGGACCTGCACCACCTCGTGCCCGCCGGCGCAAAACCGATCCTGTTTTCCGAGCTCTTGCCACGACGCAAAGGCTGCGATTTGTGCGCCGCCCTGACCGACGGCGAAGACTACGAACTGCTTTTCACCGTGCGCGGCACCCCGGCCAAAGCCGCCCGCCTCGCCGCCGACTGGCACCACGCCTTCCCGCGCGTGCCGCTGACCATCATCGGTCGTCTCGCCGACCACGATGCGCCCGACTCCGGCGCGCTCGATCTCGCCCCCTACCATGGCTTCGAGCATTTTAAGTGAACTGCGCGCCGGCATGATCACCGGCTCGGCGGAAGAAACCCGCGCCCTCGCCGCCCGCCTCGCCGCCGCCTTGCCCCCGGGCAGCACGCTCGCCCTGCACGGAGACTTGGGCGCCGGGAAAACCACCTTTGTCCAAGGCCTCGCCGCTGGTCTCGGCATAAACGAACAAGTGACCAGCCCGACCTTCAACATCTTCACCCTGCATCGCGGCGCGGGGCGCACCCTCATCCACGTGGACGCCTACCGGCTGGAAGCGGGCGCGCAGCTGGAAGATCTGATGATCGACGATTTCCTAACCCCGCCCTGGTGGCTCGCCGTGGAATGGCCGGAAAAAGTCCCCGACTGGCTGCCTGCCGACGCCCTCCACCTCGATCTTACACACACCAGCGACCGTCGTCATCGCCTAGTGCTGCGTTAAAAAACGCCCTACCCCGAACAACAAAAAGCCCCCGGACGTGAATCCGGGGGCTTTGCATTTTGAGAGTTTAACCAGCTTAAGCGGAGGGCTCGGGTGCGGCCTCGGAAGAGTCGGCGGGAGCCGCCTCGGCAACCGCTTGAGCCTGAGGTTTGACCTCGGGAGCGGGAGCCTCGGGGAAATTCTCCGGATCGACCTCGGTGGCTTCGATCTCGCGCTTGCGGGATTCGACCATCGGGGGCGGGCAGAACAGCGTGCCGTCCACAAACTCGGTCATGTAGCCTTCCTTGACCAAGTAGCGCAGGTCGCCCTTGAGCTTGGTGAGCTTCTCGATCTCGTCGGCGGTCACGGGCACGGGTTCCGCACCTTCGACCGCAGCGGGACGCGCGGCCAAGCCAAGGTGTTTCTCGCCCAGCTCACTGCCCTTGACCATCGGATGCGCCTCAACGTAGGCGATGAGCGCGGCCAGCGAGTCGGAGAAACTCTGGCCCGGCACGCGGAAGCGGCGCTTCACCGCGCACACGTAACTGACGCCCTTCGAGCCCTTCTTGAAGATGGTGAAACTCTCGCGGCGCAGGCGGCCGCGCAGGGCGTTGGCGGTATCCAGCGGGAAACGACGCTGGGCGGCGAGGGCACCCTCGACGGCGCGACGGATCTCGGTGTTGGCCGGGATGGTTTCGAGGATTTTACCTGGGAAACGCAGTTGCTCGACGCTGCGCACCACGCGATGGCGGGCCTCGGTAAGCAGATACTGACGGGCCTCCTCCAACGAATCAAAGGAAGGCAGCGCGGCGGCGGGAGCCTCGGGCGCGGCGGCCTCGGTAACCACCGGCTCGACCGGGGCGGACTCGACCGCAGGCGTCTCGGCAGACTCGGCGGGAGCGGCGGTGTCGCTCGTAGCTGCGGCAGCGGCGACGGCACCCTTGGGCGCGCGCACCGGAGCGGGCTTCACGGTGTAACGAACCGCCTTCTTCATCTTCTCCAGCCATTGGGCAACGACCTCGGGATCGCGCACGGTCTCGATCTTGGTCTTGTAGGCCTCAAGCGACATGCGGACGTTGGCCGCGTGATGCTGGGCGAGGATCGAATTATAGAGATGATAATTAGGCGGGGCCAGCAGCGTGCCGGTGATGGAACAGCGGTTGACCACCTGGAAATTTCCCTTGGGGGCTTCGACCTCGACCTCGGCGGTCTCGAAGAAGTTGCCCAGATGTTTTTCCAAAACGTGGGCGATGGCGGCGTCCTCGGTGTCGAAAGGCACGCCGTCCGGAACGGAGATGAAGAACGGAGCGGGCTTTACGCCGGGCGTGGCCGGAGCGGGCGCAGCACCTTCGGCGGAGGGAGCGGCGGGGCGGGCGTTGGGGGCGATACGCTGCACGACCGCGACGAAGCGGTCGTTTTTCTCGACTACCGAACGAGCGATGTAGAACAGCTCGAAGGTGCGGCAGGATTTGCGAATGGCATCGGCGAGGGCCTTGAAGCTGGCATCCTCAGGATAAAACGTGACGGTGAAAAACGGGCTGATGTAGGGACCAACCGGCTCGCGTGGAGGACCGCGGAAATCGCGCCGACCGGCATCGGGGCCACCCTCGCGGCGCTCGAAGCGGGGGCGATCGCCGCCGCGCGGACCACCGGGGCCACCTGGGCCGCCGGGACCGGCTGGACGATCAAAGCGACGTTCGCCGCCACCAGCAGGACGAACGGGACGGTCGCCGCCCTCGGGGGCAGGAGTGGAAGGCGCATCGCCGACCGGTCCGGTGGTGGGGCGCTTAAAGTCTCGGCGATCCCGGCGCACCGGGGCATCGCCCTCGCGGCGGGGACGCTCGTCGCGGCGATCACCGCGCGGCGGGCCGCCAGGTCCGCCTTGGCCGGATTTATCCTGCACCCACGAGGTGCCAAAGCTGAAGCCTTGGAGTTGGGTCAAATCCAGTTTGTTGAGCCCGGGGGTGGAATCGGGCGTTTGCGGTGAGGTCGTCTCGTCCATGCGGAATAAAATACAAAGCAGGCGGCGGGCCTGCGAGCGGTGTGAAGTGGCGGGTTTGGCGGAAATCCGCTGCGGAAGGCAGCGGGATGGCGCAGCTTCACGACCACACACACGCAGGCAAGCCGTTTCCCAAAGCACTTGCGCAAGTGGTAAAAAACAAAAAGCCCCCGGAGTTTAATCCGAAGGCTTTTAAAGTGGTGCCCAGAACAGGACTCGAACCTGCACGCCTTTCGGCACACGCCCCTCAAACGTGTGTGTCTACCAATTCCACCATCTGGGCAAAGCTGCTACGAGAGGAAGGCGGAGAGAGACAAACGCCCCCGCAACTGACAAGCCCCAAAATTAGGGTTTCTCAGGGTTTTTCAAAACCAGCCCGGTAGGGTTGCCTCGCCTCGGCCTTGGGCAAGGGTCTCGGGGTTCCGATTTAGGCTAGTTAGCGGCACGTAGTCTGCTGCCCATAATATCATGGATAACACGCCCTCAAAAAGGAAACGCTCGTTCTTTGGGACGCTTTTAACGCTAGGTATTTTATCCGTCGCATGGGCGGCAACGACAGCCTGGGCGGGGGAGCCTTCGCCCGAAGACCTCGCCGAGCTGGCGACCTTGAAAGCTGAGCTCGCGAAAATCCAAGGCGCGGTGCGAACCACCAACGACCCGGCCGAGCATGAACGCCTACAGAATCAACTCGATACGCAGATCGACACTTCCCTGGCGAAACTTTCCATGGACACACGCCCGTCCATGTCGGTGATGTTCAAGGTGGTGGTGCCCGCCCAGGCAGCGGTTAAGAAATACGTTAACTCCGCCCAAACCTTCTTTGGGGGTGATGACGCGAATTGGGCGACGCTGCGCAGCCAGACGGAGTTGACGGAGAGGCAGGCGCGTTTGACCCGCTTGATTGCAGCTGGGACGGCCCTGCGCACGCGACTCGACGATCTGGAAAACGACGCCATGAAAGTCATGCGCTCCATCGGTGAACTGCCACCCGCTCGGCGTATGGCGATCATGAACGGACTGGTCGGAGGCGCACTGCGGCCCCTGATCGATTTGCGCCCGCTACGTAAGATCGAGGGCGATTTGCTGGCGCGTTACGACGCCAGTTTTGCGTTGTTGAGTCGGTCCTGGGGGCAATGGAGCCTAGGAACGGGCGAGGGTTACTCCGCGATCACTTGGACCACCCCTGAAAGCGAAAATGCGACCGAATGGAAAAAGTTGAGCGGTGAAATAGATACGCTGGTTGAAAAGCAGGAAAAGATCCAAGAAGACCTCGCGTTAGCTGCAGTGGGAAAGTGAACTTTAACGGAATCGCCGGAACCGGCGTGCGTTCCCCATGATAGATGAATGTACGGGGAACGCGGTGTCTCAAGAGCGTCCGATTTTACGCGTAATCGTTCGTTCTCTTTTCACTTATTAAGTGCCTGGAAACATGATGATTTCAGTTACCTTGCGTAGGCGCCAAGGAAGATAAAGTCGAGCAGCTCGACCATGTCGCGGACGAGCAGCAAAGGCAGTTCAGAGCTTAGTTCTACTTTGTTAAAGTGCGCCAAAAGCCCTTGGAAATTGGCCGGGGACGGCCAACCCTACACTTCCAACGGGCAAAATGGCCGGTTTCTTTTGTAGCGTTGGCCGTCCCCGGCCAAAAAAAGGTGAAGCGCACATGCGGTGGAAACTTCTCCACAAGGTTTAACAAAGTAGAATTAGAGCCTATCCGGCTAACCAATGGAGTGGCGTTGAGCAGGAAAGCGGGTTCGGCCTAGGCGGCCGAGGCGGAGGTGGGCCAGAGGCCCATGCCGCCTCGGACAACGCAGGCCCAACCCGCTTTCCCGCT
>CANIWJ010000027.1 GCA_947471035.1 Verrucomicrobiota bacterium
CGTCAAACTCGCCGTGCCGTCCAAAGAACGCGCCTGGTGGTCACGACTTTGGGAGAAAATCCTCTCCCCCTTGCCCAACTGCAATGCAGTAGAAAACCGCCCCGTCTTCTCACCCTGATTTTAGACTCCTACTGCACGTTCTCGGCTAAAAGGGGAGGCCAATGACGAACGCTTACGCCGCCAACTCTAGCGCCGGGGGCTAGGCCCGGCGCAAGGCGAGCTTGGCGAGCCGGGCGGCTCGTGGTCGGAGTGGAGCGACTTTAGGAGCGCAACGCAGGCCGCGAGGCGTAGGCGGTAAGGAGCGCAGCGACGCGCAGACCGCCCCGGCGGTCGGAGTTGTCCAGGGCGCGGGCAAAGGAGCGCCCGCCGGAGCGGTCGGCGCTCGGCTCGCAGCGCAGCCCCCAGGCGGAGCGTAGAGCCGATGGCGTCCGCGCAGGCTTGCCCGCCTCTTCCGGCCTTGGCGGGCATTTCGACCCGTTTCTTAACCGTGGGCACTCCAGACGCCCCGACCCTCGGGGCGAGCCCACGGTTTCGCGCAGCGGGGGGCCATGCGGCCCCCCTGAGGCGACTTCAAGGAGCCGAACCGCAGGCCGAGCGCAGCGAGCGGGCGCGCCGACCCCGGCGCCGCGCGGGGGCGGCTTGTCCGCCACCGGCTGCGCCGGGTTGAGGTGCGCCCGGCAGCCTGCCGGGCGCAGCGGGGTCCCCGCCCGTCACCCAAGCCCGGGCACGACTCAGGAACCGGGAGCGCAGCGCACGGGGCCTGTGACGTGACAAGCGCGGATCTTATCGGAGCGCTGCCTCTACGGCGCATTCTTGCGCCGTGGGCCGGGCCGGGCGGGGTTGCACTCACCGGACGGAGCGCCGCAAGGCGCGGAGGAGGACGCAGACGGCGTGACAGCTCGGAGTCTGCGGAGGGCTGGCGCGACGTGTGCCGTTTGGTTGATTGGGGACGTTGCGCCCGCCTCAGGGCTTCCCCACGCCTTGCAATGAGTCGTATTCTAAATTTCGAGAACCCGACTGATTGATAAAAGCTGTTATTCTAAAGCCGGTTTTCGGCTTATCATAGTCCGTTGTAAAATCGGCGGTCACTCTAGCATACGTTCCGCGACTTTTTAGATAAAAAGAAACAGATTTACTTGCGCTCCATTTAACATCTTTGGCGGAAGTCGTAATAGTAATCTTTGATTCATAACCTGACTCTGGCGCGCGATACATAAACTCGTCGGTGGACGCGATAATGCCACCGTCAACGGCCTCAATAGTCGCAGTCCAATCATATTTCTCTTGGCCGCGTTTGATCTGCAACGGAGTGCGAAGAAGGGTCACTTTGACATCTCCGCCGGATTTAACCTCACGGCCGGATTGTAGATCAAAAATAACGGTGCTGCCATCGTATGGAATCCCTACACCGATGCTTTTGCGCAATAATGTTTCCGCGCCTGCTAATTTCCACATGCGGAACGTTTCAGGGCTGTTAGCATCGGGTCTAAACTTCTTATCCTCGTTTTCATAATACCAATAATACCGCATGGATTGGCGTGATGCTTCGTAGCCCGCTTTTTCCAACGATTTAACGCTGAGCAAAGCGCCTTTTTCATTAATCAACTGGAAGCGTCCGGTTTGGTCGGTTGTGACGGTAAATCGGTCGGAGTTGTCGGTTGTAATACCCGGCAGCAATTCGGAAGTCCGCCGCACCCCCAGCGTGACTTTTACACCCGGAAGCGGTGCTCCATCTTGATCAATCACAGTGCCGTAAAAACTAATTGGCTGGTTCGCGTCGTTCATCGCTCCCCGAACCTGCTCGATGCGTTTAATCACCTCCGCCGGAGGGCCTGACAATGGCGTCTTGGCGAGATCATCGGCATGCGGCGCAGGCGAGGGCGTGGGACTTGTCACCTTTTGGGATTCGGTAACGGCGGGAACGGATTTTTCTAATCTTTGGCGCGGCAAGAACAACCACGCAATAATGAGCGCCACGACCAACCCTATGATTATATAATATTTCTTCTTCATGGATTAGCCCTCGGGGAAAGCTGACAAGCATCTAAAACGGCATACCAGTATTGCCAGCGTTGGGCATAGAAGGATCTAAACTGACCACTATGGTAAATATGTTCATCCGTAAACCCAAACGCCGTCTTTAAGTTCACCTCTTCTGTAAAGACACCGCCGGTCTCGCGAGCACCCAAAGCCCTTGAGCGAGCTTCGGCACCGTAGGCAAAGACGCCGAATCGATCATCCGGGAAGATCAGGTTAAAATACATGGCACCACCGCCGGGCCGCTGCCTAAACCCGTTCGCTGCACTATAACTGACATACTCGGTCCCGTCCGGCTTCAGTTTATTAGTAAGTTCCCACGCCCCGTGATCAATGGCCGTCCCGGTCAGGGCATAGTCCACGTCGTTGTAATAATTCACATACTTGCCCGCCGCGCCGTTCATGTAGGCGGGGGCAAGATAAGCAGGATTGCCCTCGGGCCAGTTCTCCGGCCAGCGGTCGGGGGAGCCCGGCTTCCAGTAACGGGCGTAAACGTTGGGCGTTCCGTCGTCCATATACGACTGGAAGGGGAACAGTTCCGCCTGGGGATTATAACAATGGCCCGGAATCGCGGCTTGAGAGGCGATATACGTGGAGACTTGTCCGCTGCCCTGTCCGGCTTGGCGCAAGGCCTCGCCCACCACCACGTTGCCCTGGCTGTGGCCGATCACATGCACGCGGTAGCCCTGCGATTTTAATACGGTGAGCAGGTTTTTGAGCTGCACGCCCGACTGCCAGGCTCGTAATTCACTTTGATCGTAAGGCAAAAAGGAATCCGAACAAGGCCACGTAAACCCACCGACGCGGCCCTTATAGCCGAGCCAATACAAGCGTTTATAAGTCGTCTCGATCCAACGCTGTTTTTCATACTCCTGCATGTTGTAGCCATGCACATAGAGCACCATGTCCTTTTCCTCGTCTTTGGTCGGCGCGCCAAAGGTTCCTGATTTGTTAGAATCTAAATTATAAGTGGAAACGGTGGCCAATGGGCCGTCGCCACAGGTCCAGCGTTGGATAAATTTATGGGGCTTCTGCAGGTCCATATACACGCCCGGACCTTCGCCGATTTCCGTTCCGTCGGCTTTCAGGATGGTCATAACCAACTGGCCTTTACCCTCGGCGCAGCCTTCAAAGAGTAAATACCCTGTGGGCTGCGTGGCGCTCAAACCCGCCTGCTGCCAGAACAGCGTCGGAATAATATACGTGCCAGTGCCATGAACATACCCGGGCTGGGTCAAGGCAAGGTGCTGTTGGGCAACCGCCGGATCGTTCAAGTATTCGGTGCCGCCATTGGGCGAGAGGTTGCGCCAGACTTTTATTTCAGGCGCTCCCGTAGTTATATTCTTCCACTTAAGACCGATTTTAAGCGTGCCCGCGAGTATAGCGTCTTGCAGCCCGCCTATATATACATTCAGCCGGGCAAAATCCTCCAGGTCGCGACGGCCATTTATAATATTATCATCACAATTCTTAGTGCCGGATTCCTTGTCGTCCTCCTCGATTTCGCCAATTATAGAGCTGCCATCAATATCGTCATTGGACCAAACAATCCCCAACGACGGCCCGGGTTTTTTATATAAGGTTTCGCCGGTTTTATATGCTTTCTTCTCCAGCCGTGAGGCTCGGCGACGGCTGGGAAGGAAGGATTTGCGGGAGGCTACCACGGGAGGAACGGGAGGCGGCGTGGCAGCGTTAGGGTAAACGGAGGTCGGCGGGGTTGCGGCGTCCGTCCCAGATGCGGACGACTTCGATCCATTGGGCCGACTCGTTGACTTGATAAAAAATCAGGTGGTGGCGGTAGCTCAGTTTACGCAGCCCAGGGCGGCGGCGCACGGGGGAACCGCGCCGGGGGAAGACGACCAAGCTGAGCGCGGCGTCGAGCAGTTCGTTGCCCAAGCGGAAGGCGGCTTCGGGGCTTTTCTCGGCGAGGAAGCGCACCGCCGCGCCGAGGTCTTCCTGCGCCTCGTCGGTTAAGCCGACTTGGTAGCCCATAGCGCGATGTTTTGGCGGACTTTTTCGAGGGGGATCACGCCTTTTTCCCGGAGGGAGCGGAGGCCTTCGTCGATGGCGGCGAGCATTTCGGGCGTCTCCTCCTCGGTGTCGTCGAGCCAGTGGCGGAGGGTTTCGCGGTCTTGGGGTGGGAGGTGCAGGATGGCGTCTTGGATTTCTTGAACGGTGCTCATGTCGGTAAACATAGGTAAGGGGGTGCGGGCGGCAATCTCGGCGTTTCTCATCGCGTAGATTTCAGCCGCGCGGGTGGTGCCGCCGGTGGGCGTCTTTTAGGTCGGTAATCGTCAGCCGCAAATAACGCTCGGTCGTGGCGAGGGTTTTGTGGCCGAGGAGTTCTTGGACGTGGCGGACGTTGGCCCGGTTTTGCAAAAGGTGGGTGGCGCAGGTGTGCCGCCAGAGGTGCGGCGTTACTTTTTTCTTCACACCGGCCGCCTTGGCGTAGCGGGTGACGAGGTTGCTCAGGGCGTGTTCGCCGAGGCCGATGTCTTCGCCGGGGTGGTTGACCGGGGAGACGAAGAGGCGGGCCGATCCGACGCCGTTTAGCAACGCGGGGCGGGTCGTGCGCAGGTAGTTTTCGAGGGCGGCGCAGGCGGTCCGAGTAAGGGGGACGACGCGGCCTTTGCCGCCTTTGCCCCGGCGGACGGTCAACAGCTCGGCGTCGAGATCGAGGTCGGCGACCTCGAGCGCGCGTAGCTCGGCGCGGCGTAGGCCGGTCGCATACATCGTTTCCAAAATGGTGCGGTCGCGTTGGCCGTGCGGGGTGGCGACGTCGGGGGCGTCGAGGATAGCGACGGCTTCGGCGAGGGTGAGCACGTCTTTGGGCAGCGGGTCCGGTTCTTTGGCGTAGGGCACAGTGGCGGCCGGGTTGCGGGTCAAAAGACCTTCGATCTGGAGCCAGGCCATGAAGCTTTTGAGCCAGGCGAGCACGTTGTTTTGACTGGCAATGGTGCGCGCCGCGCCTCGGGCGGTGGGCTGGTGCCAGAGCCATTTTTGGAAGGCGGCAATATGTTCGGTCGTGACCGCGCTGGGCGCGTCGAGCTTCAGCTCGACGCAAAATTCCGCCCAGCGGCGGGCGTAACAGGCGACCGTGACGAGGGTGCGCCGGGCTTGGCCGCGCACGAGCAGGCTTTGGCGGTGGCGGTGGAAGAGCGCTTCCCATGCGGGGGAGGTGGGCGCGTTGCCGTCGCGCTGGTCTTCGCCTTCGGCGTTCATGCGCGGGGGTGGCGGGCTTGGAGCATGGCGCGGACTTCGCCGGGCTCTACACGGGTGTAAATTTGCGTCGTCTTGAGCGAGCGGTGTCCGAGCAGGCGTTGCACGTAGGCGAGCGACGCGCCCCCGCGTAGCAGGTGGGTGGCGCAGGTGTGCCGCCAGGCGTGGGCGCCCGCGCGGCCGATGCCGGCGCGCGCCGCGCAGCGGCGCACGATCAGGGCGGCGGCCTCCTTTTTCAGCGGGCCATGCGGCCGGATCGGCGAGAGCCACAAGGCGGACTCGCTGCGGCCGACGGTCTCCAGCCAGACGCGCCGCGCGTCGAGGTAGGCGCGCAGCGCCGCGACCGCCGACGCACCCAGGGGAGCGACCCGGCCGCGCCCGCCCTTGCCGCGCGCCACGCGCACCAGGCCGGCCGACAGGTCGAGGTCATGCACGCCGAGGGCGACGACCTCGGCCCGCCGCAAGCCCGCCGTGTAAAGCACCTCCAGCAAGGCGCGATCACGGGCACCCTTGCCCGTGCCGGCGTCGGGCTGCGCGAGCACCTGCGCGACCTCCGCGGCGGTGAGCACGCGGCGCGGCAGGCGGTCGGGCAGCTTCGGCAGGGCCACGCCGACGCACGGGTTGACGAGCACGGCGTCGGCCGTCTCCGCCCACACATAAAAGCCCCGCAGCGCGGCCAGGTGCGCCCGCACCGTGCTTGCCTCCCGGCCCTCGGTGAGGAGCGCGGCGGCGTGCGCCTCCACGTCGGCCCGTGTTGCCGCTCGCAGGTCTTTCTTTCCCAGCCGTGCGAGGAAGGCGCGCACGGCGTTTTCCCGGCCGCGCCGCGTGTCGGGCGCAAGCCCGCGCACCCGCAGGGCTTCGAGGTAGTCGCCGAGCAACCTTTCCGGTTTTGGCGCGTTCATGTTCCGGCCCTCCCGTGGCCGTTCGGCGGTATATGCGCCCCGTTGACGCCTGCGAGGTCGGCTTGCCCACGCGGTTTTACCTCTGAAGACGGCGCGGAAAAACCATTCTGCGAGGTGGGTGCGAGGTTGCCGTTTCGAGCTGCGAGGTGGCGCTTTTGGCCTGCGAGGTCGGGCGCGAGGCCTGCGAGGTCGGCCTCTTTTCGGAGCTGTTCGACCGACTTTATCCCAGGCGCGCAGCGCGTGCCGGACAAGATCAGCTCGGGCGACACCGCGAGGCGGTAGCGGTAGGCGCTGCCGTTCGCGCCGCACAGCGGCGCGAGGTATTCGCAGCGGATCAGCTCGTCCAGGTGCAGCCGCAAGCGCGCGTCCGTCCACTTGATCGCCTCGCGCAGCTCCCGCCGCGCAAAGTCGATCTTGCGCCAGTCGGTGCCGCGCGTCGCCGCCTGCGCGGCGACGTAACCGGTCATCAGCTCGGCGAGCTGCCGCCCCGGCGGCGAGAGGTCGTCGAGCGACGCGCCGAAGAGGTCGGCGGCGAGGTCGTTCGCAATCGCGATGTCGTCGAGCGTGGCCTCGATATAGTCGCCCAAAACCGGATGCGTCTTCACCGGCCTTTGCAGCTGGTGCAGGAAGGCGACGGCGAGGATGAGGTTTAAATATTTGGGCTGGTCGCGCCGCGTGGTCAGGCGCTCGTCACCGTAGCCCAAAAGCGGCTCGTAAGGGTTCACGACGACCAGCGGCCGCAAGAGCCGTTGCAAGGCGTGATGCCGCCGCCGCACCGTCTCCCGCTCCTTGCGCGCGATCATCGCGGCGAGGGTGTGCCGGTGGCGCTGCGCCTCGGCGATCGCCCGCGTTTGCTCGGGGCTCTCGTCGATCGAGAGCAGGAGGTAACGGCTTTTCGTCTCGGGGTCGGTGTCGGGCTGGGTCGTCGTCTCAAAAACGGCGGTCGGCCCGTGCACCGTGTTGACCTGTGTTTCCATCCTCCCCGTCGCCGGGTTTTTGACCGTCGTTTCGATGGTCAGCTTTTTCGCCGAGATGAGGTTACGGATGGCGTAGCGCGCACCCTCCGCCCCGGCGACTTCCTCCAGGGCAAGCGCCTTGTGCCGCAAGGAGTCCTCGCCCTTGTAAAAGAGGGCTTGGTCGGAAAGGGAGGTCAGTTTGATCAAGTCTTCTTCCGGGCAGAGCGAGAGCACGGCGTCTTGCAGATGGCTTTTACCCGAGCCGGACGAGGAGAGCACTTGCACGGCCAGCGGGTCGTCGAGCTTCCGGCTCGTCATCGCCAGATACATCACGAGGGCGTTGCGCTCCTCGCCGACGATGCCGAGCCGGGCGAGGTCGCGGGTGATTTCCCCCGCGAGATCACGCGAGCGGCCGAGTTTTAAGCCTTCCGCCTTGTCCTGCGCGGACGGTGCCGGGGTCTCGGCCCCCGCCGCCTGCCCCTGACGGCGTTCCGCCGCCACGAGCAGGCGGGCGAGGTCGTTTTCCACCTGCGCCGGGGCCGCGCGGAAGACGCGCGCCGCCTCCGCCGCAAAGAGCCGCCGCGCCCGCGCCGAGTAGAGGTCAAGCGCCTCGACGTGGAAGCGGCCGGGCTCCGCGCCGATGGCCTTGACGGTGGCCTTGAGCCGCGCCGCCGAGACCTTCGCCAGCGCCACCACCTCGTAACGACGATTCGGATACACCAGCGCGAAGCCCGCCCCCGTCGCCTCCTCGCGCGCCTCGTCGGCGCTGGCGTCGCCGCCCAGCGTCGAGGCACCCGCCGCCGCGCTTTCTTTTCCAGCCGTCGCCGTCGGCTCGGTCGCGGCGGACGCCGGCGCGGCGAGCGCGGACCATGCCGCGCGCGGGTCCTCGGCCTTCGCGCAAAATTCGGCGGCGTCCTTCGTGCCGTCAGGCCAGACGACGACGCGCACGGGCACGGCGGGCGCCAGCTCCCCGAGTTTTTTCCTTAGCTGCTCCGTTCCCGCCGCGCCCTTCGTGTCGGCGTCGAGCGCGAGGACGATTTCCCGCGCGTCCAAGTCGGCGACAAGGGCGGCGTGGTGCTCGGTAAAACCGTCCGCGCCGTAGAGCGGCACCGCGCCGACCTCGCCCGCCTGCCAGAGCGCCAAGGCGTCAAAAATGGATTCGGTAAACACGACGCGCGCGGCGTGCCGCGCCGGGCCGGCGTTGAACGCGGCGCGGTGGCCTCCGGCGAGGTAAATGTGGCGGGCGGAGTCTGCGTTGAGCCGCGCGCCGCCGCCCTCGACCTTGCGGCCGTAGAGGCCGACGACGGCCCCGGCGGCGTCGAGGATCGGCACGACGACGCGGCCGTAAAACACCTCGTTGCCCTTCGCGTTCAAGACGCCGAGGGCCTGCAGGTAGAGGAGGATTTCGCCGGCCTGCGGCAGGGCGGTTTTCAGGGTGCCGTTGCAGTAGCCGAGGCGGAAGGTTTCGAGCGTGGCGGGTTGCGCGAGGCCGCGCGCGGCGAGGTAGTCGAGCCCGGCGCGGTCCTTGTGCAGCGTGCGCGCGTAGAAGCCCGCGACGCGGGCGAGCAGATCGGCGGCGACGTTGGCCGGCACGGCGACCGGCGCGACGACTGGAGAAGAAGGCTTCGACGTCTTTTTCTCCAGCTGTGCGCCGGTCTGGACGCCAGGCAGCGAAGCGAGGAGCCGCCGCGCGGCCTCCTTCTCCTCGATGCCGGTTTTCTTGGCGACGAACTGGATGACGTTGCCCGCCGCCTCGCAGCCCATGCAGCGCCAAAGGCCTTTGCCCGGCGTCACCCGCAGCGAAGGCGTCTTGTCGTCGTGGAAGGGGCACAAGCCGACGTAATCGCGGCCCTCTTTTTTGAGCGCCACCCCGTGCGCCTCGATCACCGCCACGAGGTCCGCCGCCGCCTTGATCGCCGCAAAGTCCACCCGCCCGCCGCTCATCGCTGGCCCTCCGCGCCTGACCTCGGCCACGGGTGGCAAGCAAGCCATCCGCCGAGCAAACGGGCGTCGAGGGTGAGCGCTCCGGCCTCGGCCTCCGCCAAGCCGTGCAGCACGGCGGCGCAAACCTCCTCCGCGCCTTCCTCGGCGTAGGCTTTGGCCAGCCGTTCCGCCGCTTGGTGGATAGGCACCGGCACCACCACCCAAAGCGTGATGGTTTCCGTCCGGTTTTTCCCGTCGTCGTGGGTGGGCATGGGCTCAGCGGAGTTTGACGAGTTGGCCGTCGAGGGTGCGGACGTAAAAGGTCAGGTCTTCGCGGCGGTAGCGGTTGCCGTTTTCGAGGTGGAAGGCGTATTCGCCCGGTTCAAGGAAGGTTACCCGCATCGCCACCGGCTTGCCGGTGTAGCGGCCTTGGTAGGCGTATTTGGAAGACGACTTGATGAGGGCGAACAAAACGAGGGCGCGGCCCTCGGCGCTGACGGCGCGCTCCGCGCGCGGTTCGGTTTCGGTGATGGTGCTCATGGGCGAGTTTTGGGCGGTTTCAGCGCCTCCCCTGTCAAGGGGCGGGCAACTATTTTTCCCGATAACGAACCTTGCATGATAAACTAGCTATGTCTAGTTTTAAAGATAGACCCGCCAAGTTATGACTGAAAAAAGCTGCTATGATGCGGACATGCCCGGTCGTCCCGCTACCAAACCAACCCCCGTCTTTGGGGCGCGCCTCGCTGCCATTCGGCAAGATCGCGGCTGGTCACAAGTCGAGTTCGCGCAACGTCTCGGCATCACCGTTAAACTCGCGACCTACTACGAGCGCGAGGCGCACAATCCGACCGCCAAAACGGTGGCCAAGATCGCCGCCGCTCTGGAGGTCGATCCAGTCGAGTTACTAGGCGACGGCACGCCAAAACGCGCCTCAAAACCCGGCCCGCCGTCGCAGTTAGAACAACGCATCAACGCTTTGCGCGAGTTGCCGCGTGATCGGCAAAAGGTCGTTCTCGACGTGCTCGATACATTTTTGCGCGACGCCAAACACGCGGGATAAGGCCGCGCGTCAGCGCGGCCGGGTTCGCGCCGGGGGCTAGGCCCGGCGCAATTGGCGAGTGGAGCGAGCCGGGCGGCTCGCGCTCGGAGTGCAGCGACTTTAGGAGCGGAACGCAGAGCGCGAGGCGTAGGCGGCAAGGAGCGGCACGCGACGCGCAGCGCAGCGGAGTTGTCAGGGCGCGGGCATCGGAGCGCCCGCCGGAGCAGTCGGCGGGGCCGCGCGCCGTCTGCGGAGGCTTTGCCCGCCTCCCCTGCCTTGGCGGGCAATCGAACCGACCGGGAACCGTGGGCGACCGGACGCCCTGAGAAACGAAGGGCGAGCCCACGGTTTCGCGCAGCGGGGGGCCCTGCGGCCCTCCCGAGGCGACGAAGGAGCCGAGCCGCTGCCGCCCCTCCGTTTGCTGGGGCGAGGGCGCGCCCCGACCCTCGCGCCGCGCGGGGGCGGCTTGCCGCCACCGGCTGCGCGAGGTTGAGGGGACGCCCGTGCAGTCGGGCGTAGCGGGGTCCCCATCGGGCACTTCAGACCGGGCACGACTCGGCAACCGGGAGCGGAGCGGACGGGGGCCGTGACGTGCCAGCGCGGATCTTATCGGAGCGCTGCCTCTACGGCACAGACTTGTGCCGTGGGCCGGTCCCGATGGGGTTGCACTCCAGCGGACGGAACGAAGTGGAGGAGCAAGCAGGGCTCGTGACAGCACGGAGGCTCGGCGGAGGGCTGGCGCGAGACGTGCCGCCGAGTCTGCGAGGATCAGGTTTGGGGAACGTTGCGCCCGCGTTACGGCGTCGGCTTTCTCGCCGTCGGATCCTTGATCACGTCCTGCATCGGATCGTATTCCAAGTTCCTTGAGCCAGATGGATTGATATAGGCAGTTACCCTAAAGCCAGTTTTCGGCTTATCATAGTCAGTTGTAAAGTCAGCGGTCACTCTCGCGTATTTCCCGCGGCTCTTCAGATAAAAGGAAACCGATTTACTCCTGCTCCATTTGGCGTCCTTCACGGAGGCGGCAATAGTAAGCTTAGTTTCATAACCCGATTCCGGCGCACGATACATAAGCTCGTCGGTGGAGGCGATGACGCCACCGTCTACGGCCTCGATAGTCGCAGTCCAATCGTATTTTTCTTGAGGCTTGATCTGCAAGGGCGTGCGAAGGAGGGTCACTTTGATATCTCCACCGGATTTTACTTCACGGCCGGTTTGTAGATCAAAAATAACGGTGCTGCCATCGTAAGGAATCCCCGTGCCTATTCCCTTTTTAAGCAGCTTTTCGGCGCCTTGCAGCTTCCACATGCGGAAGATCTCGGGCTCTTGCTCGTTTGGGGTAAAAACCATACTCCTGACAGGGGGCGCATACCAGAAAGGGCGACCGCTTACGTTTCCGGCTTCGTATCCGTCTTTTTGCATCGTTTCGACACTGAGCAACGCACCTTTTTTTCCTGTCAGGCTAAATAGGCCCTGAGCGTCGGTCGTTTGCTCAACGTAGTCAAAAACGTCTCGCGCCGTTCCGGGCAGAAGCTCCTGAGTGTGTTTGACGCCCAGGCGCACTTTAACACCCGGCAGGGGCGCGTTATCTTGATCGATAACTTTGCCGTAAAAACTAATCGGCTGGTTTGCCTGCTGCACGATTTCGCGCACCTCCAATATACGGCCGCGCTTTTGTTCATCCGGGCCGGCCCATGGAGTCTTGGCCAAGTCTTCAGGCGTGACCGTAGCGCCTGCGACGACGGGTGCGACCGGAGGTGTCTTGGACGGTGTGGCCTGACTCGTCGCTGCTGCGGGTTGCTCGTTTCGCGGCCATAGCCATAACACGGACAACAGCGCCACGATCAAGACCACGATTATGTAAATTCTCTTTTTCATGGCTGATCCCTTGGGAAGAGCTGGCAGGTATCTAAAATCATATGCCAATACTGCCACCGCTGAGCATAGAAGGATCTAAATTGGGCGCTGTGGTAAATGTGCTGATTTCGGTAGTTTATAGGGGCGCTAAAAAGGTTCACTTCCGAACCGGCAAATACGCCTCCCGTGCTCACCGCGCCCAACGCGACAGACCGGGCCTCCGCGCAATAAGGGAAGATCGTGAACCGATCATTTGGAAACTCGAACCAGCGCGGGCTAATATTGAATAGCGGATTTTCCCGGAAGCCGCCAAAGGATACATAATCGTAGCCGTTATTGGGCTTGAGCCGCTGATTTGTGAGCCAGCCGGTTTGTGAACCGTCGTCCGCGCCCGGAAGGATATTCAATCCATTGCCTGTAAGCGCCCAATCCTGGGGGTTATAAAAGTTAACGAACTTGCGGGCAGATCCTTGCGTGTAGGTGGGCGCCAGATAGCTCGGACTCAAGCTACCCCATGTTTCCGGCAGACTCTGGCTTTGGCCCGAGGTCCAATAACGCCCATATACATTGGGCGTGCTGGGCGTAAAGTCGGTGCGGTCTGGCAGGCTCGCGTCATAACAGTGGGCCGCAATCGCCGCCTGTGAGGCGACATACGTGGTCACCAGCTCCGAGTTAACCCCGGCTAGCCGCAGCGCTTCGCCCATCACGACATTGCCCATGCTGTGCGCCAGCACATGCACCCGGTAACCTTGCCCCTTCAGGGTGGCCAACAAGCTGCGCAGTTCGGCTCCTGACTGCCATGCTAGCTCTTCGCTGGGGTCAAACTGACTTCCGTTATCCAGCACGCAAGGCCAGGTAAAGCCGCCCACCCGGCCCTTGTAACCCAGCAAATACAAGCGCTTATAGGTTGTCTCGATCCAGCGTTGTTTCTCCCAATCTGCGAGCATGTTATAACCGTGGATATACAGAACCAAGTCGCGCTCTTCGTCCTTGGTTGGTGCGGAGAATGCGCCCGATTTACTGGCGACAAACTGCACCGGTTGGACTGGCGTCAGACTTCCGTCGCCGCAGGTCCAGCGTTGGATAAACTCGTGCGGCTTTTTGATGTCCATCCACACGCCGGGGCCTTCGCCGATTTCCGTATAAGTTCCGCTTTCCTGTTTAAGGATAACGAGTTTTAGCTGGCCCTTGCCGGTGGTGCAGCCCTCAAACACAAAGCGTAGCGTGGGATTGGTCGCCGATAGATTGATAGATTGCAGCGAGGGCAAGACGAAGAAGTCTCCCGTGCCGATAACAGTATAATTCGAAGCCCAAGGCGGCCCGGAGTAAGCCGGATGCCGCGCGTCCACGATGGCTACTTCGAAAGACTGAGTGTTGGCCGCGTTTACGTTGTTTAAATAGCCGGTGCCGCCGTCGGCATCGGTTGCTCTATATAGTTTTATAGCCGGGTTCGTGCCATTGGTGTCGGTCCATTTAAAACCAAGATGGAGCTGCCCGTTTTTAAAGGCGTCGTGCATGCCGCCGATATTTAGATGCAACCGGGCGAAGTCCTCCAAGTCACGCGTCACATCAATGACATTATTTCGCCAGTCCTCGTTCTGCGTATTGGTTATTTCAAGGTCATCTTCCTCGGTTTCCTGCAAACTACTAAAAATTCCATCATCATCGTCATTGGACCAAAACTGAAATGGCTTTTGCTGGGTTGTGCGGTCAGAGTCTGTGCTTGAAGTAGCATCCTTTGAAAGCGTGACAATACCGTCTCTATTATAATCGACCGCAAGCTCTGCTGGTAATAGGATTACGCCGTTTACATCTAACGAAGGAGATTTGTAGGCACTTCCTGCAATAAGTCCATCTTTGCTAATATCATGCATTGCACCAACTGTCCAATCGGGGTCTATGCTTGCACTTAGTTCTACGGCTTTAAACCCTGTTTGTGGGGACGTATTTTTAAGCCATATTTTAGGTGAACTATCAACTTGACCGCCAGAGCTTAAAATCAAGCCCGCATCGGACAATGAAACTGGCCTTCCTACTCCAACTACTGTATCGGTGCCATTTTCCCTCAGTATGATTTTATCATTCTTCTGGCCAACAACACTGCCGGGATTATTGATTCTCAACGGCTCAAAACTGACTTCTTGACTGCCCACATAATAAGTCGATGCACTACTTAATGGATCATGAGTAGATGTGTAATCTAGGGTTCGACCTATTTGGATTCCTGAATCGTTGAAGTCGGTAGGAAACTTCGATTTTCCAGTTAATTCATAATGTGTTACAGACGAATTTACCACGGTACCGACGGCATGAGCATCACCTACTTTAACGCTCGAAGCAGTTTGATTACTCCAAACAAATCCGTCATCGATAAATACATCGTCGATCCAGTATTCAGTATATGGACCATAATCATCGTACAGTGTTGCTTGTCGGTTAATTCCAAAGTAAGCAAAGATATAGTCACCGAGAACATCACCATGATTATTGATCGCTCGCGGCCCATTAATCCATGACGGATATACTAATGGATTTGGTAAATTGGTTGTGTAATCGGTGAAATTTAGCGCCGTAAGCTTCGTGATTACTCCGGTGTTTAGCCAAACATAATTTAACGTTTCGCCAAATTGATTATTTTCATCGTTGAATATGCAAGATGAACCTATTGCGGTTCCGCTTTCATTTATATCCACTAACCCGTAATCCCTTTCGTTTGAATTGTTGGGTTTTGATGAAAAAACACCTTCTTTCCATCGTCCGTTTTCGGTCAAAGCGTAACCCGAATCAGTAACGCGGATAACGGGTCTATCTGACACGACAATTACTGCATACGACCAAGGCTGAGAAGACGCATTAAAACTGGTCGAATCAACCGATCCACCTGAACCCGTTGTCGCTTCTATGGCTAAGCCTTTCGATGCCAAGCCTAGTGCTATAGCGCTTAAGGCCAGCAAGTTGCTTACCGATTTATGATGGGAAAAATGTTTCATGGGCATTTTAGCCAAACTTGGGCGTAACCAGATGAATCGGTATAAACAGTTAATGCGGGACGTAGGCCACCGCTTCCAAGATTATCAACGCATAGTAGCCCCTCTTCGGGAGTTGCGGTAAAGCGCACAGGGGCTCCTACAAAGGGGTTTCCTTGCGAGTCGGTTACGCGTGCAACCAACGGCGCGGGCATGAATTGGCCGCTACGCTGCGTTTGATTATCTCCTGATATGATAGTGATAATTGGATGAGCACCTTGAAAGTAGTCCCAGGTAGGATCGGTTCCCTCAAGGAACTCGTCCCAATTGGACACTCCATTTCCGTTAGCGTCCCCAGTGGCTGAATAGGTTTGGCCGGAAAAGTAATACTGAGTCCACCAATCGGGAGCTTGCTGTAGCGAGGCGTCCGCCAGGGCGAAACTAGACGAAGGCAGTTCTTCCAACGCGCCCAAAGTGACCACTCGGTAAGAAGTTCCGTCGTAACCTGCTAATTGATTATCGACCCATGAAATGGTGTCGGGCTGAAGAGTAGCTTTACGCACCCAAGTTTGTGTAACGGGATCGAGTTTTTCAACCGCGTAGCCAATTTCGGAGACGTTTAGATCAGTCCACCGTAATTCCGCACGAAGTCTATTTTCTACCGTGAGCCCTAAATTGGCCGGGGATTGAAGCGGTGGAAGAGGGGTGAGTAACAAGCGCAGGCGGAGGAAACGCTTGGGGTTAATGGGAAACGGGTCACGCAGGGTGATATCGGAATAGCCGGTGCCGTTCACGCGGGCGATTTCCTCCAAGGTGTTAAAAGTGGCCCAGTGGGAAAGGTCGTCGCCGCCTTGAAGCCATACTTCGGTTCCGCTGAGATCGGAGCGCTCGCGATAAGTCAGAGTGAGGTGGCTACCAGATTGGCCACTCTGCGGAGCAAGGCCGGCGTCGGCTAATACCGGGTCCCCGGTGAATACGTATTCGGCAAGGTTGCTGAGGCCGTCGCCGTCTGGGTCGGCGCTGGGTGCGATAAAAGCCTGATCGGCCAGTTGTCCGGGGCTAAAACGGGTACTTTGCCACTCGGAAAAAGTCAGGGATTGGGCCGTACTGCACACCGCAAGGACGCCAAGCAGGCGGACGAGAGGTAAATGATTGGCGCGGGACATAAAAGAGGGACGCACTTACTTACGCCCCGATCCGGGCACCGCTAAGAGCCCACAAGAAGGCGCTTTCGATGCGCCCCAGGTCGGGGCGCGGTCGATGCGTTTCTTGTGTCCTTAGAAATTAGCGGTTTCGGATCGGACAGCAGCCGAAGCTGCGCGAAAGGGATGTGCCGGATTTGGGTGGCTGGGTGGCGGGTGGGAGAGAGCGCGGGTTGGCAAAATGCCTAGCCGCGCAAAATTAGGCAAAGAGAGCGGGCGGGCTTTAGGCAAGCCGAGGTTTTGCGGTATTAGCCAACGGCGGTGACACAAAATGATTTCAGTGATACCGCCGAAGCGTCACCGACATGCCCGCCTGGGTTAAGTTCACGAAGCCAGCGCCGCCGCCAGCTTGGCCGCGAAGTCTTCGCTCGAAAACGGTTTCGACAGGAAAAATACGCCCGGCTGCTCCATCGCTTCCAGCGTGGTCGCGTCGTCCACGTAGCCCGACATATAGAAAACCCGCAGGTCCGGCTTGATCTCGCGCAGTCGCTTTGAGAGCGCGTAGCCGTTCATGCCCGGCATCACGATGTCGGTAACAAGCACGTCGATGTCGCGCAGACCCGTCTCCGCCGCCCAGGCGCACGCTTCCTGGCTATCGCCAAAAACCGTCACCCGGTGGCCCAGCGACTCCGCCAGCATGCGCGTGACCGAGCGCACCAGATCGTCGTCTTCCACCAGTAACAAGTGGGCCGGCCGCTGCTCCGTCGCGTCCGCCTGCGCCTGATCATACGCGGTCAAGGGATCCTCGATCTCCGGCAAATCGAGATGAAACACCGTGCCGCGCCCGAGCTCGGTTTCGTAGGTCAGATCGCCGCCAAAGGCGCGCACGATGTTGAGCGAAGTCGCCAGGCCGAGCCCGGTGCCGCGACCGCGCGCCTTGGTGCTGTAGAAAGGCTGGAAAAGCCGCGCCCGCACCTCGGGCGGGATGCCCGGACCGGTGTCGCCGACCGATAGCCGCACCCGCCGCGAACCATCCGGTGCAGTATGCCCGGCGACCACCCGCAGGGTGAGCACGCCATCCGTGATCATGACATCGCGCGCATTCAGGCAGAGGTTGAACAACACCTGCTCCAGCTGCTTGCTGTCCGCCCGGCACCAGGCCGGGGTCTCCGCCAGCTCCACCTCGATGCGCACATGCTCGCTGAGCAGGGAACGGATGAAGCCGCGCAAATCATCCACCAAGGTATTCAGGTCCAGCGTTTCCGATTGGGTGACATCCTGGCGGCTGAAGGCCAGCAGCTGGCGCACCAGGTGGCTCGCCCGGCTGGAGGCATGCAAAATGTCGTCCACCCGTGAGCATTGCTCCGGGTCGGCCAACTCGTCGCGCAAGAGCTCCGCGAAGCACCGGATCGCGGTCAGAAGATTGTTGAAATCGTGGGCCACGCCGCCGGCCAGCAAACCGACCGCCTCCATTTTTTGCACCTGCTGGGCGCGCTCCTCGCCTTCGCGCAGCTTGATTTGCGCGCGGTAGCGCGCGTGCGCGATGGCCAGAATGCTCGCCAGATCCCGCGCGTAATGCAGCGGTCCGATGGCATGACGCCCCTTGGCCGCCCGCAGTCCAATCAACCAGCCCACCTGCGGATCCTGCGGGTCAACCGGTATGGCGACGCCTTCCGCCCACGCTTGTTCGCTCATCCAGGCGGCCGCCAAGGGAAACTCATCTCGGTCATCCGGATAATCAAGTGTGGCCCCCGTCGCGTTACCCATCAGCAAAACCGGCGCCGGTCCTTCCTCGGCCAGACCGCGATGCGCAAAAACCCGGAATGGGTCCTCGGCCCGGTCGCGCAAAACCAGCAAAGCCGCGTCCACCGCCAGATGTTCACAGAACAAGCGCAAGGCTTCACGATTGATTTCCTCCGGAGAAGACTGCTCCAGCGCCACCCGGCTAAAACAGGTGAGCGAGGTTTGCCGCAGCGTGATCAAGGCCAGCCGGTGCTCGTGTTCTTTTTGATCCTGAATATCGAGAGCGCTGCCCAGATAACCCAGCAGTTGCCCGGCCTCGTTGCGCCACGGCTGCACCCGTTCCAACACCCAGCGATAAGGACCGTCCGCCTGCTTCAACCGATACTCGAAAGACGTCGGGTTTCCGGAAAACACCCCGGACGCGGCATTCAATCGCTCGCGATCATCCGGGTGCACCAGATTCCAGGCGGCGTCGGCTTTAAAGTTATCCGCACACAAACCCGTCGCCGCCGCCCACGCTTCGTTAAAATAAAGCAAACGGCCGTGAGAATCGCTCAACCAGACCATGCCGGGCGAGGCGTTCAACACGAACCGCAAACTCGCATCCACCGACGGAAGTTCACCGGCGGGCGAGGCTTTGGGGACTCGGGGTGAAAACGGCATGACTACTTAAAAAAGAAACGCGCCCGCCGGAGCGAGCGCGTTTCGAGCGCAAAAATTGCCATCCGACTAAGTTAATCGCGGAAGGTCAGTTTTGGGGATCCCGCGGAGGGAATCGCGGGGCGAGCGCTGGCGCGCACCACCGAGGGATTGACCTTCACCACGCGACGAGGAGTCGCAGCGGGCGGGGCCGGCGGAGGAGGCGTGTGTGCCGCCGTGGCCGCAGCTCCCGGTTCCCGTGCGCCAGAGACGATCGTAACCAGCCGGTTGACCGCAGCTTTGAGCTCGATGGACTGGGCGCTGAGTTCCTCCGAGGCCGAGGCGGATTCTTCGGCGGCGGCGGCATTGCTCTGCGTCACTTGATCGAGCTGGCTGACGGCGGTGTTCACCTGGCTGACGCCTTCGCTCTGCTCGGTGGAGCCGCTGGCGATTTCGCGTACCAGATCGTTCATGCGGCGGGCTTTGTCGGCGATGTCGTTCAAGCTGGCCGCCACCTTGTTGCTGATCTGCACGCCGTGCTCGCTCTTCTGGATGGAGTCGGTGATGCGCTCGGCCGTCTCGCGAGCGGCGACCGCCGAGCGCTGGGCGAGTGAACGCACTTCATCAGCCACCACGGCAAATCCGGCCCCGGCCTCGCCAGCGCGGGCGGCCTCGACGGCGGCATTGAGCGCGAGGATGTTGGTTTGGAAGGCGATCTCGTCGATGGTCTTGATGATCTTCGAAATGTTATCCGACGCGGCTTTGATTTCACCCATGGCGCGCACCATTTCCTGCATGTCGGCGGTGCCGCCGTCGGCGGCTTCGCGAGTCTGGGCGGCGATCGTCTGGGCGTTGCCGGCATGCTCGGCGTTGCGCTTGGTCATGCTGGAAATTTCCTCCAGGGTCGCACTGGTTTCCTCCAGCGAAGCGGCCTGCTCGCTGGCGCCTTCCGCAAGGCGCTGCGAGGCGGTGGCGATTTCCCGGGCGGAGGACTCTTCCTGGGCGCTGGCGCCATCGATCACGGCGATGGAGGCCTCCAGCGGGAGGATGATGGTCTTTCGGGAGAAAACCATGGACCCGATCGCCACCAAAGCGGCGGCGGGCAGCACCCACATCAAAGTCTGCGCCATACCGGCGCGGGCGACGGCATCCACGCCATCCAGGGACGCGTGCAAGACGAAGGCCCCGTGCACTTCGCCCTCGTGCCAGTTTTCCATTTTAAAGCCGAGCACGTCCAGGCCGTCGCCGGTCGGGCTGGTCTTGGGATCGCCGTGGCAGGCCATGCAGTCAGCGGTAAGTTTGATGGGGCGGGCGAAAACGATTTTGTTATTCGCTTTATCGACTTCGAAATACTCCGGAACGTCGCCCTTTTCGAGGATAGCCAGGATCTTGGATTCCTCGGCGGTGGGGGTGTTTTTCTCGTTACGGGCGTCGTTCTTCGGCACGCGGAACTGCCACTGGTTATCGTCGGCAACTTTTTGAATCGCGTTCCATGCCGCCACCACGGGGATCGTGGTATAGAGGGTGGAGCCGCGCAGATCGCCGGTGCGTTTATACTCCGCCAGAAGTTTGGCCCGGTCAAAAGCACCCTTGGTGCCCATGCTGGAAATCGTGGAGCGCACGTTTTCAGCCTCCACGATCGCCGCCCGCATCGTTTCGCGGGTTAGCTCGACGCCCTGTTTATGGATGACGCGGCTCTGGACTAGGAGGCCGGCAGTGACACTTATCGCTATGGCGGCCAACGCAATGAGGACAATTTTGTTACCTAATTTCATAGGGGAGGGGTTAGAAGAAAAGACACAAGGCGCCGAAAAAACGCATCCTTATGTATCGCTCCGCTCAACTAATACTTTAGGGCTAAATACCTACTTAATTAACTTTTTCACTAATACTTCCGGATCAATGGCTTGTTTAACCGCCAGAATCAAGGCCGTCGCCTCACAGGGTTTGGTTATCACGCCCCGGATCACCTCACTCAGCGAATCGGGCAGCACGCAGTCCCCTTCGTTTCCGGTCATGATCAAAATCGCCAGATCCGAGCGTCGGCTGCGTAATTGCTCGATAAATTTCACGCCGGAGACGCCTGGCATGGCCATGTCGGTGAGCACCAGATCCACCCGCCCGCCGGCGGCCTGAAGCTGGGAGAAGGCGGCATCGGCGCCATCAGCGCACATCACCCGATAGCCTTCGCGCACGAGAATCAAGCGCATGATGTCCCGCACCGCCGCTTCATCGTCCACCACGAGCACTGTCCGGCCTCCTCCGGTCGGAGCGGTGCGCGGCGGAGCCGACGGACTGAATGGAGTGTTAGTCGTCGGCCGCGTGAGGGAAAGAGGCAGATACACCTTAAATAAGGTGCCTACTCCCACCCGGCTGGAGACCTGCACGAAGCCGCCGTGGCCGCGTACTATGCCAAGCACCACTGACAAACCCAAGCCACTGCCCTGACCGAAGGGCTTGGTGGTGAAAAACGGATCGAAAATCTTGTCCATAATTTCCGGCGCGATACCCAGCCCATGATCGGCGACGGTAAGGATGACAAAGGTCCCCGCGCGCAGCTCGGTATCGCGTGCGGCGGCATCGGCGGAGATTTCCGTGCGATTAACGCCAAACACCAAACGCCCGCCACGAGGCATGGCATCGGCGGCGTTGATCGCCAGATTCACCACCACCTGCTGGAGCTGCTGCGGATCACCCAGAATCGGGAATTCGCCGGTTGCCGGCACGGCATCCAGCGTGATGTTTTTAGGGAAAGTTTCGCGGATGATAGTGCAGGCGTCGCGGAGCACGTTTTTGAACTCCAGCCGGGTTTTTTCCCCGCTCTCGCCACGGGAAAAAGCCAGTAATTGATGCACAATGGCCGAGCCGCGCCTGGCCCCGGCCTCCATCGTATCAAGCAGCATGCGACCCCCAGTGTCATTTACGTAGGCGCGCAACATCGCCGGCGCCATGAGAATGGGCGTCAGGATATTATTCAAATCATGCGCCACTCCGCTGGCCAGGCGACCCACGCTTTCCAAGCGTTGTTGACGGAGCAACTGGCCTTGCAACGCATTCCGCTCCGACAAGTCCCGCAAAATAGTCAGATGCACACCCGGCAAGATGCGCGCAACCGCGCTGTAATCCGCCCGCAGCGAAGACCCATCCCTGCGCCGCAGCGAGCATTCGCCGCTTTGCGTGCCGAGCACCAGAAACTCCTGCCAGGCCTCCTCCGCCAGGCTGCGGTCACTGGCGGCGAAAACCGCATCGATGCTCAGGCCCAGCAACTGCTCGCGCGAATACCCGAGCATGCGGCTGGCCGCCGGGTTAACATCGAGGTAGCGACCATCGTCACCGGCCATGAGAATCGCGTCGTGGGAGTGCTCGAACAGCGCCTGCAAGCGGGTCTGGCTGGCGCGCAAAGCCGCCTCCTGCTGGGTGCGCGCGGTGATGTCGTGGGCGTTGAAACACACCCGCCTCGCCTGACCGTCCGCGCTTTTTAGCGGCGTATAACGGACGATGAAATGCCGGTGGTTTCCGCCGCGATCAACCAACTCGGCATCGTGCTGCACCACCCGGCCGCCCGCAGCGGCGGCCAGACTCATACGCACCTGCCGGCGCATCACAGCGGGCATTAGGCGAAAGACGGAATCGCCTTCCCGCAGCGGCCGGGAAAGGATTTCAGCTGAGATTTCGTTCGCTGCGGTATTTGCCACCTCGACCACGCCGCGCGTATCCAACACCAGGTGCACCTGCTCGGACGAATCGAGAACGGCCTGGAGCAAACGCTCTGAATTGTGCAAATCCAAGGTGCGGCGCTCCAGCATGTGCTGGGCGCGGATAAGCGAGTTTTTCTGCCGGGCCAGATCGCAAAGCCCGAACAAATAATCGGCCGCAAAAGGCCTGCGCAGATGCGCGCTGGCCCCCGAACGCAAGGAGGCCACCGCCGCCTCCGGCGCCGGATTGGCCGTCACCGCGAGAAAACTGGTCTGCGGAAAGGCAAGGATCAGTTCCGACATGTGCCCGGTGGATGCGCCGGGCATATCCAAATCGTAAACCACCGTTTCCCACGGCTCCTGCTGAAGCGCACCCGCCAGCGAGATGGCGTCCGGCACCTCGCGCACCACACAACCCTGAGCCGAAAAAACCGCCCGCACCTCGTTTTCCTCCGAACCGGCCGGCAGCGCCAGCAACACACGCCACGCGAGCGCGGGATCCGGCTTATTGAGCAAGCGCCTCACCCGCTCCCGCAGCAGCGTCGCATCCACGGGAGCGGGCAACAGGTCGTTGGCCCCCAACTCGACTGCAATCGCGGCCGCCGACTTGCCCGAAAAGGTCTCGGAAATCACGAGTATCGGAGTTTGGTTAAATTCGCGATAACCAGGGGAGCGCAGCATGCGGCAAAACCCCCAGCCATCGATTTCCGGCAGGTTGAGTTCCGTGATCACCAGAGCCGGGCGGCGCTGCAACAAGAGCCTCATCGCCTCGGGCACGGACCGGCACGTCGCGAGCTGTAAACCTTCCTGGGCCAGCATCGCCGCCACCTCCAGGAGCTGGACCGGATCGTGGTTAACCAAAACAACGAAGGGGAGCTCGGAGACAACGAGTGACATCAAGAGGGGTGAGGGGTTGGACGAGACGCCGGACTTTCGTTTTGAATATGCCGGGCGGCATCGTCGAGCACAGCTTTAAGTTCATCCTCCAAAGCATGAAACACGTTCGCCAGATCTAGCCCCTGCGCCACTGCGGCTTCCACTTCGGAAGCCGCCAGACGTAGATTTTTTGCGGAGAAATTCCCCGCCGCGCTCTTCAAGCTGTGCATGGCCCGGCCCAGCGTGACTAGATCCCCCTCGGCCCGTGCCGCACGCGCCCGCACCTGATAATCCATGACTTCGCGACAGAATTGACCCAGCAATTCCGCCGCCAGGCCGCTGTCACCACCCATACGCTCCAGATAGTCTTTCCAATCCAGCGCGGCCCTCGGTGAGGCTGGCACGGAAAGCGTGGAAAGGTGCAAGGCCAGACACTCCGCCAGCGCCTTGGCGTTGATCGGCTTGGTCAGGTAATCGTTCATGCCCGCCTCCAGGCAACGCTCCCGGTCGCCCGTAAGCGCGTTGGCGGTCATCGCCACGATCGGAATCTTGGGATTGAGCGCGGTGCTCTCCGGCCCGCGCACCGCGCGGGTGGCCTCGTAACCATCCATCTCCGGCATCTGGCAATCCATCAAAACCAAATCGTAGGGCGCCCGCGCCAGCGCGGTCACGGCCTCGCGGCCATTAGCCACTGCATCCGCCCGGTAACCCAGCCGGGCCAGAATGGCCAGGGCCACACGTTGGTTGATCGAGTTGTCTTCCACCAGCAGCAGACGCCAGCCGGTGCGGTTGGCGGGTAGGCGCGGCGCGGGCGCGGCGACCGCCACCGCCGGGGAAAAGATTTCCGCCAGCGTGCGGTGCAGGGTCGCGCGCCGCACCGGTTTGGAAACCACCGCCTTGGCACCCGGCAAGGCAACCCGTCCGGCCAGGCTCGAAAGCACAATCACCGGCACGCCGAGCTTGCCGTCCGGCCGTGCCGCGATGGCCGCCGCCATGGCTTCATCCGCCCCCGGCGTTCGATCCGAAAGCAACACCACCTCATAGCCCGAACCACCCGGCGCGCTAAGCAAATCGATGACGGCGGCCACGGAAGAGAACACCTCGCAGCGCGCCCCGCTGGCATCGAGCAACATGCACACCTGATCGGCGGTGGGGCGATGCGGCTCGATCAACACGATCTTGCGTCCGATCCAGGCCGGCGGCGCGCCGCGCACCGGCTCGGGCCGCACCGGCAAGGGCAACAACACCGTAAACGTGCTCCCCTGCCCCACCCGGCTTTGCAGCGAAAGCTCGCCGCCCATCAGCTCGACCAATTGCCGCGAAATCGCCAGCCCCAGCCCCGTGCCTCCATAGCGCCGGGTGGTGGAGGAATCCACCTGGGTAAACGGTTGAAAAAGACTGGTGACGCGTTCCGGAGGTATGCCCACCCCGGTATCCGCCACCGCCAGCGAAAGCATGGGCTCCGCCCCCTCCCGCGCCCGGGTGCCGATGCGCACCACCACTTCGCCACGCTCGGTAAATTTCACCGCGTTGGCTACCAGATTGACGATAATCTGACGTATGCGCCCCGGGTCACCAAGTACTCGGCGAGGTGTGCCGGGCGCGAACACCGCCGCCAGTTCCAGACTGCGCTCATGCGCGCGCAGCGCGAGCAATTCGAGCGCGTCCTCGATCAACTCGATCAAATCAAAATCAATCGATTCCAACTCCAGTTTACCGGCCTCGATTTTGGAGAAATCCAGCACGTCATTCACCAGATGCAGCAGATTCTCGCCGCTCAAGCGGGCGGTCTCGGCAAAGCCGCGTTGCTCGGCGTCGAGCTTGGTATCGAGTAAGAGACCAATCATACCCATAACGCCGTTGATCGGAGTGCGGATCTCGTGGCTCATGTTCGCCAGGAACATGCTCTTGGCCGTGCTCGCGGCCTTGGCCTGGCGCGCCATTTCCTGGGCCATGCCGACGGCCTCCTGAATCTGCGCGTTCATGTGCTGCGAGGCCTCCTGCGCCGCCTTCAGCGCCAGCTCGGCGCCCTGTTGCTCATCGACCTTCCTCGCCATGCCCAAGTAGCCGATCGGACCGCCGCCACCATCACGCATGGCCGCCACCATCAAACGCACCGCAACCCGACGGCCGGCTCGGGTGAGAAAGGTCCACTCCCGCTCCTCGGATTGACCGTTCTCGCGCACCATGCGGCACCACACTTCAAAATCCGGGGTACAGTGCCGCCCATCCACGCCGGCCATTTGCTCCGCCCGACGAGCCAGCTCCATCGGATCATGGAATCGGGCCGGGGTGCACAGTCCCACCACTTCCGCCGCAGTGTAGCCCAGCAGCGTCTCGGCACTGTTATTGAACACCGAAATCACGCCATTCACGTCAGTCGCTATGATCGCCACCCTAACTGAGGCTAATATCGACTGCTGCACCACCTCGGCGCGTCGCCGCGCACTCGCTTCCGACTGAATGGCGATATACCCCTCCACCCGACCCTCGGCATCCCGCAGTGGATCGATTTTTGTGTTCAACCAATACATGCTTCCATCGCGCCGATAATTGAGGATTTCCGCCTCGATGGATTCTCCCGCCGTCAACGCGGCCCGGATCTTGGCCACGGTTTTGGGGTCAGTATCCGGACCTTGCAGGAGCGACCCCGGTTTCCGCCCGACTACTTCGGCCAGCGTATAACCGGATAAACGGGTGAAGCCTTCGTTGACCCATTCCACCCGGCCAAAGGCATCGGTGATCACCACGCCATTGGTAGTCTTGCTCGCCACCAGCGCCAGCCGGGCCTGCTCCCGCACGGAAGCTTCGTGTGCGACGGTGACTTCCTTTTGGGTCACCAACGCGACCGCACCCGGCGCGAGTGTACAAGGCACTGCCCGAAGTTGAAACCAGCGCACCCCTGTCTCTTCATCCCGATGATAAACCGTATCGTAACCCGACTGTCGACCCGCCAGCAGTTCCTCCAAACCATAAACCACCAAAGGGCTGCACACCGTCCAGTAAGATTCCCCCGGTGTGCCGTTTGCCCCCGGCGAAGCGGCCAACACCCTCCCGACGCGGTCGAGTACAAGGGCCTCGCCCTCAACCACCGAGGCTAACAGGGAAAGCGTTGCCGCTAATTTCGCCTTGGAATCCATGATGCCGCTAAGGGTGCGTCCGCCCGACGGACAGGGCCGACACGCTCGGCGGGCTAAACGAGTTTAAAAACATGGAGGTAAACGACAGGAGGGTATTCGCGACGTTGTCTCATCGGCACAGCCCGCCTCCGCTTAACCCCGAAAAGCGGAGCTGCGCCGGATTTGGCAAATTACAACCACCCGAGCGGTGCGCTTCACCGTTCTACGAAAAAAGCTGAATCGCGGGCGGCTGGGGATAAGGCCAAGCCCCGGCTAGAGCCGGGACTCCAACTCCAAGACGCGGAAAAGAGTCGTCTCCGCGCGTTGGAGTCCCGCCTTCAGGCGGTCATTCCAGCTTTATTAGCCGGGGACGATGACATTGGGGTCACTTTAACAAAGCAGAACTCGTTCTTATTTTTTAACCGTTCTTAATTAACCGAATGGGTATTAACCTCGGCCAAGCAGCTTGAGGATATTGCCGGAGGCGTCGCGCGCTTGGGCGAGCATAGCGTTGTGACTTTCGGAGAGGATTTGCAGGCGCGACAGGGAGGTGACTTCCTTGGCAATGTCCGCGTCGCGGATGGCCGAAATCGCCGCCTCCTGGTTGGTCTTGGCGGTGGTGACTACTCCCGAGGCAAACTCCAACCGGCTTTGCACCGCGCCTATGGTGGCGCTGCCGCTGCTCGCCTGATCCAGCGCCGTGTTTAAGGCGGCGGGAATACCGGCGGTGTTGAGGTTGAAGGTGTAGGCGCCAGTGGCGTCTTGCTTGATCAGGTCGCCAATCGCCCCGCTGCGGAAATTCAGGGTGGGCAAGGCCAGCTGTTCATCAACTTGCAAACCGATGGAG
Organism: Verrucomicrobiota bacterium; assembly: GCA_947471035.1. Classification (GTDB taxonomy): domain Bacteria; phylum Verrucomicrobiota; class Verrucomicrobiia; order Opitutales; family Opitutaceae; genus IMCC26134_A. Next base: position 26,961 of record CANIWJ010000027.1, read on the forward strand.
AGCGACTCGCCGCTGGATGGCCCGAAGAGCGCCTTGTCGTTAAATTTAGCGGTGGGCTGATCGATGCCAACGGTACCGCCGATCTCGGCCGTAGTGCCGCCAATGCTCTGGCGCATCTGGTCCTGAAGCTGGGTAAACTCTGCCTGGTAGAGCGAGCGGTCCTTGGCGTTTTGCAGATTATTACTCGACAGTGCGGAAATCTCGCCCATGCGGGTGAGGATTTTGCTGATCTGGCCGAGCTGGCCGGAGGTCACCTGCATGCGGCTGATACCATTCTGGAGGTTCACTTGCACCGCCCCAAGCCGGGTTTGCTGGGCATCGAGCTTGGCGGCCTGACCCAGGCCGGCGGAATCGACGGCGGGGCGATCAATACGCTGACCCGAGGAAATACGGGCGGAAACGGTATCCGACTTGGGCTGCAGGCGCGCCAGACCGGCGGCGAGGCTGAGCGATTGCTGGGTGAGATTGAGCGAAGACATGGGGGTAAAAAAAGGCGGACGGGGATTTTAGGGTTTGGCGACGGAGCCGGCCGGGGGCGCGAGGCGCGGCAGCATGGGCAGGCGGGAACCAATGGCACCGGCACCGGCATGCGACATGGCGGCGGCCTGGTTGTTGGCGGCGAGTTCGAGCAGGACTTCCTTGCGCACGATGGATATCTCGCGCGGAGCCTGGATGCCGATCTTCACGACGTCTCCATCGATGCGCGTGATGCGGATCTCGATGTTGTCGCCGATGACGATGGCTTCGTTTACCTTTCGGGTGAGGACGAGCATGGCTGGAGGGTGTGGTCAGCTCGCGGTGACGAGCGGATGACGGGCGCTGAACTGGGTGTGGTTGGCGACGACGACCTGGCGGGCGACGCCCGTGTGCCGATTGATAATGATCGGACCGACAAGATTGACGTTAGCAGTGGAGGCCTGGTCACGGACGGTGACTATGTTGAGTACCAGGGCGTCGGACGAGTCGATAATGCCGAGAGCGGTCGCATCATCGTCAAATAGTTCAGGCGCGTAGTCGGGCAGCAAGCCGATTGGGTCGATCACCACGAAGTGTAGCGGCGAGGGACCGTGGAGGCGGAGCCATTGAAACGGGAGCTGGTCGGCGAAATGGAAGACCTCGCCGCGGCGATGTTCGGGGAAGCCCACGATTCCGTTGGGGAATGTAAGTTCGAGCGCCGGTGGAGCTACGGGGGCGGCCTGCAGGGTGGATTCGTCTAGGACTTTCATAGGGTAATAAAAAGGGGGACGGGAAATTACTTTAGGTAATCGAGGAGCGACATCTTGAGCATGGTGGAGCCGGAACTCAGCGCGGCCTCGTAGGCCTGAGTGGTCTGGTTGAGCCGGACGATGGTGCTGGTGAGATCGACGTCGGCGTCGGCCGAGATGGCGGTCTCGATGCTGTCGAGCCGGGTGCGTTGCTGGGTCTGGGCGACTTCGATGCGCAGCTGGATCGCGCCGTGTTCGCTGAGCGAGGAAACGAGAAGATTTTCCGACGTATCCAGACCGGCGCGGGTGGCCTGGGTGGCATTGGTATCACCGGCGTTGAGCGCATCGCGCAGGGCGACGAGCTGGTTCATGAAATCGGCAAGGCCGGAGTTGGTGGCGGCGTCGGGCGTGGGCTGGATGCTTGCGCCGTCGGCGAGGGGCACCGAGACGCGGCCGGCATCGCCAACGTAGGTGACGGCGGTGATCTTGCCGTTGACGTCGCGGGTGGCAGTGAAGGGAGGCGCGTCCACGGCGGTGCCGCCGAAGACGTAGTCGTTGCGAAAGCGGGTGTTTCCGCTGGTCGCGGCCTGCTCCAGGAGTTGGTCCACTTCGGAGGCGTAGGCTTGCATGGCCGAGGTGCCGAGATTGCCGGTGCCCATCACGGCGAGTTCGCCCGCGCGGTCGGAAAGTTTCTTAAATTGATCCAGACCGCTGTAGGAGGTTTTTGAATATTCGAGAGCGGCGTCGGCGTTACGGGCGAATTGCGAGACACTGGCGCGCTCCATCTGGGCGGAAATGACGCGGGCGGCGGCGGCGGGGTCGTCGCTGGGTTTGAAGATGCGCTGGCCGGTGGCGACTTGGTTCTGCAGCTCGGCCTGCTGGGTGCTCAGCCGTTGCAACTGGGCCAGGACGTTGTCCGAGGTGGAGGCGGTGGAGATGCGCATGGCGGTAAGGGTAACTATCAGCGAACGAGTTGATTGACGACGACATCGAGCATGCCGTCGATAATGCCGATCATACGGGAAGAGGCCTCGAAAGCACGCTGGTATTTCAACAGATCAGCCATTTCTTCATCCATCGAAACACCGCTGATGCCTTGGCGCTGGGTGCGGACGAGGGCCTCGATGTTTTTCTGGTCTTCGAGGCGGCCATCGGTGCTGGATACGGTGCGGCCAAAACCACTGACCACGCCGGAATAATACTGGGCGAAGGTGCCATCGATACGGTCGCCGGAAGCGGTGGCAAACTTTGTGGAGGATAGAGCGGCGACCGCCCTGGCCAGGGTGTTGTCGCCGGCGGAACCACTATCCGAGGCCTTGAGGGCGACGGGGGTCACGCCGGCATCGAGCGCGATGGTGGCCGAAGGCGTGGCGGCGCTAAAGGTGAAGAAGTCGCCGGTGGCACCGGTGGGATTGTAGGCGGCGTTGACTGATTCGGCGAGTTGGCCGGCGAACGCGCCGATGGAGTCGCGCAGGTTCTGGATCGTGGTATCCTTGGCGTTGAGCATGCCCTTGATCGTTCCGGAACTGAGCGCGATTGGCGTGGCGGCGGAACCGGCGGTGAGCTGGGTGCCATCAAAGGCGACGTCGTTGGTCACGCTGGCCAGGCTCACCAGCACGATGGGAGTGCCGGAGGCATCGCGCACAAACACATCGATCTGGCCATCCTCGGTCGCGTTAGGGCGGGTTTCGGCGCCGATCTTACCCGCGAGTTTTTCGATCGCGGCCTGACGGCGGTCGCGCAGATCGACGGCGGTGCCGGGATGATTGAGCTCGAGGCCGCCGATCTGGCTGTTGAGCTCAGCCACGGAGAGGAGCAAATCGGAAGTGGTGCCCGTTTCGCTATCAATTTGGGTGTCGAGATCGTCTTGGAGCTGGGCGAGGCGGCCATCTGTGACTTGGAAGCGGTCGGCCATGATGGACGCGCGCTGGACGAGATTCTGGCGTTCGCCGAGGTCGGTGGGACGGGCGGCGAAAGCCTGGAAAGCGTTAAAAAACTCGCTGACCACGCCGGCCAAACCACTACCCGAGGCGGTGACATCGTTGGCACCGTTGGTGCGTAGGATGGATTCGCCGAGGGCGGCCTGGGCTTTGGCGTTGGCCTCGGATTCGGAGGTTAGTGCGGCGGTGCGGCCGATTTCGCGGCTGAGCTGTTGATCGACGAGGGTATCACGGAGCTGTTGAATGGCCTGGGCTTCGACGCCGAGGGACTTGGGGCCGGCGGGAGTTATCACCGAACCGCGATCCGCGATCAGCACCCGCTGGCGCGAGTAGCTGGCGTTGTTTACGTTGGCCAGGTTGCTACCCGCGATTTCCACCGCCCGTGCCTGTGCATTCAGGGCGGTGACGTTTTGGCTGAGGCTGCCGAAGAGTCCGGACATGGCGGGGAGTGGGTTTGAAGTTGGAGGACGCGGACCGGAAACTTACCCGGTGGCTTGCAGGGCAGCGGCGGGGCCCGAGATGTTGCCCATGCGACCGGAGGGGGCGTAGGTGCGGGGCCGGGCGGCGGGGTGCAGGGTGGCGAGCGCCTCGCGATGGAACTCGACCGCGCGGGAGAGAATGGAGTGATTTTGACGGGCACGGCGGCGGACGCGATGCAGGAGGTGGTTGATCTCATCGATCAAGGCACCAAGGAGCGGGCGTTGATCAGCGGGGAAAAAGTCCAGCAAACGGCGCAAACTGGCGTCGGCGGGCTGGTCGTGCGCGAGAGCGAAACGTGCGACCCAGGCTTCGCGGGACTCGCGGTTGCGCGCGGTCTCGGCGGCGAGCTGCTCGATGGCGAGCGAGGTCTCGGCGACGGCCTGGGCCTCGCGGCGCCAGAGTTGATTTTGCTGTTCGTCAAACAAAGCGAGCAAGCCGCCGTAACCGGCAAGCTCGGCGCGGAGGAGTTCCACAAGGGGAAGAAAAGGAAGGGAGTTCATTACGTTTCGTCGTCCGAGGACGCGGGTGAAAGTTGACGGGAGATGACGCTGGCCAGGCCGAGGCCGCCGCCTTGGGAGACGGAGTTGGCCAGCACATCGGTGAGCATGTAACCATAGACGCCGCCGCCGCTGCTACCGGGGCCGGCTTTGCCGCCCATGGAGCCGTTCATCATCGGCTCGATGGCCGGGGCGAGCATCTGGCGAACGAGGATGGCCTCAAATTGTTGGGCGGCCTTGGTGACTTCGGCCGGGGTGGGCTTGGGCGCTGCGCCCGAGCCCGACTCCGCCGTATCCTTCCGGCCAGTTTGGTTGGCGACGGAAGGGGTAAGCGAGGAGATGGCGGAGACATTCATGACAAAGTTAGGGAAACGAATCAGTTGATGATCAGGTCGGCTTGCAGGGCGCCGGCGGTCTTGAGGGTCTGAAAAATGGCCATCATCTCGCGGGTGCTGACGCCGAGCGCGTTAAGAGCGGAGGCGAGGCGCTCCACCGAAGGGGCTTCGGGGACGATGATGAAGTTGCCCTTGCCCTCTTTCACATCGGTCTGGGTGGTGGGAACGATGGCCGTCTGGCCGCCGCTGAGCGGGTTGGGTTGGGAGACGTTGAGGGTAGAGGCGATGGTGATGGTGAGCGAACCGTGGCTGATCGCGACCTGGGAAAGACCGACCGGAGCGGTGGCCACGATGGTGCCGGTGCGCTCGTTGATGACGATGCGGGCCGTGCTGTCAGGGATCACGGTGACGGAACCGATATCAGCGAGGAAAAGCACATCGCGGCCGGCGTAGGCGGCGGGCAGCACGAGATCGACGGTGGCGGCGTCGCGGGCGTGGGCCTGTGACTCGGGGAAAAGCTCATTGATCGCATCGGCCATGCGGGAGGCGGAGGTGAAGTCGGGCTGATGCAGAGAGAGCGAAAGGCGGCCGTCTTTCACGAAATCGGCCGGGATCTCGCGTTCCACGATGGCACCGTTGCTGATGATGCCGACGGTGGGATGGTTTTTCTGCACCGTGGCCCCGCCGGCGCCGCCGGCGCCACCTACAAAACCGCCGACCGCGACGGGGCCTTGCGCGACGGCGTAAACGCGACCGTCAGCACCGATCAGAGGAGTCTGGAGCAGAACGGCTCCCTGAAGCGACTTGGCGTCGCCGAGGGAAGCGACGGTGACGTCGATGCGGGAGCCGTTTTTCAAGAAGGCACCGATGTCGGCCGTGATCATGACGGCGGCGGCGTTCTTGGACTTGATCTGGGTGGGATCGAGTTTCAGGCCGTTGCGTTCGAGGACGTTGGCTACGGAGCGCAAGGTGGCGAGGGCGTTGGAATCGCCGTCGCCGGCCAGACCGACCACGATGCCGTAGCCGACCAGTTGATTTTCCCGCTGGCCGTCGAGACGGGTAAGATCTTTCACGCGAGCGGCGTGCAGCGCGAGCGGCAGCACGAGGCAAAGTAAGGTGAAAAGGCGAAGGCGCATGGGAGGGAAAGTTCGGCGGAGGAGTCGGCGAAAGGAGCGACTTAGAAGGGGCGGAGTTTTTCGTAGAACTTGCTCAACCAGCCGCGTTTTTGGGCGTCGGAGAGCGAGCCCTCGGAGATGAATTCGAGGCGGGCGTCGGCAATGTTACTCGATTGGATCGTATTGTCGGAAGCGATGTCGGAGGGACGGACGAGGCCGTGCAGAATGACGTTTTGAGTCTCGCCAGAGAAGGTGAGGCGACGGGCACCGGCGATGACCAGATTGCCGTTGGGCAGGACATCGGTGACCAGCACGGCGGCGCGGGCGTTGAGGGATTGGGAATTGCTGACCTGACCGCCGCCGCTGAAGTCGCTCTTGCCCCCGAACTTGATGCCGGGAAGCTGGCCGCCTTTGGTGCCGAGCTTGCTCACCGCAGCCGGGAACAGGAACTGGGAGACGGCGGCGTCCACGTTGCCGTCGCTCTTGGTGGACTTGTTTTGCGAGGAACTGGTGACCGCACTTTCCGAGACGACGATGGTGAGAATATCGCCGACTTGGGCAGCCTTGATGTCGGCGGCGAATCCTTGTTCGCGCGATCCGGGCGCGGTCCAGAGCGAGCCGGCGCAAGCGAGCGCGGGGAGCAGCAGGGAGAAAACGAGGGGCTTCATGGCGAAAGGGGGAGTTTAGGCGAAGGGTTTAGAAGCGGACCGAGGCGCGGGACTCGGCGACGACGAGGGCGATAAAGTCTTTTTTGGAGTCGGGGTTGCGCACCCGCACTGGCTCGCCGCGGGCGGCGTCCTGCAGGGCGACGCCGCGCAGGGTGATGGTGAGCTTGCCGTCGGTGGCGAGCACCTCGATGGACTGGCCGCGTCGAACCAGTGGGCGGCGCACCACATCTCGCCAGGTCAGAAGGCGACCGGCGGGGACGTTGCGGGCGAAATTCAGTTCTGCGGTGGTATCGGCGGGAAGGGCCTCGCGCTCGCGTAGCATGTCGAAACGGCGGGTATCCAGAGCCATGGTATCGAGCGGGCTGGCGGTGGCGGCGGGTTCGCGGAGCGTCCAACCATCGCGCCAGAGTTCAGCGCGCAGGATCAGCGTGTGCTCGGTGGCGCGGCCGGCTTCATCGGTGGCGCGCACCGTGACTAGAATCTGAGGGGCAAGCTCGGCGGGAGCGTTGACAATGGCCAGATCCGCCGTCGCCGGAGCGGTGGCGGGGCGGGGGCGATTCCAGGCCAGCTGCAAGTCGCCCGAGACCTGATAACGATCCACCAGCAAGGCGGAGAGCGTGCCGAGCCAGGGATCCGTTTCCACGGCGGTAGCGGCGGGCGCGGTCTGGGCCGCCAGCGGCCGGACGAAGGCGGCGAGGGCGAGCAGCAAACCGAAAAGTGCGGGGCGAAGGAGCATGGCGATCAGCGTTTGAGCTGGTTGACGTTCTGAAGCATCTCGTCGGAGGTCTGGATGGACTTGCTGTTCACCTCGTAGGCGCGCTGGGCGACGATGAGGTTAACCATTTCCTCGACGATGTTCACATTGGAGGTCTCGACGTAGCCCTGCATCACGCGGGCGTAACCGCTTTCACCCGGCTGGCCGCTCTCGGCCGTGCCGCTGGAACCGGTGGCGGCGTAGAGATTGCCGCCGAGGCTTTCTAGACCGGCGGGATTGGCGAAGCGCGTCACGGTCAGGCGGAAGCTCTGGCTGCCGGAAGCGCTCTGGTAGGTAACTTCTCCGGACTCGGAGACGTTGATCGCGGTGGTGCCGGCGGGCACATTTTGAAAACCGCTCAGGATGGGCATGCCGTCCGTATTCACGACTTGGCCACTGGCGTTGAGTTTGAAGGAGCCGTCGCGGGTGTAGGCGGTGGTGCCGTCGGGACGCTGAACCTCGAAGAAACCGTCGCCTTGCAGCGCGAGGTCGAGACGTTCGCCGGTGTTGGTGAGCTGCCCCTGGGTAAAGACCTTGGAGGTGGCGGCGACGCGTGAACCGTTACCGACCTCGATGCCGGTGGGGACGACGTTGCCGCCGCCGTTTTCCGCGCCCGCGTTCTTGGGCTTCTGGTAGAGCAAATCCTGAAACTGGATGGTGCTGCGCTTGAAGCCGGGGGTATTCACGTTCGCGAGGTTGTTCGCGATGGTGTTCAAGTTGAGCTGCTGGGCTTCCATGCCGGTCGCGGCAGAGTAAAGGGAGAGATTCATGGCGGGTCGGGGTTAAGTTAAAGCGTCCAACGTCTTGGACATGATGCTGTCGCGGCTCTGGATAAGTTTTTGATTGGCCTCGTAGGCGCGGGCGATGTTGACGAGGTCCACCATCTCGCGGAGCGGGGCGACGTTGCTCGCCTCCAGGTAGCCTTGTTGCACCACGGGTTTCTCGACCGGGGCCATGCCCGCGCCGGCGCCGGCCTGATAAAGACCACCGGGCAGGGGAATGAGGCGGGAGGGTTGGCTGGCGTCGGCAATGCCGAGCTTGCCGAGAATGGCGTCACCTTGGCGGACCGTGCCGTCGGCGGTTACGACCGGGGAACCGCCCTGTTGGAGAAGCTGAATTGGGTCGCCGCGGTCATTGAGAATTTCCAGGCCCTGACCGGTCACAAGAGTGCGGTCCGGACGCACGCTGAGCTCGCCGGCGCGGGTGTAGGCGAGTTCGCCGTCCGGTTTGCGAACGGTGAAGTAGCCGGGACCGGAAACGGCGACATCGAGGTCGCGGCGGGTGGGGCGGTTTTCCCCGGGTTGAAACGCGATGGCGTAGCGGGATTGGGGAAACAGCGCGGGCATGCCCTCGCCGCGGTCGGCACGCGCGCTGGGATCAACCAAAACCTCACCCATACCTTCAGCCGCCACCTGCACGGTGCGGCGCTTGTAACCGTTGACCTGGCTGGAGGTGATGTTCTGGGAAACCGCATCCTGCCAACGCTCCAGCGCACTCAGGGAAGCTGCGCTTTGATAGAGCCCGATGTTCATAGTTTCACACCATAGCAGCGGATGTGCCAGATTTCTTAATAACTGATGAACAATATTTTAAAAATCAAAAGCACTCGCCTGCGCTTTTTGCCGAGGCAACCCAGCAAGATTTGCCGCCCCGCGCCGGGCACTTACTTTTTCCAAACCAGCAGCCGGGTGCCGCGCCAATCCTCGAGGGAGATTTCCTGATCGGGGGATACCCCGGGGATTCCGAAGGTATTGCTGATTAACCAAGCTCCCGGACGGAGTTCGGCCCGGGCCTTTTGCCACAGGGCGGGCATGGGCAGCGGCGACAAAAAGCAGTAAACCACATCGTAGGGGGCGAGCGGGACGCGCCAGAGACTGCGGTAACGGATGCGGCAGTTTCTCCTGGGTAAGGCTCGCAACCAAGCTAAGACAAAGGTCAGGGGTGCCGTCTCCACACCGGTGAACTGGGCCTTCGGATAGAGCCGTGCGAGCTGACAAAGCGGATCCGCCAACCCACAGCCCAGATCAATGAAGCGAAACTCCGGCGAATGCTCCCGCAACAATTCCGCCAAGCGCAGGGTCGCAGCGTTACTCGTCAGGTAGAGCGGCACGCCGTGGCGAAAACTATTCCAGTTCAAGAGCAGCACGACCAGGAAGGCACCCAGGTAGGCGACGGGTGGCAGTGCCAGGGCATTCAAACCCAGCAGGGCCGGAAAAAAAAGCGCCTGAAACAATCCCCACCAGCGGGTAAGGCCGAAACGGCGGCCAATCGAGACGGCAAGCCCGGACTGCGCCAACACCAACAGCACCCAAGGCAGCCGTACCCGGGCGAAGTTAACCAACAGGAACGCCGCCAACGCCACCAGCGCCAGAGCGATGCCTTGGGCGGCAAGCGCCCGCAAAATGGGGTAACGCCGGCGCATCACTTACCCGCTGCATAGAGACAATCGATTTCGATCCGTTCGCCACAGGAGCAATGCACAATGAGCCGCGTGATTCGGTCCCCCTCGCGCACGCACTCGATGCGGGTGCCGTCGGCCACCTCGGGCTGGGTGCGATGGACGTGCTTGCCGCTAGCTGCCGAAAAAACCGCCGGCGCGGGCACCGGAGCGGCCGCTTGGTTGGGGGTGCCCACACGGGCGCGATCAGTAAGAAAGGATTTCATCAGTGGGTCGGGTTGGCTTTGGGCTTTTCGGAGGCAGCCGGTTCAGACTTCGGAACCGTAGCGGAGGCGTTGGCGGCGGCAGGGGCCTTCGCAGGCGAGCCGGATTTTTTGGCCGGCTCGGGTTCACGTTTTTTTCCGAGCCGCAGACTTAAGGTGACACGCTGGTTGGAAGGTGACTCGGGAGCTAGCAACGGGACCGGGCGCGTGTCCGCATAGCCGGTGACGCGTTCGATCTGCCGGCTGTCCACGGCATAGCGTACCAGGGCGCGGCGGGCTGAGTTGGCCCGGTCGGTGGACAACTCCCAAGGGGTGTAATCAACCGAGGGCAGCACCAAACCGGCGCGGGTATGACCTTCGATCACGATGTTGAAATGATTGCGCTCAATCATCCAGGCCAGGCTTTGCATGACAAAATCGCCCCACTTGGTTAATTGCGCGCTCGCGTCCTCGAAGAGCGGTTGTTTGGCCCGATCATAGAGCGTGATTCGAAGGCCGTCCGAGGTCACCTGCACCTCGATGGGCTTTTCGGCCAGCGACTCGTCGAGATTGAGCATTTTATACACATCTTTCGCCACCGAATTGAGGAATTGCAGATCAATGGTTTGGGCGCTGGTGGAGGACTTGCCTC
>CANIWJ010000028.1 GCA_947471035.1 Verrucomicrobiota bacterium
GACCACCATCGCTCCAAGGAGAAACCCTTGGAACACGGCATCTTGATCAACCCCCACGCGCACGACCAGCCCGGCGACGATGCCTGGCGCCAGATGTGCACCGTCGGGCTGGTTTTCAAACTCGTGCACGGCCTGGTCAAGGAACTGCGGGCCGAGGGCAGCACCGAAGCACAGTCGGTAAAACTGCGTGATTACCTCGATCTCGTAGCGCTGGGAACGGTCGCCGATCTGGTGCCTTTGCAAGAAGAGAACCGCATCCTCGCCAGCTACGGACTGCGCACGCTGAAGGAAGCCGCCCGCCCTGGTCTGCGCGCGCTGATGGACGTGGCCGGCGTCCGCCCCGGCCAGGATCTGATGCCGGTGGACATCTCCTTCCGGCTCGGACCGCGCATCAACGCCTCCGGACGCCTGGCCGACGCCGCGCTTTCCGTGGAGTTGATTCTCAGCGAGGACGCGCACTTCTGCCGCGAAACCGCCGAGCAGCTCGATTCGTTTAATCGCGAGCGGCAAGACATCGAACGCGGCATCACCGACGAAGCCGAGCGCATGATCGAAGGCGGCTTGCTCGATCAAGCCGGCATCGTGCTTTACGCCGACGGCTGGCACCCCGGAGTGGTCGGCATCGTGGCCGGGCGGGTGAGTCGTAAATACAACCGCCCCTGCATCGTGCTGGGCAACGAAGGCATTCTGGCCAAGGGCTCGGGGCGAAGCGTCGAAGGCATTAATCTGGTCGAGGTGCTGGGCGGTTGCGCCGATCTGCTCTCAAGCTGGGGCGGCCACCCGATGGCCGTCGGCGTGGCCCTGGAAAAACCACGACTGGACGCGTTTCGGGTGCGGTTTTCCGAAGCGGTGAAAACCTGGACCGGTGGCCGGGAGATCCAACCCGAACTCACCCTCTCCGCTTGGTTGAGGCTCGATCAGATCAACGAAAAACTCATGGACGAGCTCGCGCTCATGCATCCCTTCGGGCAGGCCAACCCGGAGCCCAGGTTCGGCTTGCGCGGCGTGGTGCTGCGGCAACGGCCAGACATTTTCAAAAGCGTTCATTTCCGTTTCGCGCTCGAGACCGGCGACGGACGCCGCCGTCTCTTCGGCGTGGCGTGGAAAATGGCCGACCGCCTGCCACCGACCGGCGTTCCCTTGGATTTCGCGGTCGAGCTGGCGTGGAATTTTTTCAACGACCGCCGCACCATTCAGTTGGAATTGGTCGATTGGCGTCCGTCCGCGACTTAAGGCTCGCTCCTTAGCAAAACGCTTGGCGGACGCGGATCGGCGCGTGATTGTTAACCCATGCGCATCGCCATCATCGCCGACATCCATGGCAACCTTCCCGCGCTTGAGGCCGTACTCGCCGAGATCGAAACCCTGAAACCGGACCGCTTGGTGGTGGCGGGAGACGTGGTGGACGGCGGGCCGGATTCCGCCGGATGCTGGCGCCGGGTGCGGGCCCTGGGCTGCCCGGTGCTGCGCGGCAACCACGAGCGCTACGTCTTCGACTACGGCACGCCCCGGGCCGACCCGGCCTGGGCCTCGCCCCAATTCGCCCCCCTTCGAGTAGCGCGGGCCGAGTTGACGCCGGAGGAAATCGCCGAACTGGCGGCCTTGCCCCCGCATTGGCGCGACCCCGCCCTGCCCGAACTGCTCATCGTGCACGCCTCCCTGCGGGGTGATAACGACTCCATTTTCCCCTACACGCCAGACGCGTTAATCGATCCCCTTTTCGAGGGCATAGAGCCCGCAGTGCGACTCATCGTGCGTGGCCACAATCACTTCTGCTCCCAACGGGAGTGGGGCCAGCGTCGGATCTATACCTCGGGCAGCGTCGGCCTGCCCCAGGATGGCAACCCGGCCGCGCAATTCCTAGTCCTCGAACGCAGCTCCGACGGCGTTTGGTCGGGCCGGCACCGGGTGGTGCGTTACGATGTGGGCGCCACGCTGCGACGCTTCCGCGACTCGGGTTATCTGGACCGCGCCGGACCACTCGGGCAGTTGTTCTATCGCGAAGTCGAGACGGGCACCCATCAAGTAGTGCCGTTTTTACGATTCTACGGAATCGCCCGTGGTCGCGGCCTGCACTGGACCTTGGAAGAAACCCTCCGGCGATTTTTTGAAACCAATGGTTAACACCGGTGCCACCGATAAACCTCAGTCTGATTAAAAAAATCCTTGCGCCTCACGTCGCTGGTTAAGAACGTATTCATCTGCGTTAGTGAGACCTCGACGGTTAAGAGGTCGCACCATGACTGGTCCGGCATTCCGCCGGATTAGAACGGTGGCACCGGCCGATCTCGCGTTTGACACCGCGGGCGAAGCGGGTGGCACGGAGCCCCCAAGGCCCCCTGCAGTTATGTAACTTATAATAAACCAACACAATATGTCCACCGCCGTTAGCATCGAAACCATCGCCCAGTTCAAGCATCACGAGAAAGACACCGGCTCATCCGAAGTCCAGATCGCGATCCTCACTGGCCGCATCAACCACCTCACCGAACATCTTCGCACCCATCGCAAGGACTTCCACAGCCGCCGTGGTCTCCTCCAGATGGCCAGCCGCCGTCGCAAGCTTCTCGATTACGTGAAGCGCCAAGACGTTAACAAATACGTCGAGCTGCTCGCCAAGCTCGGCCTCCGCAAGTAATTGCCCACTCTAAGAGGCGACCCGATCCGCGGGTCGCCTCTTGTCTTTACCGACATCGCCTAGGCTTCGGACCGAGACTTTTCCATCTGCCTCCCTGCCCTCCGTGGGACGGGCTGCAAATCGAAATCTCTCGTCCCGCCGACGACCGAGTAACCGGCCACGGTTCGAGCCCCTCTTAGGCCGACCGACCGTTCCTTAGATTTCCTACTTTTTGCGCCGTCTGCGCCCCCTCAACGTAAGCTCCTGCTCGGATTTTCGTTGTCCCGCCGAACGGCCTTAAAAACCCAACAAACATCGAATCAGCGGCTGCGCGTCGCCGTCTGTTCGATTCTACTATCCGCGACGCGTAACCGTATCCGTTAAAAAAGTATCCGTCATGTCCCTAGTTCAAAAGCACTCCGTTACTGTTCCCTCCCTCGGGATCACCTTCTCCACCGGCACCTACGCCGCCCTTGCCAATGGCGCGGTCAACGTCGCCGTCGGCGAGACCAACCTCTTCGTCACCGCCTGCGTCTCCGCCTCGGTCAAGCCCGGCCAGGACTTCTTCCCTCTCACCGTCGATTATCGCGAGAAATACGCCGCCGCCGGCCGTTTTCCCGGTGGTTATTTCAAACGCGAGGGCCGCCCTTCTGAGAAGGAAATCCTAACCTCCCGTCTTTGCGACCGTCCCTGCCGTCCCCTCTTCCCCGAGGGTTTTCTTAATGAGGTCCAGATCATCGGCCAGCTCCTCTCCGCCGACCAGATCAACGACGCCGACATCCCCATGATCAACGGCGCGTCCGCCGCGCTCGCCATCTCCGATATTCCCTGGGCCGGCCCCATCGCCGGCGTCCGCGTCGCCGAGATCGACGGTCAATTCGTGGCCAACCCCAACCTCGACCAAATGGCCACCAGCTCCCTCGACCTCATCTACGTGGGAACCGAGAAGGACATGCTCATGATCGAGGGCTCCGCCGATCAGATCAGCGAAGATCGCTTCATCGAAGCCCTCGCCTTCGGTCAGCAAGCCATCCAGCCCATCATCGCCGCGATCAAGGAACTCGTTGCCCTCGTCGGCAAACCCAAGGCCACCTTCAACCTCGTCGGCGCCACTCCCGAGGCCCGCGCCATCATCGAGCGCGTCGTGCCCGCCGAGCGCATCTCCGCCGCCATCTTCGGCAAGGAAAAAGCCGCCCGCGGCGCCGCCGTTAAGCTCCTCAAGGAAGAAGCCAAGGCCGCCCTCGTCGCCGAACTCGGCGCGGACAAGTTCACCGACGTCGATCTCTCCGTCGTCTTCGAAGACCTCCAATACACCGCCTACCGTAACACCGTCCTCGAAAAGGGCGTGCGCGCCGATGGCCGTGGCAAGACCGACCTCCGCCCCCTCCAGGCCGCCGTTGGCGTACTGCCCCGCGTCCACGGTTCCGCCATGTTCCAGCGTGGCGACACCCAAAACATCGCCATCACCACCCTCGGGCCGACCAAGGAAGCCCAGGAAATGGACGGCCTCACCGGCGGCGCGACCTCAAAGTCGTTCATCCTTCACTACAACTTCCCTCCTTTCTCCGTCGGCGAGACCGGTCGTTACGGCTCACCCGGCCGCCGCGAAGTCGGCCACGGTGCGCTCGCCGAGCGCTCCCTCGTCCCCGTCCTCCCGCCCGAGGATGTGTTCCCCTACTCCATCCGCGTCGTCTCCGAGATCATGGCCTCCAACGGCTCGACCTCCATGGCTTCGATCTGCGGCGGCTGTCTCGCCCTCATGGACGCCGGCGTGCCCATCATCGCCCCCGTCGCCGGCATCTCCTGCGGCCTGATGACCAAGAATAACGCTGACGGCTCCATCGCCCAATGGACCACCATCACCGACATCCTCGGTGAGGAAGACCACTTCGGCGACATGGACTTCAAGCTCGCCGGCACCACCAAGGGCATCACCGGCTTCCAGCTCGATCTCAAGATCAAGGGCCTCCCCTTCGAGATCGCCAAGACCGCCATCCACCAGGCTCGCGAAGCCCGCGTCGAAATCCTCAAGGTCATGCTCGGCAGCCTGCCCGCCCCCCGCAAGGACCTCAGCACCTTCGCGCCCCGCATCCAGACCATCCAGATCGACCCCGAGAAAATCGGCGCCCTCATCGGCCCCGGCGGTAAAAACATCCGCCGCATCGTCGAGACCACCGGCGCGCAGATCGACATCTCCGACGACGATTCCGGCAAGGTCTTCGTTTACTCCAACAACGGCGCCGCCATGGCCCGCGCCATCCAGGAAATCGACGCCGTCTGCGGCGGCGCTGGCGGCGGCGGCGGACGTGACGGTGGCCGCGGCGGCAACGCCGGCGGTCCCCCGATCGAGATCGGCAAGATCTACACCGGCCGCGTCACCGGCGTGAAAGACTTCGGTGCCTTCGTCGAGTGCACCCCCGGCAAGGAAGGCCTTTGCCACATCAGCGAACTGGCCGACTTCCGCGTTCGCCGCACCGAAGACGTGGTCAAGATGGGCGACAGCATCACCGTGAAGTGCATCGGCATCGACGAGCGCTCCGGCAAGGTGCGCCTATCCCGCAAAGCCGCCATGGCCGAGCTCGAGGGCCAGCCCGCCACCCCGTCGGCAGAACCCGCCAACGCCTAAGTAAAACACCGGAAGGTCGCCGCCAGTCGGCGACCTTCCGTGAGTCCCGGCCCGCGAGCGCGTTTAAAACGCCTCGTGGGTCTTTTTTTGGTCCGCCCCCGTGTCGGTCAAAAATCCACCTGGCCGGTGTTCAACCGGTCGTGCAGCAAACGCGTGGCCCGCTCGAAAACCGTGGGCAGCGTCGCCTCCAGCATCTCGGCATTGAGGCCGTGCGCGGCGAGCAGCTCCTGATCGAGCGTATAAAAAAACGCGTCCTCCCCCTGCCCCGCCCCGAAAGCCGCCGCCATATGCTGGGCGGCATGAATATGCGCAGCCAGCGCGGCATGCTCGGGGGGCAGATCCACGGTGGGTGGATTAAATTTGGCCACTACCACACACGCCTCGGGGAAACGCCATTCGGCCAGCAAACGCGCGCTCACCGCCGCATGATTAAAGCCTAGCACGGCCGTCTCCGCCTCCAACCATGTGCCGCCCAATTCGGCCCGGCGCGCACGGATGTCCGCAAAGGACGGCGCGCAACTAAACGCCACCGCCAGTTTGCCGATCTCGTGCACCAGACCGCAGGTGTAAGCCATGGCCGGATCAACCCGGCCCGTGCGTTGCGCCAACGCCTCCGCCGCCACCGCACTGATCAGCGAAGCCCGGCAAAAATCACCGGCTTCCCAGCAATAACCTTCGACCTTGATCGACATCCAGCGCGAGGCCATGGAAAGCGCCGCGAGTCGATAAAGCTCGCGCAAGCCGAGCCGTATCACCGCCTCGCCCACCGTTGAAACCGGTGAACCGCCGGAAAAATACACCGAATTAGCGATTCGCACCGTCGCGCTTGCCAGCACCGGATCGAGCTGGATCAGTGCTGCCAGTTCGTCGATGCCTGCGTCCGGGCTCTCTAGGAGCGTAACCAAGCGAGGCAAAAGCGCAGGCGAACAAGGTAACTTCAGCGCCTGCGCGCAGACTTCATCGAGCGTGATCATAAATAAAAGCGCTCAACCCGAACACAGCGAGGCCGGGTCCAGGATCAGTGCGATGGTACCATCGCCCAGAATCGCCCCGCCCGCCACGCCCGGAAGGTTTTGCAGGTAAGCACCGAGATTCTTGATCACAACCTCCTGCTTATTGAGCAATTCGTCCACCAACAGCGCATATACCCTGCCGCCAAGCTCAATGATGACCACGATGCCCTGGGTGGGATCTTCCACCGCGCCTTCGATGCCGAAGCGCCGGTGCAACCGATGCAGCGGCAGTATGCTGCCCCGATGATCCATCACCTCGCCCCGACCCTGAATGGTCGTAAGCATCTCGCGCGAAGGCCGTAGCGCGACCTGCACCATGATGGTCGGCAGGATAAACCGGTCCGCGCCCACCCGGACCAGCAAGCCATCGATAATGGCGGTGGTCAGCGGTAACTGGATACGGAACGTAGTGCCCTGGCCTTCCTCGGTATCGATCTGGATATGGCCGCGCAGCCGCTCGATATTGCGCTTCACCACGTCCATGCCGACACCGCGGCCGGAGACCGCCGTCACCTTCTCCGCGGTGGAAAACCCGGGGAGGAAAATCATGTTAACAATCTCGTCCGGAGAAGGGTTGACCCCCTCCGCGACGAGTCCCTGACGGCGCGCCTTGTCGAGCACGCGGGCACGGTTGATGCCGCGTCCGTCGTCCACCAATTCGATCACCAGATTGCTGCCCTCGTGATAGGCCGCGAGTCGCAGCCGGCCTTGCTCCGGCTTGCCGGCCTTGCTCCGGTCAGCGGGGGACTCCAGTCCGTGATCAAGTGAGTTGCGCACCATGTGAACCAGCGGATCGACGATCTCCTCCGCCACGGTGCGGTCTATCTCGGTTTCATCGCCGCGCGTCTCAAACGCGACCAGCTTGCCGAAATCTCTCGAAAGGTCGCGCACCAGGCGCTCCATACGCTGAAAAGTCGGCTTGATTGGCACCATGCGCAGCGACATCGCGGTGAGTTGTAACTCTTTCGTGATGCGAGTGAGTTGGGCTAGATTACGCACCAGCGTGGAGCCGCTGGCGTCCACGCCCTTGGCCGATTCGATCAACTGGCTCTGCACAATCACCAGTTCCCCCACCACATCGACCAGCGAGTCGAGTTTCTCGGTGTTAACCCGCACCGAGGACGAGGCCGCCACTGCCGTCGGCTTGGCCCCGGCCTCGATCGCAAACGGAGCCGTCGTGACGGTGTTCGACTCGACCGGGATCACCGTCGATGAAGGCGTCGGTGCAGCAGCGACGGGGGCCGCAGCATTCGCGACAACGACCGGTGCCGAGGCACCGACTACATCGGGCACAGAAAGACGACGCACTGCCGCAATCAGATGCGATACGTGGACTGCTTTGTCGGGCTGGCGGCCGCTTTCTAGGGCCACCGTGATTTGCCCCATCATTTCCTGAATCGCATCCCGGCTGTTCAACACCTCGGTGATAATCGCCGGGGTGAGCCGCAAACGATCAGTCCGCGCCAAATCGAGCAACGACTCCACCTCATGGGTGAGCTTATGCATCGGCACTAAATGGAGAAACCCGGACACGCCCTTGATGGTGTGAAACGAACGGAAAAGACCATTCAGCGCATCACGATCATCGGGCGCGGCGTCGAGCGCCAGCAATGCGGCCTCGATTTGCTGTAAATGGTCCAACCCCTCGGAGTGGAACTCACCCAGCAGCTCGCGGTTCTCAGCCAGATCGAGCTGCATAATTTCGTCGACCTCGGCGACTGTCGCGGGAGCCGCCGCCGCCGTAGTAGCCGCCGTGACTGGTGAAGTTGCCGCCATCGTGACAAACGGCTCCGGTATTTTCCCCTGACGCGCTGCGGCCAGTGCCCCGGTGAGCCAGCCGGCAATATCTTTAATATGTTGCGCGGCATTTGCATCCAACGGTTTCGCCTCGTTGAGCAAAATATCCAGACGTGTATGCAAGGCCTTGATCGCCGCGACTAAATCAGGCGCATCAGATACGTGGCCAAGCATTTCCGTGAGTAAACTGTAACAAGGGATTAAACCCTCATCGCTCTCTGCTTGGGCGAAGATGGATTCACCGGCAAAGCGGCTGGCGAGATCGTCAAGCAGGGCAAAAGTTGAAGCTTGGAGGGTCATAAGCGACGGATAAAAGGGATTACGCTATTTGCGGGGCGCAGCTACCTACGGCACGCAAGCCCCCCAACTTTAGGGGTTAAGCCGGTTTTTATAGACCCAAAAATAATTCAGATTTCGGTAAAGTTCCCTTCATTCGGGCCGATAAGCCTTTGTGCCTAGTTTCATTGCCTAGGTTAACCGAAAGAAACTTATTTCCCCTAAATGAGCACCGTAAACACTTCCGACACTGCCCGGCTCGCCGGCAAATACCTGACCGTCGTCCTCGATAACGAGGCCTACGGCATCGCCGTCTTAAAGGTCCGCGAAATCATTCGCCTGCAAAAAATCACCCCTGTGCCGCAAATGCCAGTCTTCGTGAAGGGTGTTATCAACCTGCGCGGCCGGGTGATTCCGGTCATCGATCTCCGCATCAAATTCGGCCTCAAGGCCGAACTCGCCGAGCGCACCTGTGTGGTGGTGGTGCAAATCGCCCTCGAAGCGGGTCGCAACGTCCAGATGGGCCTCGTCGTGGATAGCGTCGAGGAAGTCGTGAGCCTCACCGGGGCCGAGATCGAGCCCACCCCGGAATTTGGCGCCCGCATCGACACCTCCTACCTGCTCGGTTTGGCCAAGATCAAGGGCGTGGTGAAAACCCTGCTCGACATCGAACGTGTGGTCGCCCCCGAGACCATCGAGCGCCTGGCCAAAATCGGTTGATTTTTCGCCGACCAGGCCGCAAGGCGTAGTCGCAACGAAGCCCGGACGGGCGGTATCAAACCGCCCGTCCGGGCTTCGTGCGTCTTGGCCGCTCAGCCCTCGGCTCGGCGCTGGGCGTCGGCCTCGATAAGAGCCTTAACGCGGTCCAGCTCCGCTTTCACCGCCGCCTTTACGGCAGGCAGTTCACCGGCTGACTTCACCGTGGCTTTGGCGAAAACATAGAACTTCATCTTCGGCTCGGTGCCCGAACCCCGCGCAGCGAAAGTGTAGCCGTTGGCCAGCGTCACCACGTAGAGATCGTTCTTGGGCACTAGTTCGCAGTCGGCGTCGCGGATGTCCATGCGGCCGAAATCCTCGAATTTCGTCACCGCCACGTCGCCAAATGCCGTCGGCGGATTTTCACGATAGGTGGTGAGGATGCGCTTGATCTTGGCCGCGCCGCTCGCGCCTTCGTAGTAAAGATTTACCACGCCTTCGAGGTAGTAGCTGGTGCGCAGATAGATTTCGTCGAGATACTCCGGCACGGTCAGCCCCCGGCTCTTCACGTAAGCGGCCACCTCAGCCAGCATCAGGCAGGCGGAGTTACCATCCTTGTCGCGCACCAGGTCGTTGGCCAGGTAGCCGTAGCTTTCTTCGCAGCCAAACACGTAAAAAGTGGAGAACTCCTGCAGCAGTTTGGCGCGGGCCGCAAAGGGCGTGGCGTTGTAATCGAGCGCGACCCCGTGTTTGGCCAGATAACCCGCTTTGAGTTGCTCCTCATAACCGCGAATCTTGGCCGCGATCCACTTGAAGCCGGTCAGCGTGTTGACGACTTTTACGCCGTGACTGCGCGCAATCTCGTCTTGCAAGCCGGTGGTCACAAAAGTCTTAACCAAAACCGCCTGGGGGCTTCCCGCCTGCGGAATCACGCCCAGCTCCTTGTAACGCGAGATGCGATAATCCGTCATCAACGCGCCGATCTGATTGCCGGTGAGCAGCTGCATCTTGCCATCCTTGCCCCGCACCGCGCAGCCCATGCGGTCGCAATCGGGATCTGTCGCCATCACCAGATCCAGTCCCTTCTCCTCGGCCAGTTTCACCGCGAGGGCGAGGGCATCGGCGTTTTCAGGATTGGGTGACTTTACCGTAGGGAAACGCGGATCGTGGATCGCCTGGGCGGGCTCTTCGTGCAGTTCCACGCCGCAATCCTTGAGCAACGGCATCGACATGATGTTGCCCACGCCGTGAATCGAGGTGAACGCGACCTTGAGCTTGGCGGCGGCGAAAACCGAACGGTCGATCACCGCCGTGGCGGCGGCAGTGCGATAGGCGGCATCGGCGGATTCGCCCAGCGTCACCACGCGCGTGAGGTCCTTGACCAAGTAGGCGGCGATTTCCCCCAGTGGCACCTGGCCGACCTGGGTGACGATGCCCTTGTCATGCGGGGCGATCACCTGCGCGCCGTCCTCGAAGTAGGCCTTGAAGCCGTTGTCATGCGGGGGATTGTGACTGGCGGTAATCACCACGCCGGTGTGTGCGCCGAGCCAGCGCACGGTAAAGCTGAGCTGGGGAGTGGAGCGTGGCCCAGCGAAGATATACGCCTGACCGCCTAGGCGCGCCCAAGTAGAGGCAGCCAACTCGCAGAAATGGCGCGAGAAGTGTCGCACATCGTGCGCGATCACCAAGGCGGGTAAACGCGGGTCGCCCTTGGCCGCCAGATAACCGGCGGTGTAGCGGAAAAGACCAATGGTGGCGCGGACCAGCGTGTAGTCGTTGAGAATATTGCTGCCGATGGCGGCATGCTCGGGCGTGCCCAGCGGACCTACCTGACCCTGCTCGGCGGAGGTCGTCACCGCTCCAATGGTCCGGCCGCGCATGCCACCGGTCCCGAACTCAAGATCGCGGTAAAACCGGTCATTGAGCTCGCCCCAGGCCTGCTTGGCGGCTAGTTCATCGAGGCTGGCAGTCGCCCAGGTCGGCAGACCGGCGGCGAGCCAGATTTCGAGGTTTTTAAGGGTGGCGGGCAACAACTGGCCGGAGGCGCCGGCAGCTTGAAGAGCGGTGGGTAGGGACATGGTAAAAACGTGGTGAACGATTGGAGGGGAAATGGAAATTCGGATCAGGAAAGCACGCTATCTGCGGCAATGACAGGCTTTGCGGACCGGGCGGTCCAAGCGGCGGCGAAGCTGTCTTCATCGTAACCAAAGAGCGGCGACACTTCGAAGGCGAAGGGAGGCAGGCCGGTGGCATCCACCGGCAAGGTCGCGCCGTGGGCATTGGCCCAGCGGGTGAACTGCCGCACCTGATCGTCGGCGCAGGTCTTGGGCGAATCGATGCCCTCGGCGTTTTTCACCGGTGAGAAATCGTCGGCGCGACTCGCCTCGATCACGACCGGATTTTTGGCGAAAGGCAGTGCGTCAAAAACGAAGAGTTCGAACTTCACGCCATTCGGCTTTTCCGGCTTCACCAAATTACCGGAAGCGTCGAGACACGGGATCTTTTTGTCCGCGCGATGGAAGGGCAGCGCGTCAGCACCGGTCGCCATGCGGCGGATGAATTCGCGATCAAGCAGATGAATGGCCACCGAACCCGCGATGAAACGTAATTGGCCGGTCACCGGATCGACCTCCTCCTGACGCTCCTTAGGCAGATCGGAATACTCGATCACCACGGTGCGGCCGCGCTGGGAACAGAAGTGCCCCACTTTTTCTCCGGCGTAAGCCTTCGGCACCATCTTGCTGCTCATCTCGGAGCGCGTGCGCAGATGCCAACCCACGAAGGCGGGGTCGATGAAACGCACCATCGGGTTGTCCACCTGGAAGTAGCTCAGGATGTCGATGCCCTCGCGCTGCATCAGATCCAGCGCGCCGCTGCGCTGCAAAGCCCGGAGCGAGCCACCGTGACCATCGGGCGACATGGCGATGCGGTGCTTCGCCTCCAGTAGGATCTTACCATCAAACCCGACCGCCGGCATGCGCCCTTGGCGGAAAAAATGCACCGTGTTCTCCGCCAGACCGAAAAAACCATGCTCACGGAAAAACGCCTCGGTAGCGGCATGGTTGATGTGGCTGGTCATAATGAACCAGTGCAGCGGCCGACCATAACGCGCACCAGCGGCGCGGATTTTTTCCGCGAAGACCTGAAACAAGGTTTTCTTCAACACCGGCGTCACTGGATAGGTGCCCTTGGGACCATCGTAACCCAGCCGCGTGCCCTGCCCGCCCGCGACTACGAAAGCCGCCACGCGACCGGCGCGCAACGCTGCCTCGCCCTCGGCCTTGGCCGCCGACCAAGCCGCAGCATCTCCGCCGTTTTGGGGAAAGGCTTCGTAGGCAGCGGGCGTCAAATCCGACAAATCAAGGCCCGCCGCCGCGTTCTTTTGCACAAGCGTACGGTCCAGCTCGGCGATTTCTGCGAGGTCGATCTCACCAGCATCGGCCAACAACTCCGCCTGCTGGTCGGGAGTTAAATACTCAAAGTGGGCAAACACATGGCCTTGGCCGGCCTGTTGGAACGCTGCGACAAGTGGGTGCGATGCCATAGGGAAAGCCGCATATGAAGGGCGTAGGCACTTCACGCGGCAACGGCATTTTCCCGACTAAAATGCGCGCTTATGCAACCGATCACCGCTCGCCCGCCAAGAATTTTCACTACCTCTCATGCTGCTGCACCGCGCTCACTTTTCCCCCGCTAAACTCCACCCGGAAATACTCCACCGGACGCGCCGCCGCCAAAGCGTTTTCATCGTAAAAACCCGGATATATTCCGCGATAACGGTGATAGAATCCGGTATAGATCGGCGCGCCGTCCGATGACGCGTAACGGGTGTAACTCCAGATTTCCGTGCGCCCGTTTACATCGGTGCGGACCCAGCGCTCATCGGGCGCGCCGGCGGCAAGTGTTACCATCTCGGGCGTAAACCCTAGGGCTATTTTCCCCTCGCGAATGAGCTGCTGCTGCTCGGGCGCGAGCCGGTCAAATTCCGCCTGATTGCGACGGATGCGCGCCTCCGTCGTCGCACACCCGCCGACCAGCAGCACAGCCACGAAGATCACCGCCAAACGACCACCGAAACGGGGAGCGAAAAACCAAACTTTCATGCCGACAGGTAAACGCGGGACCGAAAGCTCGCAAGCGGCCGGCGCTTCGCCTGGGCTCCCGGCTTTTCCTCTACGACTTATGGACACGCTTCTACTCTGGGACATCGACGGCACCGTGCTCGCTTCCGGAGGCTCGGGCATGGCCGCGCTTCGGGCCGGCTTGCGCAACGCGTTCGGCATTGACCGCCCGCTGGATGACATCGACTTCGCCGGCCGTACTGATCGCTGGATCATCCGCCAGATTTTCGCCCGCACCGGCCACGAATACAACGAGGTGAATCTTACCCGCATGGCGGAAGCCTACTTTGCCGAATTGCCTGCCCGGCTCGCCGCCAGCTCACGTATCCTGCCTGGCGTCGAGGCCGCGCTGGATCGCGCCGCCGCCGCCGGCTATATCAACGCGTTGCTTACCGGCAATCTCGTCGCCGGGGCCAAAATCAAACTCGATCACCACGGACTCTGGTCGCGCTTCGCCTTCGGTGCCTTTGCCAACGACAGCGAGACGCGCGACGAACTCGGTCCTCATGCGCTCCAACGCGCCCGCGCCCACTTGGGGCGAGTCATCCCACCACAACGCGTTTTCGTGATCGGCGATACCCCGCACGACGTCGCCTGCGGTCGGGTCATTGGCGCCCGCACCATCGCGGTAAAAACCGGCTACTCCAGCCGCGAAAGCCTGGTCGCCGCCGCCCCGGATTTATTAATCGAAAACCTTGCTTCCGAAGCGGAGGCCTTTTTCGCCTTCATCGCCGCCTAGGCGACAGAACGCGGCTTTGCCGGAACCGGCGTGGCCGCCGAGGCAGCGGTCTGGTGATCGCGGTAAGCGCCTTTTTCCGCCGCGTTTACGAAACCCTCGGTCGCGGTCTTCAACTCCTCCCATTTGGCGCGGATGCTCTTGGCCTCGGCTGCCGTCACCTGCTGGTCGGCGCTCGCAGCCGAAATCACCCCCAAAAGTTCGGCAAAATCCCGCACGATTTCGTTGGTCGCGGGCACCAGGGCCTGTCGCGTCGCCTTTACCGGCGGATTGGCGATAAAAAAGCCCCCCGCCCGGGCGCACACCCAGTGCGCCACCCGCACATCGCCGGTCGATTTGATCAACTGCTCGATCCTATCCAACGGATTACTCGACCCGCTGCCCGCGACGTCGGTCGGTGGTTCCGCCCACTTGTAGATCAGCGAAAGCGACAAATTCATATCCGCCGCGATCTGTTTCGCGCTGGTGCGTTTGAGGACGTCCTTGAGCAACTCGTGGGATTCCATCGGCGCAACTTGGTAAAGCACCAAGCGCTAGGCAAGGCCGGTCGTATCACTGCCGCAGGAATGCTGCACGCGACACGAAAAACCCGCCGACTCCGAAGAGCGCGGCGGGTTTTAAAAAAACACCGAAAAGCAGTCGGTGAAGACTTACTTCTTGGCGGCCGGGGCGGCGCCGCGGCGGAACTTGGTGGTGAACTTCTCCACGCGACCTGCGGTGTCCACGATGCGCTTCTCGCCGGTGTAGGCGGGATGCGAGTCCATGGTCACGTCGCGGATGATGACGTGGTATTCAACGCCGTTGATCGTCTCCTTGCGGGCCGACTTGACGGTGGATCTGGTGAGAAATTTCTTACCGGAGGCGACGTCAAGGAAGCAGACGTCGTTAAGGGAGGGATGGCCTTCGCTCTTCATGGTGGTGAGTTAGTTAGGTCGGCGTTAGCCGGATTAGCCTTGGCGAGCCTTGTAGCGCGGGTCGGTCTTGTTGATCACGTAGATGCGGCCCTTGCGGCGCACGACTTGGCAGTCAGGGTGACGCTTCTTCGCGGATTTGATGGAGGAAACAACTTTCATAAAAAGGAAGAAAACACCGGTTCGACATGGGGTGTGTCAAACGGAAACTTCTCCGCGCGGAAACTATGTTTCGCCCGGACCTAATTTCGGCCCGGTTCATCGGGCTCGTCGGCCAATAATCGCCATTGAGCGTCGAGTCCGCCCAAGACCCGGCGCCAGAGGGTTTCGTCGGCCGGATGCTGGATCACATCCGTCTCCAACTCGGCGATCACCCAGGTATCACGCTGCAACTCGCCTTCGAGTTGTCCCGCACTCCACCCGGCGTGGCCGAGGTAAGCACGCAGCTGCACGTCCGCCTGCCCGGCGAGGTCATTGGCCCGGTTCCGATCCAATCCGAATAACAACTCGTAATTCTCCTCGTCGTCGCCGGCGTGCCGACGCCAGGCACAAATGATGATTTGCCGCCGCGCCACCGGGCCTCCGTCAAAAACCGGCACCTGCGCCAGCGGACCGAGCGCGAAATCGCCGCCGAGTTCCCCCAGTTTTTTCGCCAGCGGTCGGTTCAAGACCACGCCCATCGCCCCCTGTGCGTCGTGACTGGAAATGAGCACGGCGGTGCGGCGAAAGTTTTCGTCCTTCAATACCGGATGCGCCAGCAAAAGCCTGCCCGCGAGCGAATTGCCTTCGGTGAAGGTCGTCTTGGTGGAATCGCGCATCAGTCGAAGAGTTAGCCAGGTTGCACCGTTTAGAGCTGTACGACCCGCACCCCGGCGTCTTGCAGCAAGGGGGCGACCAAAGGGTCGTTTTTATAATCCGCGCGATACCGCACTTCGGCGATGCCGGAAGCGGCGAGGATTTTGGCGCAATTGATACACGGGAAATGGGTCACGTAAGCCACGCAGCCCTCCACCGAGCTGCCGCGCCGGGCGGCGTCGGCGATGGCGTTTTGCTCGGCGTGCACGGTGGCCTGTTCATGGCCATCGCGCAGGCGGGAAGTGTGCGGCGTGCCGGGCAGGAAACCATTGTAGCCGGCGGCGACGATGCGGTTTTTTCGCTCTCCGGCGGTCACGATCACGCAGCCTACATGGAGACGTTCGCACGGACTGCGCGTGGAGAGCAGCACGGCGGTGGCCATGAAATAATCATCCCACGACGGACGCCCGCCAAACTCGGCGGCGGCGGCGGCGATCAAATCGACGGGCGAAGACGCTTGCGACATCGAGCCGAGGCAATGCCCCAACCCGCAAAACGCCACCCCAAAAACCGTCGCCCAACACTCCCAACTCCCCCCATCACCTACAGTCGCCCCCACACGCTACACTGCCCCCAGCATCGAGTAACCTATTAGGTTACTTTGTGCTGAGGGAACACGGTGGCGCTCGCCACGGAATTCGGGGACTTCAAGGGATGCGCTTCGGGTTACCATACGACACGTCCTCCGGCTTGCTCCGCGCCGTGCTTTCTGCGGCGTTAATCGACACCGCTTATGCCGACCCTCGCCGATCTTGTCGCCTTTTGCGACCACGCCACCCGACGCACCGCCTGGAAAGACCATCCTAACGCACTCAATGGCCTCCAGCTCGAAAACTCCGGTCGCGTGACCAAGATCGGCGCGGCGGTGGATGCGGGCCGCGTGCCATTCGCCCGTGCCGCCGCCGCCGGGGTGGATTTCCTCATCGTTCATCACGGGCTTTACTGGACCTCGCCCCAGCCGTTAACCGGGCATCACTACGCACGTTTTGCCACCGCCATTCGAGCCGATCTGGCGATTTACGGCTGCCACCTCCCGCTCGATGGACACCCGGAACTGGGCAACAATGCCCTGCTCGCGCGACAACTCGGACTTGTGCCCGATCAGACTTTTTTGACCCCGCCTGGCAGCGAGCCGGTGGCGTGGACCGCGCCCTTCGGCGACTCGCGCGCGGCGTTGCTCACGACCTTGCAGACCCATTACACGCGCGTTGTTGCCATTGAGCACGGCTCCGTGAAACCGGGGCGCGTCGCGTTTTGCAGTGGCAGTGGCAACAGCGCCGTGCCCGAACTCCCCGCGCTCGGCGTCGATACGCTGGTGACCGGCGAGCTGCGTGAGGAGTGGTATAACTTCGCCGAGGAACACGGGCTGAACCTCTACTGCTGCGGCCACTACGCCACCGAGGTCCATGGCGTGCGCGCCCTCGCCGCCGCCGCCGCCGCGCACTTCGGTTTGCCGTGGGAATTTATCTCTACGGACAACCCGCTGTAGGCTTTTCCTCAAGATTCCACTGCCGAGTCGAGTCAGCTTCCCGGCCGGCGCTGATCAACGCACTTGCAGCGTGCTTCCGTCGTAGGCGAGGCCGAGCGAGGGGATGGTCACGGCCTTGCGCTCGCCTTCTTTTTTCACCGTGCCGGCGTGCCAGGCGGTGTAACCGGAGGCCTTCGCAGCGGCTAGGGTGGCCTCCAGGTTTTCCGGCGAAACGTAGGCGGCGAAACCCACCCCCTGATTGAAGGTGGCGTATGCTTCGCTCAGGTCGATCGGGCCGGCTTCGCGCAGGAACTTGAACAAGGCAGGCTCTGCGCCCGGGGTGTGAATCTCATAAACGAAGGGCTCGTCGAGGCGCATGATTTTGCGCCAACCGTGTCCGGTAACGTGCGACACGTAGTTGAGCGTGATGCCGGATTGCTGGCACTCGCGCACGAAGTTCACGTAAATGACCGACGGGGCGAGCAGGGCCTCGCCGTAAGTGCGGGTGTCGCCATATCCGATGGGTGTCTGGTAGCCTTGCGGAAGCTTGGAGGCGATGAGGCGGCACAGAGATAGGCCGTTGGTCTGCACGCCAGAGGAGGCGAGAAACACGATCTCGTCCCCGGCCTGCACGCCGCCGGTGATGCGTTGCGATTTGGGCTCGATCTTGCCGATGGCGGAACCGGCCAGCACGATGGCGTCGGCGTTGACGATACCGCGCAGAGTCGGCGTTTCGCCGCCGCCCCAAACGGCGCCAGCCTGGCGGCAACCCTCGGCCCAGCCCGCCACCAGAGCCTCCATGCGCGCGGTGTCGGTGAACCAGGCCGACTCGCCGACGGCGGCGTGCATCGCCACGGAAATGGGCAACGCGCCGCAAGTCACGAGGTCGTTGACGATGGTGGCGACGGTATCGATGGATATCTCGCGGTAGAAATTTTTCCCCGTCTGGGCGTAAACGGCGTCGGCCACGAGGTTCTTGGTGCCCAGCCCTTCCTCGACGTGGGCGAGGAAATGGTCGGCGGCCTCCATGAGGTAGCAGCTTTCGCCGCGGGTGTTGGCCGGCTCGGCATACCCGTGGAGTTCAAGCAGGGGCGCGGTGGTCTTGGCCGCTTTTTGGCAGGCGCGCTTGAAGGCATCGAGCTGATCGTAGTTAACGCCGGAAGATTCGTAACTGAGGGACATGGGTGGAAAGAGGGAAAATTGAATAATGACCAATGCCCAATGACGAATGACCAATCAAAAACGCGGGCGGTGGTCGGGCGAGGGTCCGGCAGTTTTATTAACGGTTGCCGCGATGACGGAGCGCGAAAGCGCGAAGATGGTCATGCCTGCCTGGCGGCATGGCCCCGGAGCGAAGCGCAGGGGTGGCCCGTGCGGGTGCCCTTCGGGCAGCACGGGACACAAAGCCGATCCTGGGTTTCTTGGTTTCGTCTTCGGGCGGAGGGTTGAGCAACGGAGCGAGACGCTCGATGACTTCGCGCAGGACGGAATCGTGTTCGAGCAGTTTTTTGTCGATCTCGGCCAACCGCCGCAGGACGCCAAGGTTGGCGCTAATCTGCTCGCGCATCTGGACGAAGGCGCGGACGAGGTAGAGGCTCATCTGCACTGCTTTTTCGCTGCGGAGGACAGTCGCGGCCATCAGGCAGCCGTGCTCAGTGAAGGCCCATGGCAATGTACGAAGCCCGCCATGCCCCCGACTTGAAATCGCATTTTGCGATATCAAGTTTGCAACTTCCTCACGTGTAAGCTGAAACCTAAAATCAGCAGGGAATCGAAACTCATTTCGCTTGATCGCTTCGTTCAATCGAAAAGTGGGCACGTCGTACAGTTCCGCCATGTCGGCATCAAGCACCACCCGCTGCTTGCGAATGGTGTGAATGCGCGGAAGCACCGGATTCGGCCGCGCTTCGTCCTGAGTTTTTGCTTTCCCCATGGCTCAGTAACTACGTCCGCCTTCGCTGTTTTCGTAATAGTTGACGAACGCCTGGTTCACCACCCGGAAGCCGCCGGGGGTCGGATACTTGCCCGAGAAATACCAGTCGCCGCTGTGCTGCGGGCAGGCGGCATGGAGGTTTTCCAAGGTCTGGAAAATGACCTCGATCTCACCGTGCCAATCCACCCCGGTCGGACGCACGAATTCCGCGATCTTGGCCGAAATTTCCTCGGGGCTGAACTGGGAGTAAATCCGTTGCACGTGATTGACCGAGTCGCCGTGCGCCACGGCATCGCGACAAAGTTGATACACCTCGGTAAGCAAGGACTGCTGGCCGCGCTCTTTCAACAAGGTGATGGCCGCTTCAAAGGCGATGAACTTGCCCAGTTGCGACATGTCGATACCGTAACAATCCGGGTAACGAATCTGCGGCGCGGTGGATACGATGATGATCTTGCGCGGCTGCAAGCGGGTGAGGATGCGCAGGATGGATTTGCGCAGCGTGGTTCCGCGCACGATGGAGTCGTCAACGCAAACCAAGTTATCGCCCGGTTGCACCGAACCATAACTGATGTCGTAAACGTGACTAGCCAGATGGTTACGCATGCTTTCCTGGCCAATAAAGGTACGGATTTTGATGTCCTTAGAGACGACCTTTTCCCCGCGCGGCCAGTTGTTGGTGATAAGCTCGTCGAGCAGTTTCTCGGAGATGGTGCCCTTGGCGGCGGCCTCCAGAATGCCCTTTTTCACCTCGGCGCGGCGAATCTCGCGCAGCGCATGCATGAGCCCGAACCACGCCACCTCGGCCGTGTTGGGGATGAAGCTGAACACCGTGCGCCCCCAATCCCCGCCGATGGACTTCACCACTTGTGCCCCGAGGTGGCCACCGAGCGCCTTGCGTTCGCGGTAGATGTCGAGGTCGTTGCCTCGTGAAAAATAAATCCGCTCAAACGAACACGACGCACGGGGAAGCGGCGCGGTAAACTGCGTTTCGCTGATGCGTCCATCCGCCTTCATCACGATCACATGACCCGGCGGGACTTCCTTCACCTGCGGAGCGCTAAGGTCGAAAATCGTCTGCAACGGAGCGCGCTCTGAGGCGAAAGCGATCACTTCGTCGTTTTGAAAATAAAACGCGGGGCGAATACCGGCCGGATCGCGCGCCACGAAGGCGTCACCATTGCCGATCAGCCCGCAAAGCGTGTAGCCGCCGTCCCATTTGGAGGCCGAACGGGTGATCACGCGACCGAGGTCGAGCCGCTCGCTGATCTGGCGGGAAATCTCCTCGCCCTTCAGTCCCTGCGAGCGCAATTCGCGGTAAATGTCCTCATGTTCCTCATCAAGGAAGAAGCCGATCTTCTCCAGCAAGGCCTGCGTGTCGGTCGCGAAAATCGGGTGCTGCCCCATGCCGATGAGCGCCTGGTTGAGCTCGTCGGTGTTGGTCATGTTGAAATTGCCACACAGCGCGAGGTTGCGCGTCGGCCACGGCGAACGCCGGAAATACGGGTGACACGAAGAGATGTTATAACCCCCCGAGGTGCCGTAACGAAGATGGCCGACCAAGAGTTCGCCGCCGAAATCGAAGTGCTTTTTGACCGTATCTGGGAACTCGGGGTGAATCTCTCCTGCAGCCTTCTTCTCGTCGTATTGCGCGAGCAGGGTTTTGAAAATGCGATCAAGCGGATTCACCTTCACGCAACGCTCGCGAAACATGAACGGATCGCCCGCCGGCACATCAAGCTTCACGCAGGCCACGCCCGCGCCATCCTGACCGCGATTGTGCTGCTTCTCCATGAGGAGGAAGAGCTTGGTAAATCCCCACAAGGGCGTGCCGTATTTTTCCTGGTAATAAGAAAGCGGCTTTAACAGCCGGACCAGCGCGATGCCGCATTCGTGAGTGATCTTGTCGGACATAGGATACTTTAGATGGAAAAAATGAGCTGCACTCCCGCGCCCCCGCAGGCCCGGCCCGCACCCGCCGGGGGCGAACTGCACTGCGAAAAACGGTCGGTCACGGTAACAATCACGGCGTAAAAGTTATTCATCACGGAAGGAAGACCGGGGTGGTCAACGGCTTTTTCCCGGCCCCCTCACAAACCTCGAAACGTAAAACACCGCCGCACCCACCGCGCTCCTTGACCGCGCCGCTCCCGTTCCGAAACATCCCCGCTTTTTCCCGACCATGCTGACCCTCCGCGGCTCCTCCGCCCTCTCCCCGTTTCGCTTGGAAAAACTGCGTGCCGACCTCGCCTCCGCCGGCCTGCCCGTGCGCGCGCTCGCCGCCCGCTTCGTCCACGTGGTTGATATTTCCGCCCCGCTCGCCGCCGACCAGCACGCCGTCCTAGAAAAGCTCCTCACCTACGGCCCCCGCCGCCCCGCTTCCGCCGTCACCGGCCTCACCCAAGTCGTCGCGCCCCGCCCCGGCACCATCTCGCCCTGGTCGTCCAAGGCCACCGACATCGCCCACATCTGCGGCCTCGCCGCCATCAAACGCATCGAGCGCGTCGTCGAGTTCACCCTCGACATCGACAACTCCGCCCTCGGCAAACCCCTGCACGTACTCTCCGCCGACCAACTCGCCACCCTGCGCGGCAAACTCCACGACCGCATGACCCAGGTCGTCTTCGATTCGCTCGAAGCCTGCGCCGCCCTTTTCCAGCAAGCCGCCCCGCGCCCGCTCGCCAGCGTGCCCGTGCTCGCCCAAGGCCGCGCCGCGCTTGTTTCCGCCAACGCCAACCTCGGCCTCG
The DNA here is from genome assembly GCA_947471035.1 of Verrucomicrobiota bacterium. Taxonomy (GTDB): domain Bacteria; phylum Verrucomicrobiota; class Verrucomicrobiia; order Opitutales; family Opitutaceae; genus IMCC26134_A. Next base: position 21,797 of record CANIWJ010000028.1, read on the forward strand.
CCCTCGCCGACGACGAGATCGATTACCTCGTTAACGCCTTCCACACCCTCGGCCGCGACCCCAACGACATCGAGCTCATGATGTTCGCCCAGGCCAACTCCGAGCACTGCCGCCACAAAATCTTCAACGCCACCTGGGAAATCGACGGCTCCGCCAAGGACCGCTCGCTGTTCCAGATGATCAAAAACACCTACACTCTCCACCCCGAGGGAATCCTCTCCGCCTACAAGGACAACGCCGCCGTGCTCGCCGGCACCTCCGGTGGACGCTTCTGGGCCGACCCCGTGACCGGCGAATACGCCGCCCACGCCGAGCCGATCCACATCCTCTGCAAGGTCGAGACCCACAACCACCCCACCGCCATCTCCCCTTGGGCCGGCGCCGCCACCGGCAGCGGTGGCGAGATTCGCGATGAAGGCGCCACCGGCCGCGGCTCCAAGCCCAAGGCCGGCCTCACCGGCTTCACCGTCTCCAACCTCCGCCTCCCCGACGCCGTCCAGCCTTGGGAAAAAGACCACGGCAAACCCGGCCGCATCGTCTCCGCCCTCGACATCATGCTCGACGGCCCCCTCGGCGCCGCCGCCTTCAACAACGAATTCGGCCGCCCCGCCATCAACGGCTACTTCCGCACCTACGAACAGGAAGTCCCCGCCCCCGCAGGCACCACCGCCCCCACCGAACTCCGCGGCTACCACAAGCCCATCATGCTCGCCGGCGGCCTCGGCAACATCCGCGAAGGCCACATTAAAAAAGGCGAGATCCACCCCGGCGACAAACTCATCGTCCTCGGCGGGCCTTGCATGCTCATCGGTCTCGGCGGCGGCGCGGCCTCCTCCATGGCCAGCGGCTCCGGCCAGGAAAACCTCGATTTCGCCTCCGTCCAACGCGACAACGCCGAGATGGAACGCCGCGCCCAAGAGGTCATCGACCGCTGCTGGGCCCTCGGCGACGAAAACCCCATTTCCTTTATCCACGATGTCGGCGCCGGCGGCGTCTCCAACGCCCTGCCCGAGCTAGTCAACGACGGCGGACGCGGCGGCAAATTCGACCTCCGCGCCCTGCTCAACGACGAGCCCGGCATGTCCCCGCTGGAGATCTGGTGCAACGAATCCCAAGAGCGCTACGTCATGGCCGTGCCCGCCGCCCGCCTCGCCACCTTCGCCGCCCTCTGCGAACGCGAACGCTGCCCCTACGCCGTGGTCGGCGAAGCCACCGAGGAAAAAAGCCTCGTCCTCGACGACCCCCATTTCCAAAACCGCCCCATCTACCTCCCCCTCGAAGTGCTGCTCGGCAAACCCCCGCGCATGCACCGCACGGATGCGACCCTGACTCGCCCGCTTCAGCCCTTGGTCATTGGTCATAGGTCATTAAAAAATTTAGCGGAGCTGGTCCTCCGCCATCCCGCCGTCGCCGACAAGACCTTCCTCATCTCCATCGGCGACCGCTCCGTCACCGGCCTCATCGCTCGCGATCAAATGGTCGGCCCCTGGCAAGTGCCCGTGGCCGATTGCGCCGTCACCGCCGCCGCCTTCGACGTTTACACCGGCGAAGCCATGTCGATGGGCGAACGCACCCCGGTCGCCGTCAACTCCGCCGCCGCCTCCGCCCGCCTCGCCGTCGGCGAAGCCCTCACCAATCTCGCCGCCGCCCAGATCGGCGACCTCGGCAAGGTCAACCTCTCCGCCAACTGGATGTCCGCCCCCGCCCTCCCCGGCGACGGCGCCGACCTCTACGCCGCCGTGCAAGCTGTCGGCATGGAACTCTGCCCCGCCCTCGGCATCACCATCCCTGTCGGCAAGGACTCCATGAGCATGTCCACCGTCTGGAAAGACTCCGCCACCGGCGCGCAGAAACGCGTCACCGCGCCGCTCTCCCTCATCATCTCCGCCTTCGCCCCCGTCGCCGACATCCGCCAGTCCCTCACCCCGCAACTGCGCACCGACGCCGGCCCCACCACCCTGCTCCTCATCGACCTCGGTCGCGGCAAAAACCGCCTAGGTGGCTCCATCCTCGCCCAAGTCGTCTCCCAGACCGGCCAGGCCCCCGCCGACGTCGATTCCCCCGCCGACCTCAAAGGTTTCTGGAACGCCCTCCAGCAACTCGGCCGCGAAGAAAAACTCCTCGCCTACCACGACCGCAGCGACGGCGGCCTCTTCGTCACCGCCGTAGAAATGGCCTTCGCCGGCCACACCGGCCTCAGCCTCGATCTGCCCGCCGCGATCGACGCCACCGCCGCCCTCTTCGCCGAGGAACTCGGCGCGCTGATCCAAGTGCGTGACGCCGACCTTCCCGCCGTCACCGCCACCCTCGCCGCCCACGGCCTGGCCGACTGCACCCACCGTATCGGCCTGCTCAATACCGACTACGCCTTCCGCGTCACCCAGGCGGGCAAAACCCTGCTCGACGACCCCCTCCCCTCCCTGCGCGACCTCTGGAGCGACGTCACCCGCCGCATGGCCGCCCTGCGCGACAACCCCGCCTGCGCCGCGCAGGAACACACCCTCCGCCTCGATCCCACCGACCCCGGCCTCACCCCCAAAGTCACCTTCGAATTCGGAGAGAATTACACGGAGGGCACGAGAGGTAACACAGAGTCCACTGAGCCCAACCCGACGGCACATCACCGCAGTCCCTCCGTGGACTCTGTGAATCCTCTGGTGCCCTCTGTGAACCTCTCGGGAAAGGCCCGCCCGCCCATGGCCATTCTCCGTGAGCAAGGCGTGAACGGCGAAGTCGAGATGGCCGCCGCCTTCACCCGCGCCGGCTTCCGCGCCGTGGACGTCCACATGACCGACATTCTCTCCGGCCGCGTTTCCCTGCGCGATTTCCGCGGCTTGGTCGCCTGCGGCGGATTCAGCTACGGCGACGTACTCGGCGCCGGCGAAGGCTGGGCCAAGAGCGCCCTCTTCAACCCCCGCGCCCGCGACGAGTTCTCCGCCTTCTTCGCCCGCCCCGACACCTTCGCCCTCGGCGTCTGCAACGGCTGCCAAATGATGAGCAACCTCCACTCCATCATCTCCGGCGCGGAACACTGGCCCCGCTTCGTGCAAAACCAGTCCGAACGCTTCGAAGCCCGCGTCGCCTCGCTCCTCATCGAGAAGAGCCCCAGCGTGCTCTTCGCCGGCATGGAAGGCAGCGTGCTCCCCATCGCCGTCGCCCACGGCGAAGGTTTTACCGAATTCCCGACCGCCGAGGCCGCCGCCACCTTCAACGCCTCCGGCCTGGTCGCCGCGCGCTTCGTGGACAACCACCACCGCCCCACCGAGCACTACCCGCTCAACCCAAACGGCAGCCCCTTCGGCACCACCGCGATCACCACCCGTGACGGCCGCGTCACCCTGATGATGCCGCACCCCGAACGCGTCTTCCGCGTGGTCCAGCAAAGCTACATCCCACCCGCCTGGCGCGGCCAGGAAAACGCCCCTTGGCTCCGCCTCTTCCAAAACGCCCGCGCCTGGGTCGGCTAAAACCACCTCGCTGTGAACTTCGTAGGGTCTCGCTCGCCGACGACCTCGCATGCAAACGCTGCGGATTTCCGTGGTGCTAAAACATAAACTCCACCCGGTTGACACTGCCGGACATTTGTCCGATAGTGCGGCATGGTTTCGTTTATTTCCACGCGCGAACTTTCCAAACAACCGGGGCGGGTTTTGCGGCAGGTGAAAAAGGACGGGCCGCAAGTCATCACCCAAAACGGCACTCCCGCCGCCTATTTAATTCCTGCCAGCGGGCGCGGCATCGAAGCCGACTTGGATGCATTGCGCCGACTATTACTCGGCCGGGCCCTCGACGCGACTCAAGCGGAGGCCGCACGCAGTGGAGCATCCGCACGCACCGAAGCCGAGATTACCGCCGAAATCGCCACCGTTCGGCGTGCACGACGCGCCAAGCCAGCGGTCGCATGAAACCCGTTTGGGTGCTCGATACTAACGTGCTCGTATCCGCCGCGCTGACTGCCGGCGGCACCTGCGATCATGTGCTCCGCGCCGCCATCGACGGCCGCGTGACGCTGGCCTGGAGCGCACCGATGCTCGCTGAATACCGCGAGGGTCTTTTGCGACCCAAGTTCAAACTCTCGCCCTCCGCCGTGTCGGCGTTACTGGCTGCTTTTGACCCGGCGCATCAAGTGCCGGTCGGCGTAGCCCCCGCATTGCCCGATACGGATGACGAGACTTTCCTCGCCGCCGCCCTTACCACAACCGACCAGATTTTAGTCACCGGCAACACCGCCCATTTCCCGGCGGAAATCTGCCGCCCAGCCAAAGTGCTGACTCCCTTAGCCGCTCTTAAAACTATTTCTATAGGCGCTTAGGCGTTACCACCCGCGACCTGCTTAAGCGAGAGCCCGGCGACGGCGGCTAACGGCAAAGCATAGGGTCGATATGCCCGCAATCGCCGCATAGGTTCCCGGCTCTGGAACGGCGCTAATCGATATATTGGAGACCGTGAATGCAATATTGCTCCCAGTCATTGGTTTTAATTCAATAGCTCCGATAACTGCATATCCTCCAATGTAGTTGGCGAAGTAATCGTTGGGGTCGGTATAACCGCTAGTGTAGCTGAAACTGGCCCCAGAAACTGTTATTGAAGTGGCAACATAAGAAAGGAGGGTTGCTCCATCCAACGCCATTAAGCCGATGTCCACGTTAGAGTCGTTACCGGCAAATAGTCCAAGACTGTTGTTCCCGGAATCAGTAAAGGTCGTAATATAGGAATAAGGCGTCTGAGAACTCGGTGCTTGCGGATCGGAAAAAGCACCGGTCAGTCCAGTGCCACCCACGGTTGACCACATCCGGTCGTCACTTACGGTTTCTTGAGACCATTGATTCGAACCGGCGATGAAAACGTTGGTACCGGTGCCAGTGAAACTGTTTCCTGTAGTGAAAACAAAGGTATATACGCCACCCTGAGTATAACCGTAGCCGGTTGCGTTGGCCGTGGCTGTTAGGCTGAAGTTGATAGACGGCGGCGACGGCAAAGCGTTAGCTAGGCGGGGTAGAGCCGCAGTACAAAGCGTCAGCCAGAGAATTGAATTCTTCATGATATTTCTTAAAAACTTTTATTCTAGTTTTTACTAGTTCCTCGATGAAGGTTTTTTGATTTATTAACAAATCCTTGTTGGCAAGTATTTTCTATAAGCCTTAGGAGTCCAATAAGCCAAAGAGGTCGGGGTGTCACATGGTTACTTTCCACGAATTCGAAGCACGCCTTTTCCAGCGAAATAGTTCTGTTGCGGAAGCTGGGGGACTACCGTGCCGAGCTCGCCTCCCCTTGTTCAGCCGAGCGGTAACCCCGCGCCCTAAAATTGCTCTGATTTTTCGGGTTACACCCCATTACCCGCCGCAACGGCGGGGCGTAGTCTAGGTAGTCACTCCACCTATGCTACAAAACATCAAACTCCTCTACGGTAAGAAAATCGGCGCCACCGACGGCGACATCGGCCACGTTAAAGACTTTTACTTTGACGACGTCACCTGGATGGTCCGCTACCTCGTGGTCGATACCGGCACCTGGCTCGCCGGCCGCCAAGTCCTCCTGCCTCCCCACGCCTTCGGCCCTCGCCCCTTCGGAAAGACCGACACCGACCTGAAGCTGATGCAGACCAATCTCACCCGCCGTCAAATCGAGGACAGCCCGTCCATCGAAACCCACAAACCCGTGTCGCGGCAGCACGAGGAGGCCTATTACAACTACTACGGTTGGCCCGCTTACTGGATGGAAGCCGGAATGGTCGGTGGCGTCAGTTTGCCGCCCGGGGCTCCTATCGGCGAACAAGTCCGCCCATCGCCCGAGCGTGACCACCAGCGCGACGATCCTCATCTGCGCAGCACCAAGGCCGTGGACGGCTATGCCATCCGGGCCGGCGAAGAGACCATTGGCTTCGTCAACGGCTATATGGTCGAAGGGCTCAACTGGCGTATCCGCGAACTCGTGGTGGAGACCGGCCACTGGTATGCCGGCAAAGAGATTTATCTCCTGCCCAAGAACATCACCCGTATCAGCTACGCCGACTCCACCGTGTCGGTAAACCTGAGCAAAGAGGACATCGAGCACACCGTGCGTCACGACGTCGCCCAGGCCTCCGTTTAACCCGAAAGCTCCCTCCGCCATGTTGAAAAAATTCGCCATCGATTACGTCCTCAACGCACATCACCCGCGCGGCGTGCTTACCCACCACACCGACGACCCCGTGGAGCTGGAAGACTTCCTGATGCACCTGCTCGCCGCCCGGGTACGCGTCCTCTCCATTCGTCACGACGGGGCCGAGATGGACCGCGCCTGGTTCGACCGTTTGCTCAAAATCGCCGCCGAACGCATCGCCTCCACCCTGCTGCGCGAGTCGCTCGCGCTGGATGGCGCCGAGGTTAAAGACCGCTTCGGTTTCGCCGCCTAAAAAACCACAAAACACCCTGCCCCGCCCCACCCTCCAGCCAGGGTGCGGCGGGGTTTTTCATGGCCTAAACTCGCGCGCCAATACTGCGCGCACCGGGACCGGGCTACTAGTCATCACGCAAGCTCCCTTTTTAACCAAAAAAAAAGGCCGACGCACATGCGTCGGCCGAACTGACATCGACTCCCAACAATAACACGGGAGCTTGCCTCAATCTAAACCACTCAGGACTTAACCGTCATGTTGTTAACGACGGACTTAACGCCCCGGACGTCCTGCGCAAGCTTGGTGACCAAGGTCTTTTCCGCATCCGAACTCGCGTCTCCACTGATCACAACGATACCGTCAACGGTCGTAACCTTCGTCTTCAGCGCGCTGGTGGCCTTATGGTGCAACAAGGCGTATTTGAGCTGGCTGGTGATGGATGCATCGTCGATGCGATCGCCCACGTTATCGGACTTGGGCATGGGCTCTTTTACCACGATGTCGTTCTTAACCGACTTAACCCAATCGATCTCCTTGGCGTAAACCTCGGTGAGCTCCTTCTGGGCTTGGTTTTCAGCTGTACCGCCGAGGGTCACGATGCCGTCCTTGACCGCCACCGTGGTGCTAGAGGCACTGACATTGGCCTTCACCAAAAGTCGGCTGCGAATCTTGAGTGCAATCCAGCCGTCGGAATGCTCGGGCTGGTCGGACTTGATCGTAATCTCGTTCTTCACCGCGACGACGCCGGGCAAGTTTTCCACCGTGTCGGCGGCGAGCGCCTTGTCGTCGGAATCCTGCACCGAACCGGTGAGGGTCACGATGCCATCCTTGGCCTTCACCGTCACGTGATTCTCCAAGACGGTGCGGTAGTTAAAGGAAGCCTTGGCGGCCTCCTCGATTTTGTTGTCGGTCTCGGACGAGGCGAAGGCCAAGATCGGACTGGCGGTAATAACGAGCAGAGCAGACAGATTTTTGATTTTCATAGATAGGACTGGATCAACATCCTAACCGACCCAAGTAAGCCCAGCCATGGGGCCTTGCCCTACCTGTAATCGCTTCAAACTGGATCAGACGTAGTGCGTTGAATACTACTCTCGATCACGCCGGTCGCGATGGCGTGACGGGTCAACCCGGCGGTGTCGTGGATATTGAGCTTATCCATCAAATGCTGCCGGTGCTTCTCGACCGTTTTGATGCTGATCCCCAACACGCCGGCGATCTGCTTGTTGGCCGAGCCTTCGGCGACGAGTTGCAACACTTCAGCTTCGCGACTGGTCAGTCGCGCGGCATCGACGCGCCGCATACCCTCGCGATCCCGCGGCCGGGCTGCTTCATCCTTCATGCGTCGCGCGATGCGCGGACTAAAATACGCCCTACCAGCGGCAACCTCGCGAATCGCCTTGGTGAGGATTTCCGCCGAGGTCTGCTTTTCTAAAAATCCCGCCACTCCCATCGCCACGGCACGTTGCACATATTCATCATCCGCATGCGCAGAAAGAATCAGCACCCGTGTTAGCGGCTCAAATTCAAATATCTGCCGCGCCGCCTCCAAACCGTTTAACTCGGGCATGGCCACATCCATAAGCACGACCTGTGGCCGCAGACTTCGCGCTAGCGCCACTGCTTCACGTCCATCGCGCGCTTCGCCCACGATCACAAAATGGCCATCCGCATTGAGCAGAGCACAGAGCCCCTGCCGTACGATAGAATGATCGTCGGCCAATAAAACCGTTATTTTGGAAGGTGATGTCATGTTTTTTAAAAGTAAGCTCACTACCACCGCCGCTCCTCGCGTGTGCATCCCGCACGGGCTGGGGGTATAGACCCGAGCCTGCCGTGGACGCGGTATTTAGCACCGCCCCCCGCGAATAAGCCATAGGTTAATACCCTACCTAACGCCACCCACCCAGGGAGCCGCAGCCGCCAAACCCGTCAACCTGCATCATGAATGGCGGTAAACACCCCATCGAAATCCAACCGCCAAATCGGCATAATATAAGCCTCCCTAACCTAACTGATTCCCCACTCCGCCTCCACATTCCAATCATTTCAGTTATGCCCGCAGCCCTAACCGCGCCCTCAACGCGCCTTAACTACCGGCCGACTCACCTCCAGGTGACGCGTGCCATGATTTCTGCCCACACCCGTGATCTCGCCGCCCGGGCTGGACACACTCCGCCCTACGTATCCCAAGCCGATTATGAACAAGCCAAACTAGAGCTCACCGGAGTGTCCGACTTCGAGCGGCAAAACGCTCTTATCCTGCCTTAAAACTTCCTCAGGCCTGCGGTTAGTTGCTCCCTCCATCATGTATCGGCTAAGTTTCACGACATGGGAAAACCTGCGTCACACCGATTCATCGCAAGCTTGGTTCGGCTCGATCACGGCCTTCGCCACCACGCTCTTCCCGTGCCCGACGCCGTCGCTGCCGCTCTCAAGACCTCCGGAGTACGCCGAATGCTCGTGTCCCTCCAAGGTATTACATACCGGCGCGCACTGCAAAACCACGCCGATGGCGGCAGTTACTTTGTTCTCGGCCAAGACCTGCTCAAAACCATCGGTCTCAAGCTTGGCGGACAAATCACCGTCGAACTCCGCCCAGACCCGCAACCGGATGACACCCAGACGCCCGAAGAACTGTTGCTCGTCCTGCAACAAGCCCCTGAAGCCCTCGCCCGCTGGCAAAGCTTCACGCCCGGTCGGCAACGCTCCCTCGCACTGTATGTGCATACCGCAAAACAGGAAGCCACCCGCATCAAACGCGCTTGGGAACTCGCTGATAAAATCCGCACCCACTCCCTTTACTCTGATCGTCTGCAATCCCCAAAATCAACCACTAGACCAAAGCCGTAAGCCCAAGGCTTTTTTGACAAATACTACACGAATTGAGCCAATAATTGCGTCATATGGGCGCACCTTTGGCCCCTAAGTCCGTTCCATGTCGGCCTCAATCCAGTTCATATTTTTTGGAACCATTTGTCCTAAAGTAGTTCAGAGCAGTTGCCCGATGATAAGTCCGAGTTGGCCCGAAACGTTCTGAGTTACAGCACCCTTCGTCCTTAAACATCATGTCCGCCACCACCTATTCCAGCGACACCAACAGCCCAAGCAACAGCACGATGGCCGTCGATTCCGTGCCGTCGTTTTTGGAGCCGATTCGGGCGGCGGCCGCGCCTTCTGAAACTCCGGAGCGCAACAACCTGCAGCTCTACCTCCAGGAAATCGGCAAGACCCCGCTCCTGACCATCGACGAGGAAGTACGCCTCGCCAAACGCATCCTCAAAGGCGACAAAGCCGCGCGCGATCACATGATCTCGGCCAATCTGCGCCTCGTGGTGAAGATCGCCATGGACTACAAGGATTTCGGCCTACCGCTGCTCGACCTCATCAGCGAGGGTAACATCGGCCTGATCAAGGCGGTGGAACGCTTCGACCCGGACAAGGGTGGCAAACTCTCCACCTACGCCGCTTGGTGGATAAAACAGTCGATTAAACGCGCCCTCGCCAACCAGTCGAAAACCATCCGCCTGCCCGTCCATTTGGTGGACAAAATCTCCAAAATGCGCCGCACCGCCATGGCGCTCACCGAGGAGCTTGGCCGCGAGCCCACCGACGAAGAGATCGCAATCGAACTCCAGATTCCCACCAGCAAGGTAGCCCACCTGAAATCGGTCAGCGTGCGCCCGGCATCCCTCGACGCTCCAATCGGTGAAGACGGCGATTCCACTACTTTTGGAGAAATTGTCGGCGACGAAAACGCCGCCAGCCCCTTCGAACAACTGCGCGACAGCACCCAGAATACCGCGCTGCGTAGCTTGGTGGACTCCCTCGATCCACGCGAAGCGGAGATCATTCGCTACCGTTTCGGCCTCGATAACCGCGACGAGCTCACCCTCGAAGAAGTCGGGGCCAAGTTCCGCGTCACCCGCGAGCGCGTGCGCCAGCTCCAAAACCTTGCGCTCTCCAAGATGCGCAAAGCCATCACCGAGCAGGAGGAGCAACGCACCACCGAAGAGATCGAAATTGAGGACAAGCAGCGCGCCCGCGAGCAGATCATTCGTGAATTCATCTCCTCCCGCACCACCGAGTCCGAGAAATCCACGCAGATCAACCGCCGCCCTGGTTCCTCTGTGCCGGCCAAAGTTCACCCCTCGACTGCCGCCCGTTTAGCCGCCGCCGCCGCCAAAGAGGCGACCAAACCCGCCGCCAACGCCAAAACCACGGGCAAACCCGCCAAGCCGGTCTCCGCCCTATCGCCCTTCGCGCCCAAGGCCGCCGGCCGCCTCGGCACCAAGCTTTACGGCGGTCGTTAAGAGCCTGACTAGTTTGCCGTTGGTCGCTTGCGACGCAGCCCGCGCAGCGACCAACCCGCCAGCACCAGATTAGCCACTGCCGCGTGCGCCGGAGCGCCGGTCGCAAGTGCCACCACCATCCCCGAGCCGCTTAGCAAAAGCACCACCGCGTCCGAGCCGCTGCGAGCACCCAGTCGCCATTGCGTGACTGCCACTACCAGCCAAAACGCCGCTCCAGTACCCAGAGAAGCCCGCCCAAAACGCGTCGCGTTCACCCATGCTTCGGAGTCGCGGGCCAACAGAACCGACAGCAGCCAGAACAAGACTTGGTTAAAACCGACGAAGGCCAGTGTGAGCGCCGTGCCTAGCGCGGCATTGATCGGAAATTGACCCTGCGCATCCACCGGCACGCGAGCCGCCAGAGCGCAACCGGAACAACAGTAAACCGGACGGCCTGGCGCGACGCGCCCCACCACGAACGGCAGACTACAGTGTTCGCAGATTACCTTCATCGCCAGGTTGCGCCCGCCTAGTCGAGCTTGTCGCCGAAGCCACCGCGTTCATCACTATCACTCGCCTCGTCGTCCTCATTCCCCGCCGAACGGCCGGACTCGGGACCACCACGCAAAATCGCACTATCGAGATGCTGGATCACCAGCTCCTGAATCGTGCCCAAGAAAACGTAGCACATGTAGGGCTTTTGCAGCGGCACGGTGATGTCCTCCAAGTCCACGCTGCCGCTCTCCAGTTGTTCGTCTTCGAGTACCTTCAAATCATGCCGCCGCAGGCGCAGGCGCAGAGCCGAACACGCGCGCACGATCACCTCCGCGTTCTCCTCGTCGAACGCCACCACGCCGTTTACGAAGAAATCGCTGTTAAACAACCCCATCAGGGCGTGCAGCTCCTCGTGCTGGCCCTTGAGCAACTCGGCTTTCCATTCGTCGCGAAAATCGGCGTCAATATCCTCTAGCGTGAGCGGCGCGGCGATTTGGGCTTCGAGCACGTCGCTGGACGCCTTCATCAGGTCGAGCAAGGGGGCGACAACCGGCAGACTTAGTTTTACCTCAATGCGTTTCATCGGATTCGAGCACGGCGGTCAGATGCCATTGTTGCAGGGCGAAAGCGTAGAGTTCGGCCTGCTCGCGCAGACCCGACCAGACCACCGAGCGCCCACGTTCATGGACCTCCATCATGTGTTTGCTCGCAAGCGCCTCGGAGAACCCGAAGACCTTGCGAAACACCAGCACGACGTAGCTCATCGTGTTCACCGGATCGTTGAGCACGACCACCCGCCACGGCCCCTGCGGCGTAAAGACGGTCTCGGTCTCCGCCACTTCCGCTGGCGCGACTCCGGTGCGCGTGCCCGCTTCACGCAAAGGGGTGCGCCCGGGCAGCAAAACTGGAAGCGTCACTGGCATCAGGCGGCAACCCCTTGGGCGTTCGCACGCACCAACTCGGCGAGTCTGGCGGGGGCGTCGGCCACCGCGATTTTCTGCACCTCTTTGAACGCACGGGGCTTCAATTCGATGATACCGTCCTTCAGGCCTTTGCCGCCGATCACGATGCGAACCGGAATGCCAATCAGATCGGCATCCTTGAACTTAACGCCCGGACGCTCGTCGCGGTCGTCGAGCAACACATCGGCACCGGCCGCTTCGGCGGCGGCGGCGAGTTTCTCCGCCATTTCCAGCGCTTCGGGCAGCTTCGGATCGAGCAGGCAGATCAACACCTGGAAAGGCGCGACCGCCCAGGGCCAGATGATGCCGTCGGCATCGTGGCTCTGCTCGATGATCGCCTGAAGCGTGCGGCTCACGCCGATGCCGTAGCAGCCCATCACCATGGGGTGCGATTGCTTCTGATCGTCGGTGTACACCGCGCCGAACTTATCCGCGTATTTGGTGCCGAGTTTGAAAATATGGCCGACCTCGATTCCGCGCTTCGACTGCAAGGGCAGACCGGAGACGGGGCAGGGCTCGCCAGTGCGCACGCGGCGAAAATCGCCAAACTTCGTGATGGCGAGGTCACGGGTCACATTGACGTTCTTCAAATGGAAGCCGTCCTCGTTGGCCCCGGTCACACCGTTGCCGATCAGGCGGATGGCATGATCGGCAAATACTCCGGCCAGCGCGTCGGGGTTTTTGATTGTGCCTTTGACCGCCCCGAGCGAACCCGGTTTGGCCCCAAGGACCGGCTCGATTTCTTCGGCCGTGGCGGCCCGGAAAAGGGTGAAGCCGAGGGAGCCCAGCTTGGCCTCTTCCAGCTCATCACTGCCCCGCAGAATGACCAGGAAGGGCTTGCCGTCGCCCATGTAAACAAGGGTTTTGAACTGGCTGTCACCGGAAACGGCATACGGAGCGGCCGCCAACTGGGCGATGGTGACGACGCCGGGAGTGGCGAATTTCTCCACCGCGCCGGCCGGGGCGGCATCGGCGAGATCCTTGGGCACTAGGGCGCTGGAGGCCTTCTCGCGGTTGGCCGCATAGCCGGCGTCGGAGTAGATCACATCATCGTCGCCGATCTCGGCCGGGACCATGAACTCGTGGGAGTAACTGCCGCCCATCACGCCGGTATCGGCCTCGACCGCGATGGCCTTTACCCCGATGCGTTTGAAGAACGCCTCGTAGGAGGCCTTCATCGCGAGGTAGCTCTTCACCGCACCGGCGTCGTCGGCATCGAAGGAGTAGGCGTCCATCATCACGAACTCGCGAGCGCGCATCAAACCGTAGCGCGGACGGATTTCGTTACGGAATTTGGTCGCGATTTGATAAAAGTTTTTCGGCAGATCCCGGTAGCTGGTGATCTCCTGCTTGACGAGCGGGGTAATGATTTCCTCGTGGGTCGGCCCAAGGACAAACTCCGGCTCTTTGGCGCGCCCCTTGCCGGCGCCGGCGTGGTCGGTGCGAAACATGATCTCGCGGGCGGCCGCCCAGCGCGGGCCCTGTTCCCAGAGCTCAACTGGATGGATGTGAGGCATCCACAACTCGATGGCCCCGGCGCGACCTTGGAACGGTTGTTCACGTTCCAGTTCCTCGCGGCAGATCGCGGAGAGCTTTTGCATGACGCGCAGACCGAGCGGCATGAACGTGTAGAGACCGCCGCTCAACTTGCGGACCAACCCGGCGCGAACCAAGAGCTTGTGCGAAGCGATTTCGGCGTCGGCGGGGCTTTCCTTGAGCGTAGGGACGAAGTAGTGGGACCAGCGTTTCATGCGATGAGTCGCGTTACCAAACCCGCGCGCCCCGCCCTCGCAATCGTATTTCCCATTCTGCGGCCGCATTCTCCGCTCGTCATTCGCACGCGCTCCCGCGTCATAGGACGCTTAAACCTTCCTATGTCTGCCGCAGCTTCCCGAAAACCTTGGCCCATGCGCTGGGTCGTAGCCTCGATTATTATCTTTTTGGTGCCGTACACCTTTATCACGTTCAAATACCGCAAACCCGAAAAACCCTTCGAGCCCTACGCGGATATGAAGGCCCAAGCCAACGTGAAGCGGCTGGTCGACGCCGGTTACGTGCGATCCAACCTGCGGGCCGAACGCCCCTTCCCTGCCCTGCCCGCCAAGGAAATCACCCGCGGTTCGGCCGCGCACGCCACGCCACTAGCCGGAGGTCTGCCCGATCCCTTGGGTCAAACCTTGGTCGAGATACCCCGCCTGCCCGCGAGTTACCACGATCTGCTCGCACCGGCCGAGATCACCGCCTTGCTGCCGACCCGGGTGCAATTCACCGCCAAACTCGAATCCGACCACGAACAGCTCGGTGGCGCAGAAATCTACATTCACGAAGGCTCGGTGGTGATCGTGCCGACCTTTGAACCCATACCCGGCGAGCTCAA
>CANIWJ010000029.1 GCA_947471035.1 Verrucomicrobiota bacterium
AATCTGACAACCTTTGTGCAAGTCCTGTCGCTTCATGCGATTTCAAAAATACCTATCATGGAGCTATTTGCGGATTTAAATACAAGCCAGCCTCCAAACACGAATTCTGACCAATTGATATTCAATGACTTAAAGTGAGACAGCATTGGACGAAAACCCCGGCACAGATCGGTGCTACCAACGCGCAAATGCTCAGTGATATTAAAATGCAGCCTTTATTTAAGACCGGCTGGGGAAGATATTATTATGGCAATCCGGCCGTTGAACTTGTGGACACTGATCCAGCTCATAACACGGGACCCAGTTGGATTTATGATTTATATGGTATTAATACCGGCAGCACGATTGCCGGAAATGATTCCAAGCGCGCACAACTCTTAGCCGAGGCCATCCCCGCACTCAGCTTACCTGTTGGATCACGTAGCACTAACGCATTTGGTAATAACTATGACATGCCTGACATGTTTGCGGATAATTGGCCTAGCACGCGGGGCACGGATCCTAATTCTGGTTTACCAAATTGGCATCATAGCGACATGAGAGAAGTCGCATACATATACCAACACCGATTCATTAAAAAGCTCGTCGAAATATCCAAATAGTGACTATGAAAACTAAGATAATTATTTGTTTAGCCGCATTGCTTGGGCTGGCAGCAGCTGATATCGCAAAAAAACAAATTGAACTACCCATAGCGAGGCTTACCGTCAAAGTAATTGATGAACAGGGCCAAGCAGTAAGCGAAGCAAACGTGAATTTGGTGTTTCAAGATCCGATTACACGGAAAGGTGCTCCGGTCGACGGACGCACCGACGTAGCGGGCATTTTTTCTGCCGAAGGAGGGAGTAATTCAAGAGTTGGCGGGAACGTCCAGAAGGAGGGCTATTATCGCGCAGGATTTGCGTTCAAGGACTTTATTGAAGTGAAAGATGGTCGCTGGCTCCCATGGGATGCGACTTATAAATCGATCTTACGACCAATCGTAAAGCCAGTCCCCCTCTGTGCCAGAGTGCTTAATAAACTGCAAATCCCCACCCTCTCTGAGCCCTGTGGATATGATTTGGTGATTAGTGATTGGGTGGCACCGTGGGGCAAAGGCAAAACTTCTGATTTAGTTATTAAAGTGGATGAGCGCCGTTATACCGCGTGGGGCGATTTTGACGTCGCCGTATCAGTCACTTTCTCCAATCCCCAAGATGGATTAAAGGAAGTCGAGCTGCCCGAGTATGGCCGCTATAGCACATTCAAATGGGAACGCTTTGCCCCAGAAGAAGGCTATACGCCAACGTTTAATACCCGAACTTCATCTCATCCAGTGAACGGCTATAAAAGCACTTCGTCGGCGCAGCAAAACTTCTTTTTTCGGGTGCGCACAGCCTATCTCAATGGCAAGCTCGTGGGTGGGCTGTATGGTAAAATTTCCGGTGGCATTATTGCCGACGTGCGAAACTCCGATACCGCAGTGCTTTCGTTTACCTATTACCTAAACCCGACTTCACTCGACCGAAATCTCGAATGGGATAAGACCAAAAACCTTATCTCAGGTTTGCGTGATGAGGAAAACCCACGGGCACCGTAACGCGTTAGCAACGCCCCCAAGCCTGATCCTCGCTACGCTCGGCGGCACACGTCGCGCCAGCCCTCCGCAGACTCCGAGCTGACACGCCGTCTGCTTCCTCCTCCGCGCCTTGCGGCGCTCCGTCCGGTGGAGTGCAACCCCGCCCGGCCCGGCCCACGGCGCAAGAATGCGCCGTAGTGGCAGCGCTCCGATAAGATCCGCGCTGGCACGTCACAGGCCCCGTGCGCTGCGCTCCCGGTTCCTGAGTCGGGACAGAATTAGGGACAGGGACAGAATTAGGGACAGGTTAAATATGATTGAAATCGAACTAACTTCCCGGTCATTTCTGAATTTCCACGAATCCCCTTGAGACTATGCGCTGTGCCCGAATCAAAGCATCCACCGCCGACGGTCACTCGATCTATCACGTGATGACGCGCACGGTGAATGGCGCCTTCCTCCTCGACGATCCCGCTAAGGAGACCTTGCGGAAACAGCTTTGGCAGATCGCCGACTATTGCGGGCTGGAAGTACTTACTTTCGCCCTCATGTCCAACCACTTCCATGTCTTGGTTGGGGTGCCTAAAAGCGGCCCCGTCTGCGATGCGGAACTGCTGCGCCGCTACCAAGTGCTTTACCCTAAACCCACCCGCTTTCAACAGGCTCGTTTCGAGGTGGTGCAGACCTGGCTCGGTTCCGGCGACCCAGAGGGCGAGCTCTGGCGCAAACGCCAACTCGCCCTCATGGGCGATGTCTCCCAGTTCATGAAGCTGCTCAAACAGCGCTTCTCCGTCTGGTTCAACCGCACCCACAATCGCTACGGCACTCTCTGGGCCGAACGTTTCAAATCCGTCCTGGTCGAGCCCAAGGACAAGGTCGTGGAAACCATGTCCGCTTACATCGACCTAAACGCCGTTCGCGCCGGCTTGGTCACCGACCCTAAGGATTACCGTTTCTGCGGTTACGGCGAGGCTGTGGCCGGGGGCGACAAGGCTCGTCGCGGCTTGACCAAGGTTTTGTCGGGCGAGTGCGGATTGGACTGGGAACAGACCCAAGCAATGTATCGGTTAACGCTCTTCGGCATCGGGGCGACTGCGCGTCCGGGCGAGGGCACGGTGTCGGCAGAGCAAATGGACAAAGTGGTTAAAAACGGCGGTCGCCTTCCTAAGCATGTCGTTCTCCGCTGCCGCCTGCGTCACTTCACCGACGGTGCGGTAATCGGCGGTCAAGCCTTTGTCGCTCAACATCTGGCCGACTACAGCGCTCGCACCGGGCGCAGGCGAAAATCTGAACCTAAATCTTTGCCTAACTTGACGGATTGGGGCGCCGATCTGCTCACGCTGCGCGGACTGCGCACCCGCTCCACCGGTTAGCATAACGACCGTGCTGAACATCGTGGTGTTCGAGGCGCATTAGGGCGGGCGGTGGGTGCGACGAGGGGAGGGGAAGGAACTTAAAACGCGGGCGGCGGGGGGTGCAGCGACAAAATGAGGGATTGGCCGGGGACGGCCAACGCTACATCCAGAAGAAATACAAGGCTTCGGCGGGACGCCTAAGCCGACACGCGGGACGCGTGTGCTCCCCGGACCTGTAGGATTACCGGAATTAGGCGGCGGGGGCGGCGGCGGTAGATAGGTTAGGCGGCGCGGGGGATGACCTCAGTCTCAATCCGGACGTGGTTAAGGGTGCGAAGGTCAAACTCCGCTTGGAGGCCGAGCCAGAACTGGGCGCTGTTGCCATAGTAACGCGCGAGGCGGGCAGCCGTGTCGGCACTAATGCCTCGCTTGCCCTGTATGATCGAGGTGAGTCGGCTGTGCGGAATTTTCAGGGCATTCGCGAGAGCGTATTGGGTCAGTCCGTAGTCGGCGAGAAAGTCTTCTTTGATGATTTCGCCGGGGTGCCAGGGACGCAGGGTGGTTTTGGCTTTAGTTTTCATACGTTAAAGGGGGCGGTTCAGTGGTAATCCTCAAAAAGGACCTCGGTGGGACCTCAGGGCGTGTCTGGGTCTAAATTCCGCCCGTCGCCTAGGCCCAATGGGGAAGCGTGTAGCGAGGCTGGACCGGCGTTGCGAGTGGCGGCATGGGCCGCTGGCCCACCTCCGCCTCTCGCGCCTTGGCCGAGCCGCGCTACACGGTTCCGCCGGACTGAGTTAAAACCCGGACACGCCCTAATTCACTCCAGGCAAAGGTGATTCGCCACTGTAGGTTTACCCGAATGGCGTAGCGTTTGCCGATGGTATGGAAATGATTGGATGGCGGAATATAAAGGTCTTCGATTTTCGTCGCGAGGTTGAGAAAGGTCAGTCGTTTGAGCGCCTGTCGCTGAATATCCGCCGGAATGCGGCGGATAGATTCACCTTCCCAGATCCGTTTCGTGGCATCGTCGGCGAAGCTCTGAATCATACCGCAAGCGTGCGGTATTTCCGTTTTGCGTCAATGGGTATTTACGGATAACGGAAATATTGAATTTTGGTAGATGTTCTCCAGGGGAAAGGTTTCTTTTTTCGTTTCTCTGCACCCATGTGCCTTTGCATTAATGATTCTGGTAGGTTGGCGGCCCGGGAATGTTGCGCCGCAGTATATTTTTCGTGGGCTTTTGGGCGAATTCGTAACCAATCGTAACATGCCCAAGAAAGCCGATCCGGACGCCCCCAAGAAACTGGCGACCTACACCATCAAGCTCACCGAGGAGCAGCTGGATAAACTGGGGGCCTTGCTGGCCAAACGGGGTTGGGAACGCGTGGAGGTGGCTTACGCCCGCTACGGTTACCGCAACGATGCGGCGAAGGTAAACGTGACCGGTTACGAGAGTCGTAAGTTGGTCGTCGCGGGCAAGGGCACCGAGGAATTCGTGACCATGGTGATCGAACCCGAAATCACCGGGGCGGCCAAACTCGGCTACGACGAGGTGCTGCATCCTGATTGGTTCGAGGAACACGCGGGCCTGGACGAGTCGGGCAAGGGTGACTTTTTCGGGCCGCTGATCGCGGCGACGGTGATCGCGTCGAAGTCGATGATCGAAGGCTGGCGGGCAGCGGGAGCGCAGGATTCCAAGAAAATAGCGGAGTCGAAAATCCTCGAACTCGACCGGCTGATTCGGGGCACGCCCGGCGCGGTGGTGAAGACGATTCAGGCCACGAGTATGACCCAGTATAACAGTCTCATGGGAACGCGGTTTCGCAGTCAGAATATGATTCTGGCGTTTCAGCATGCCCGCGCCTTGCAGGAGGCGTTGAAGGAGAAGTCGACCAAGTGGGGACTGCTCGACCAGTTTACCGAGACGCCGTTGGTGCAGCGTGAATTGGTGAAACTGGGCATCGAGGGTTTTGACCTGCGCATGCGCACCAAGGCGGAAGAAGATCCGGTGGTGGCGGCGGCCTCGATCGTGGCGCGCGCGGAGTTCGTGCGGCAGATGCAGGCGCTATCGAAAAAGTTCGGGGCCAAACTGCAAAAGGGCGCGGGGCCCTTGGTCAAAGTGCAGGCGCGCGAGATTATCGACCGGTTCGGTGCGCGAGCGCTCGGGGAGTTCGCCAAGCTGCATTTCCGCACTGCCTACGAGGTGGTGAGCGAGGCGGGTAAACTTGACGAACTGCCGCTGCGTCCGCCGCCGCCCAAGCAGGAGTGGGGCAGTTGAAGGAGCTAGTAAGCTTTAAGCTGGTAAGCTAGTAAGCGGGGGCAGGTCGGAAGCATGGAAGGATTCGGAGGCGGTTCGCGTTGGAGTCCCGGCTTTATACCAATTACCTATCGCATTTAGACTTTAACGCAAAGGCGCAAGGGCGCAGAGAAACGCAAGAACCCCTTCATTTCCGTGTCTTTGCGCACTTAGCGGCTTGGCGACTCTGCGTTAAAATAAGTCCATTTTGTTCAGGATTTTGGTATTAGCCGGTTCGGGAGCGGGCACAGATGCTCCGGACCGCCTAAAGGCGGGACTCCAACGTTCTGATGCGGACTCGCGGGGCTGGGGCGAGCGGCGCTCAGAGGTATTTGTCGGTCACGGCGCCTTCAGAGGCGGTGGCGACGAGGCGGGCATACTTGGCCAGCACGCCGCGGGTTTCCTTGGGCGGACGGGGTTGGTAGGCGGTCATGCGCGCGGCGTAGTCGGCGTCGGGGATGAGCAGGCTGATGGTGTTGTTAATCGCATCAATCTCGATCACGTCGCCATTGCGCACGATGCCGATGGGGCCGCCCTTGGCGGCTTCGGGAGTGATGTGGCCGACGTCGAAGCCGTGCGAGCCGCCGGAGAATCGGCCGTCGGTGATGAGCGCGACATCCTTGATGAGGCCGCGACCGGCGATGGCGCTGGTGGGGGATAGCATCTCTCTCATGCCCGGGCCGCCGACGGGGCCTTCGTTGCGGATGACCACGACATCGCCTTTGACAACGTCGCCACTGAGCACGCCCTGGAGGGCTTCTTCCTCGCTCTCGTAAACTTTGGCGGGACCCTTGAAGTAGAGGCCTTCCTTGCCGGTGATCTTGCCGACGGCGGCGCCCGGGGCGAGGTTGCCGCGCAGGATGCGGAGGTGGGTCTCGGTTTTGATGGGCTGATCGAAGGGGTGAATAATGTCCTGCTGATCAGGATACGAGGGGTAGGCCCCGACATTGGCGAGGGACTCGGCCAAGGTCTCGCCGGAGACGGTAAGGCAGTCGCCGTGGAGCAGGCCGCGGTCGAGGAGTATCTTCATCAAGGGGCGGATGCCGCCGATGCGGATGAGGTGGGCCATGCCGTATTTGCCGAAGGGTTTGACGTCGGCGAGGAGCGGTACGCGGGCGCCGATGGTTTTGAAATCATCAATGGTGAGCGGGACCTCGGCGGAGTGGGCTATGGCGAGGAGGTGGAGGACGAGATTGGTGGAACCACCGAGGGCGGTACAGACGGTGATGCAGTTCTCAAAAGCCTTACGAGTGAGGATGTCGCGCGGCTTGATGCCCTTCTTGAGCATGGCCATGACGGCGGCGCCGGCACGTTCGCAGTCGTCGCGCTTCTCTTTGCCGACGGCGAGCTGGGCGCTGCTATTGGGCAGACTGAGGCCGAGGACCTCAATGGCGCTGGCCATGGTGTTGGCGGTGTACATACCGCCGCAGGAGCCGGGGCCGGGGATGGCGCACTTCTCGACCTCCTTGAGGCCGGCGTCGTCGAGCTCGCCCTTGGCGTGTTTGCCGACGGCCTCGAAGACGGAGACGATGTCGAGGGGCTTCTTTTTCTCGGTGTCAGAAGTAAGGAAGCCGGGAAGGATGGTGCCGCCGTAGATGAAGACGGCGGGGCGGTTGAGGCGAGCGATGGCGATCATCGCGCCGGGCATGTTTTTATCGCAACCGCCGATGGCGATGACGCCGTCGAAACCCTCGGCGGCGACGGTGGTCTCGATGGAGTCGGCGATGACATCGCGGGAGACCAGCGAGTATCTCATGCCGAGGGTGCCCATGCTGATGCCGTCGGTGACGGTGATGGTGTTGAAGTAAACGGGCTTGCCGCCGGCGGCGGCGATACCCTTGCGGGCGTGGTCGCTAAGGTCGCCGAGGTGGACGTTGCACGGCGTCATGTCGCTGGCGTTGGAGACGACGGCGATCTGGGGCTTTTGGAAATCCTCATCGGTGAAACCGACGGCGCGGAGCATGGAGCGGGCGGGGGCGCGGTCGTTGCCGTCAACGACGACGGAGGAGTGCGGGCGGGGCGTGGCGGAGGGAATTTGGCACATGGCGGGAAAAGGAAAAGAGCCGCGAACGAACCAGTCCAAGCCCGGTCGGGCAAGCCTTGGCGAAGCGATGGAGCGTAATAACGATCCAGACGGGAGGTGCGGCCGGTAACGTGTGGTTAACGCGTGTTTGCCCTCGCCTCGCGCGGGGCGCGGGGACTTTGCTCCCCGCTAATTCTTCGCGACCCGCATGGCCCATTGGTTAAAACGTAAATTCAACGCTTTCGAGCAGTTCACCATAGATGTGATCTTTGGCCGCCGCGAGGGCGTGGGGCCGACCCTGTTCGCGGGATTTCTACACGGGCTTTCCTGGCTTTTTAGCGGGGTGGCGCAGACGCGGGTCTGGCTGTATCAGAAGCGGATTTTGCACGATCAGCCGCTGGGGTGTCTGGTGGTGGTGGTGGGCAACTTGACGGTCGGCGGCACGGGCAAAACTCCGGTGGTGGAGATGTTGGCCAGAGCCTTGCGGGATCGGGGGCGCAAGGTGGCGATCCTCTCGCGCGGCTACCGGAGCAAGGCCCCCCCGGCGTGGAAAAAGGCGTTGTGGTGGTTTACCCATACCAGCGCGCCGCCGCCGCGGATCGTGAGCGACGGGCAGGACGTGTTGCTCGATTCGGAAAAGGCGGGTGACGAACCGTACATGCTGGCGCGGAATTTGCCCGGCGTGGTCGTGCTGGTGGACAAGGACCGGGTTAAAGCAGGGGTTTTTGCGATCAAACGCTTCCGTTGTGATACGTTGATTCTCGATGACGGGTTTCAGTATTTGCCGCTGAAAGGGCGCCTCAACCTGCTGCTGGTGGACAAGACCAACCCGTTCGGCAACGGCCAGCTCTTGCCGCGCGGCATCCTGCGCGAGCCGATCAAGCACCTGAAGCGGGCGAGCTACGTCTTTCTGACCAAGTCGGACGGGAGGCGCGACCCCGACTTGGAGGATTTGATTCAGCGCCACAACCCCGGAGTTAACGTGATCGAATGCGCGCACCGCCCGCAGTATTTGCAGCGACTCGGGTCCGACGAGCGCAGGCCCTTGAGTGATTTACAAGGCAAGCAGGTGGGGGCGTTTTCCGGGATCGCGGTGCCGGAGAGCTTTGAGGCGTTCGTGCGCGATCTCGGGGGCCGGATCGAGTTTACCCGGCGCTTTCTCGATCACTATCGGTTTTCCTATGAGGACTTTGTGGAGATTTTCTCCGAGGCTTTGGAACGCAAGGTGGAGTATATCGTGACCACGGAGAAGGATGCGGTGCGCATTCCGGAAGGCATGCCCTGTCCGGTGCCGGTCTATTACCTGCGGTTGGAAATCGAGATTTTGCGGGGCGCGAGCGGCTTTGATGATGCGGTGGGCCGGATCTGTTTTCCGACGGTGGGAACGGTCCCCGCGACGGAGTCGGCCTAGACGGCAGCGAGTTGACGAGATGGACGGCGAGGGACGGCTTTCGCCCTTGCGAGCGCAGGTCTGGTGGGTGTTTTGTGAGGCTTTTAACCGATGCTCTCCGATACCCGCTTTGACCAACTTGCCACCGGCCTCGCCGGGTTTTCCTGTGACCTGCAAAAAGGCGAACGTGTGCTGATCGACGCCTTCGACGTGCCCGATGCGATGGTCATTGCGCTTGTGCGCGCTGCCCGCGCCCGGGGGGCGTTTCCGATCGTGCAAATTCACCGTGCGCGCATCACCCGCGAGTTGATGTTGCACGCCGAGGAGGCGCAATTCGCGCCGCAAGCCGAGGTGGAGTTGAAGCGCATGCAGAAGATGGATGCCTACATCGCCTTGCGCGGCTCGGATAATATTTTCGAGTCTTCGGATGTCCCCTCCGCCCGGGTGCAACTCTACGCCCGGCTGATGAAACCCGTGCTCGATCACCGGGTTAACAAGACCAAGTGGGTCGTCTTGCGCTGGCCTACCTCCGCCATGGCTCAGCAGGCCGGCATGAGCACCGAGGCGTTTGAGGATTTTTACTTCCGCGTCTGCACGCTCGATTACGCCCGCATGATTCCGGGCATGAAGGCGCTCAAAACGCTGATGGAGAAAACCGACCGGGTGCAGATCAAGGGCCCCGGCACCGATCTGACCTTTTCGATCAAGGGCATTGGCGCGCGCGAGTGCGGCGGCCAGCGCAACATACCCGATGGCGAGGTCTTTTCCTGCCCGGTAAAGGATTCGGTCGAGGGCGTGATTCAATACAACACGCCTTCGGTTTACCTCGGGACTTCGTTCGAAAACATCCGGCTCGTCTTCAGCAAGGGACGGATTGTCGAGGCCACTTCTAATAACACCAAGCGGTTGAATGAGATATTGGATAGCGATGCCGGCGCGCGTTACGTGGGCGAGTTTGCCTTGGGTTTTAATCCCCACATTCGGGAGCCCATGCGCGATATTTTGTTCGATGAGAAAATCGCCGGTTCCTTCCACTTTACCCCCGGTCAGGCTTACGAGGGCGTGGGTAATGGCAATAAGAGCCAAGTGCACTGGGATATGGTAAACATCCAGCGTCCGGAATACGGCGGCGGTGAAGTCTGGTTTGATGGTAAACTCGTTCGTAAAGACGGCCTCTTCGTCCCCAAGACCCTGCACAAATTGAATCCTGAGTATTTGCTGGGTGAATAGTATTCATTTCTAGATACAAAGCAGGTCTTAGTTGCTCCTTTTGGCATCGCTTCTGCTTGGTCAGGAGCATGCACAACTGCCGAACCTTAACCGCATTAGCGGTATCGTTCGTTTTTGCACTTATTTTAGCCGGTATCCCGATTAGTTCCGCTACCCTCCCGGGAGACATCCAAGGGGGGCTTCAACTAACTCATTTCCAGCGTGATAGCGGTTACACGGGGACTTCTCTTTTTTGCGAGAATGCGGGAATTCAGTATGATAAATCCGAAAAGATACAGTCATCGGAGACTGGAGTAACCAGCTCTAAAAAATACACCGGACTCAACCCGGTTGGATGGCTGGTTCTCGGTAGTTTAGCTGATGCGGTCCTTTTAAAGCCAAGTCGCAGCCTAGAGTTGTGCATTTTTTCGCGAGGTCCTCCGGGGACTAAACTCGCGTCTCTGGCTTAGTTAAGTGCGCCGGATAGCGTTGGGATTAAATAAGACAGGTCCTGACGTTGATCACCGGTTTTTTGGGATTCGTCCGTAAAGCAAACCTAGTCGCGGCTTAGTCGCGGCTTCAAAACAGACACTACTCATCGTTATGCTCTCATTCCGTCCTTTCCTCCTACGCTTGGGTCTCCTGTTGACCCTGCTTTCGCCGCTCTGCTCTTACGCAGATGATCCGGCTCCGCCACCGCAACTGCCCGACTCCGTGGCTTACACGCCCGGCGCCAATGCCGGCACTGCCGCCGACCTGACTTGGCCGATCCCGGCTGACGCCAAACACGTCACCATCGACGAGTTGATCCAGAACGTCGCGCACAACAAAATCTCCATCAACCTCGTCTGGACGCTCGTAACGGGTTTCTTGGTGATGTTCATGCAGGCGGGTTTCGCGTTGGTCGAAACCGGTCTCTGTCGCGCGAAAAACGCCGCGCACACCATGAGCATGAACTTCATGATCTACGCCCTGGGTATGCTGGGCTTCTGGATCTGCGGTTTCGGCCTCATGTTTGGTGGTTACTGGAATGGACCGGTCCCGATCGGCTGGCAGCCTGCGCTTGGTCAGGGTTTGGCGCTGCTCAATGTCGAACATAGCATCACCCTCTTCGGCCACACTTGGGGCTTGTTCGGCGGAACCGGCTTTTTCCTGAATCCTTCGGTTTTCGACACCGCGATCTTCACCCTCTTCCTCTTCCAGATGGTGTTCATGGATACCACGGCGACGATCCCGACCGGCTCTATGGCCGAACGCTGGAGCTTCAAGAACTTCATGCTCTACGGCTTTTGGGTTGGTATGCTCCCCTACGCTTTGTTCGGTAACTGGGTTTGGGGTGGCGGCTGGCTCGCCCAGCTCGGCATTAACCTCGGCCTGGGCCACGGTCACGTGGACTTCGCTGGTTCCTCGGTGGTACACTTGACGGGTGGCGTGATTGCCACGGTCGGCGCGATTATCATCGGGCCCCGCATCGGCAAGTTCGGTAAAGACGGCAAGCCCCGCGCCATCCCGGCGCATGACTTGGTCATCGTTTTCGCCGGCACCTTCATCCTCGCCTTCGGCTGGTTCGGCTTCAACCCCGGCTCCACCTTGGCGGGTACTGATCACCGTATCGCGATCGTGGCGGTCAACACCATGTTGGCGGGTGCCGCTGGCGGTCTCGTTTCCGCCCTGATTATGTGGTTTAAGTTCGGCAAACCCGATCCTTCCATGATGTGTAACGGCCTGCTGGCCGGTTTGGTGGCCATCACCGCGCCTTGCGCGTTCGTTGGCGCTTCCGCCGCCGTGATCATTGGCGCGCTCGCCGGTTTGTTCGTTGTGCTCGCCGTCTTCTTCGTCGAACGCACCTGCAAAATCGACGATCCTGTCGGCGCCATCGCGGTGCATGGCGTGAACGGTGCCTTTGGCGCTCTCGCGGTCGGTATCTTCGCCAACGGTTCCTACGGTGCCGGTTGGGGGGGCGTGCACATCCTCCTCAAGGATGGCGTCAAGGAGATCATCAACAACGACGCCGCTCCGGAAACCATCGCCAAGTTCAACAAGCTCTTGGCTGAGGGTTGGGCCGATCAAGGTGTGACCGGTATTCTCGGTCAGTTCTTCGGCGGCGCTTACAACGACTGGAGCCAGTTCGGCGCGCAGTCCATCGCCGTGCTCACCAACATCGTCTTCGTGGGTGGCTTTGCCTATATCTGGTTCAAGCTCTCCAATCTGGTCTTCCCCATTCGTGTGAAGGCCGAAGACGAAATCGCCGGTCTCGACATGCCTGAGATGGGCGCCGAAGCCTATCCCGATTATCAGCTCACGGATCGGTCTTCTCCGAAACCGTAAGCGACTGACGTTTAAATTACCGAGCCCGCCCCTTAACCGGGCGGGCTTTTTTGTTTTTGTCTGCCGGCAGTCACGGGACAAAGGCGGGAAAAGTGAATTGAACCAGATCTTCGATAAATCGTAATAAACCCATGCTTGCCGATTCCGTTGCATTAACCGCCTTCCTGCGTGCCTTGCCTAAGACCGAGACGCATTTGCATCTCGACGGCTCTCTGCCCTACGAATTACTGCATGCCTGGCAGCCGGAAAAATACCCGCCCGCACCGGCGTTTCACGCGGAGGATTTTCGGTTTTCGAGTTTTCAGAATTTCGACGAAATCCTGCTGGGGCATGCGTTACCCTGGTTCACCTCGCCTGAGCGCTACTATGAGTCGGCGCGGTTGACTTTCGCCAAGCACGTCGTGGCTAACGTGCGTTATGTCGAGTGCAGTTTTCACCTCGCGATCAGCCGTTTCATCGGCGTGCCGGCGCGCGAGATTATCGCCGCCATCCGCGCGGCGGTTCCGCCCGGGCTCGAAGTGCGTATTTATGCGGGAATGCTGCGCTCCGACTATGCCGGACCGATGCAGTCGATCATTGACGGCTTGGAGCGGTTGGAGGGTTTGGCCGGGGTGGATTTACACGGCTTCGAGCCCGTGCCCACCGAGGCGTGGACTGCGCCGACGTGGGCCCGTTTACGCGCCGCAGGCAAAGTCACCAAGTGCCATGCGGGCGAGTTCGATGGACCGCACCGGGTGCGTGAAGCTATCGAGCAACTGGGCGTTACCCGGGTGCAACACGGCGTGCGCGCGATGGAGGATCCTGCGGTGGTGGCGTTGGCGGTGGAGCGAGGGGTGACCTTTGATCTTACCCCGATCAGCAATGTTCGACTCAAAGTCGTGCCCGGGCTGGCCGCTCATCCCTTGCGGGCCTTGATGCAGGCGGGGGTGAATTGCACGGTAAGCACGGACGATCAGCTGGTGTTTAACAACACCGTCATCGACGAATATCGGGCGCTGGCTCTGCACGCGGGATTTACGTTGGCTGAGCTGGCGCAGGTGGCGGCCAACGGTTGGAAGGTGGCCGATGTGCCTGCCCAAACCCGGGAAACGATGCAGACCGAAATCAGGCGGCTGGCGACGAGTTCCGCTTACCGAAACCTCTGAGCGGTATTTTTGCAGGATGGTGCCTTTTGCCCGTCACGCGGGGGGCTGGTTTTATCTATAGCAGAAAACTAGCGGGCAACTTTCCGCTTATTCTGGTTATAACTCGGCGGCGCGGGCGCGTTGGGCGGCGGCGGCGAGGAAGTAGTTTTGCGCGGAGAAGACCGGCACTTCGGGGGCTCGGGTCGGGCGCAGGTAGGCACCGCCGGAGGTCAGCAGGCGGGCGCACTCGTTGTCCTGGAGCTCTATGGCGAAGAGTTCGTCCATCACCCAGCGACGCAGGGCGGGGTCGAGCAGGGGATAGACCACTTCGATGCGGCGGAAAAAATTGCGCGGCATCCAGTCGGCACTGCCGGCGTAGATGCCGGGTTCGCCGCCATCGTTATGGAAGTAGAAGGCGCGAATGTGTTCGAGGAAGCGTCCGACGATGGAGCGCACGCGGATATGCTCGGACAGGCCGGGCACGCCGGGCACCAGACAGCACACCCCGCGGATGATGAGGTCGATCTCCACCCCGGCGCGGGAGGCTGCGTAGAGGGCGTCGATCACTTCCTGGTCCACCAGCGAGTTCATCTTGGCGAGGATGCGGGCGGGGCGTCCGGCCTGGGCGTGGTCGGTCTCACGGCGGATCAACTCGAGCACGCGGCGGTGCAGCGAATAGGGGGCGACGAGCAAGTGGGTGAACTCTGGCGCGCGGCCGAAACCGGTGAGGGCGTTAAACAGGTTGGCGGCGTCCGAGGTGAGGGCTTCGCGCGAGGTGAAATGGCTGAGGTCGGTGTAGACCTTGGCCGTGCGGGGGTTGTAGTTTCCGGTGCCGAGGTGGGCGTAGCGACGGAGTTTGCCGTCGGCTTCGCGCCGGACCACGAGCGCGACTTTGCAATGGGTCTTGTGGCCGACCAGGCCGTAAACGACGTGCACGCCGGCCTCTTCGAGCTGGCGGGCCCATTGGATGTTGTTGGCCTCGTCGAAGCGGGCTTTCAGTTCCACCAGCGCGGTGACTTGTTTGCCGTTGCGCGAAGCCTCGATGAGGGCGCGGACGAAGGGGGAGTCGCCGGAGGTGCGGTAGAGGGTTTGTTTGATCGCGAGCACCTGGGGGTCGCGCGCGGCCTGCTCGACGAAATCGACCACCGGCTGGAAGGAATCGTAGGGGTGGTGCAGGAGGATGTCGCGCTCGCGCAAGGTATCAAAAATCAGGCCGGGTTCGCGCAGCGGGGAGAGGTTGACCGGCAGGAAATTGGGATACTTGAGGTCGGGGCGGTCGATGTCGCCCAGGGCCATGACGCGGACCAGGTTGACCGGGCCGTCGAGCCTGAATACGTATTCGTGCGAAAGGGATAAGTGGTCGCAAAGGGTGGCGAAGATCTGGTCGTCCACGCCGTCCTCGATTTCGAGGCGTACGGCGGCTCCACGGCGGAGATTGCGCAGCTCCTCTTCGATTTTTTTGAGCAGATTGGCGGCTTCTTCCTCGTCGATGTAGAGGTCGCTGTTGCGGGTGACACGGAAGGCGTGCGCGCCGTGGATGTGGTAGCCGGGGAAGAAGTCGGCGGCGCAGAGCTTGATGATATCGGAGAGGAAGATGAAGCGGCGCTCGTGTTTTTCGCTCTCGCTGGAATTGATGCTGACGATGCGCGGCAGTACGCGCGGAACGGGCAGGATGGCGAAATGGCGGTCGATTTCCGGGGTGGTGGGGTCGTCGAGGGAAACGACGATGTTGAGGGTTTTGTTGCCGAGCTGCGGAAAGGGGTGGGACTGGTCGATGGAGAGCGGGGTGAGAACGGGGAAAACCTGTTCCTCAAAGTAGGTATGGACCCAGGCGAGCTCGCCGGGAGTGAGCGAGGCGGGCAGGGCGAACGTGATGCCTTCGGTGGCGAGGGCGGGGATGAGCTGATCCTGCCAGCAACGGTATTGATCGTCCACCAGCGAGGCGACCACGCTGTGGATGCGGCGGAGTTGTTCGCGGGGCCCAAGAACGTCCACGCCGTCGGACTCTTGCACGTCGTTGTCCACTTGCTGGATAAGGCCGGCGACGCGGATTTCGAAGAATTCGTCGAGGTTACTGGAGACGATGGCGAGGAACTTGACCCGTTCGAGGAGAGGGTGGCGCGGGTTTTGGGCCTGCTCAAGGACGCGGCGGTTAAAGGCGAGCCAGCTGAGTTCGCGGTTAAAGTAGGCTGCTTTAGCTGGGCTTACGGAGCTAGGCAGAGGGGCGGGGGAGTTGATGGGGGTGAGGACGGCGTCGGCATCAGTCAGCGCAGGGACCGGTGTGGGTGAAGAGGCGGCCGACGCGGGGGCGGCAGGCACAATGGGGGCGGCGGGGATGGATGCGGGAGCGCGACGACGACGGGTAGCCATACGAAAGGCTAAGACCGCAGTGCATAGGGCGGGCGGTGACGAGCAGAATGCGGAGTGTTACTGGGATGTCACATCTACTCCGGATCAACGCACGAAGTGCGGCGTAGCACGAAATTCAAACGGTGCAGCCGCCCGGCAACAAGTAACCTAATAGGTTACTTGTTGCCGGGGAGCGGCGAGGAAGAGGGTCGGAGGGCGGAGTGGGGTAGAGTAGGGCGGCGGTGCGGTGTGGCGTAGTTGGCGTGGCAGGCCGGGAGGACGTAACCGGACGCGTTGGGGCAAGGGGAGACGGATTTTTGGTTTTAGGAATTGCCCGAATGCTTGCTTAGGCGTGCGTTGCGCGTTGCGTATATGAAAGTTTACCTCGGAACCGCCAGTGGGACGACAAAGGTCAAAACAGCGGGCGTGCGGCTCGATGGCTCATTTTTGATAAGCAAGCGGCCGCCGCTAACGGTCAACCTAGAGGAAGGTACGGCGCGGATGGTGGAAACTTGGATTCAGGGCATGGAGGGGTTTCTGGAAGAGCATGGATTAAAGTGGGGTGACGTGCTCGGGGTGGGTTTGGCTATTTCTGGGCCGTTTACGCGCTACGGGGTGCTGGCTGAGGCGGCGAATTTGCCGGAGAGTTTTACCGATTGGGAGTTCTTGGAGGATTATCAGCGCGCACTGGCGGCGGTGGCATTTCGCCGGATCGAAGTGGTGGCGGGCAACGACGGGCATCTTGACGGACTGGCCGAGGCGCAGCGTTTTCGCGGTCCAAAGCCAGCTTCGGTGTTGCTGCTTTCCCCCGAGATGGGTTTGGCGACGGCGTTTATCGACCGTTCGGGTATGTTACTGGATGGAGATAATCTGGCCGGGATGGAGGCGGCACACATGCCGGCTCCTTTGCAGCGGCTGGGACTACCGATTTTCCATTGCGGTTGCGGGCGGGATTGGGGCTGTGTCGAGCCTTATACTACGCTTTCGGGTCTGCCTCAGTACCTCGATCATCTGTTGCCGCAGTACAAACAACACGAGTTCTATCGTTCGGCGTTGTCGCGTCCGGCGCAGGCCAAAATGCTGCGCAGTCGCGCCCAGCAAGGAGACGCGCTGGCGTTGCGGATTTTTAAAATGCAGGCGCAGGCGCTCGGGTACCATGTGGCGAGTCTGGCGATGGCGCTAGATCCGCAGATTGTGGTGATTGGTGGCGGGGTGATGGATCCCGATCATACCACGCAGTACTTTCGTGATACTTACATGGAGGAGGTTTATCAGCAGGCGCATGTTTATTTGTTTCCCTCGCAGCGGAGAACCTTGCGGTTGGTAGCGGCCACGCTGGGCAGCAACGCGCCTGCCCTGGGCGCGGCTTTGGTTGCCCGCACGCCGACTTTGATGCGTCGTCCGGAGCGGACGGAGTAGTCAGGCCACCCAAACCGTTTTTGCGTTGGTGAAGGCGCGCACGCCTGCCTGGCCGAGTTCGCGTCCGAGACCGGAGGCTTTGCTGCCACCGAAGGGCACGGCCACGTGGGAACGGACGGCGTGGTTGATGAAGACCATGCCGGCTTGCAGGCGCGGGGCGCAGACGTGGCGGGCACGGCGCAAATCGCGGGTAAAAAGTGCGCCGCCCAAACCGTAAACGGTGCGGTTGGCGGCGGCGAAGAGCGCGTCTTCGTCGCGGGTAGTTTCAACCGCGGCGACAGGGCCGAAGAGTTCTTCGTCGGCGGCGGGCATGCCGGGGGCCACGTCGGCCAGCAGGGTGGGAGGGTAATAGGCGCCCGGGCCGTCCGGGCGGCGTCCGCCGAGGACGAGGTGCGCGCCGCGCCGCAGAGAGCGCTCCACCTGGGAATGCAGTTCGTCGCGTAGGTCGGAGCGGGCTAAGGGACCGAGTTGGGTGGCGGGCGCGGTGGGGTCGCCTACGCGGTAACTAGCCATGGCGACGGCGAGCAGGCGGATGAACTCGTCGGCGATGCACGTGTGCACGATGAAGCGTTTGGCGGCGACGCAGCTCTGGCCGTTGTTGCCGAGGCGGGCAGCGGCGCAGAGGGCGGCGGCGGTGGGCAGGTCGGCGTCGGGGAAAATGAGGTAGGGGTCGCTGCCGCCAAGTTCGAGCACGACGGGTTTGAGCGCGGCCCCGGCCAGGGCGGCGACGCGGCGGCCGGCGGCGGTGCTGCCGGTGAGGGTGACGCCGGCGATGCGCGGGTCGGCGATCAGGGGTTCGATTTTCGCGCCGGGTGCGAGCACGCAGTCGAACACGCCGGGGGGCAGGCCGGCGCGGGTGGCGAGGGCGCAGAGGGCGAGGGCGCAACCGGTGACGTTGCTGGCGTGTTTGAGCAGGATGACGTTGCCCGCCACCAGCGCGGGCACGGCGGCGCGGATGACCTGCCAGAGCGGGAAGTTCCACGGCATGATGGCGAGGACCACGCCGAGCGGTTCGTAGTGCACGGAGACTCCGGCGGGGGCGGAGGAGGGGTGTTCGGGGCGGAGCAGGGCGGCGCCGTGGCGGGCGTAGTGGCGGCAGCAATCGGCGCATTTGGCGATTTCGGCCAGAGCCTCGGCGAGGGGTTTGCCCATCTCGGCCGTAATAAGGGCGGCAAGGGCGTGGCGCTCGCGGTGGAGCGCGGTGGCGAGGGCGCGCAGGTGGCGGGCGCGTTGGGCGGGGGGCATGGCGCGCCAGAGGGGCGCGGCGGTGTGGGCGGCGTCGAGGCGGGCCTCGAGCTGCGCGCGAGTGTGGGCCGGGTAGCGGGCGAGAATGCGGCCGGTGGCGGGATTAAGGGAGACGAGCGGCATAGGGAGCTACGGCTGGGTTAAAGCGGCAGCGTGCCGTTTCGGATGTGGGGCGGGCAACGACCAAACCGGAGTCAGGAAATCGTGGCGGCACACGCCTCGCGGCTTGTGCTTGGCTTGGGACGGGGCAGGCTGGGAAGCATGACTTCGTCTACCCCCGTCGTCGTCGATGCCGTTGGCTCGACTCTGCCCTTTAACCGGTTTTTTCAGCGCGGCGTCGGCTCTTGCCACGCTTATCTGACCTTGCGCGAGGATTTCCGCGAACATGTGCGGCTGGTGCAGCGCGAGATCGGGTTTGGCGGCATCCGCTTTCATGGAATTTTCACCGAATACGTGGGCGTGGTGCACGGCGGGGAGGAGGCGGACGGCGGGCCGCGTTTGAACTTCCAAAATGCCACCAAGATTTACGAGTTTTTCGTCGCGCAGGGGATGAAGCCTTTTGTCGAACTCGGGTTTATGCCGACGCGGTTGGCGAGCGGGCCGCAGACCATATTTGATTATCGGGGCAACATCACTCCGCCAAAGGAACGCGCGCAGTGGTCGCGTCTGGTGCGGCGTTTCGTGGCGCATCTGGTGGAACACTTCGGAATCGCGGAGGTGTTGACCTGGCATTTCGAGGTGTGGAACGAGCCCGATCTGCACAACACGTTTTGGACGGGGACGATGGCGGACTATTTTGAGCTCTACGCCGATACCGCGCTGGCGGTGAAGGCGATCGATGCGCGATTGCGGGTGGGCGGACCGGCGACCTCGAAAACGATGTGGGTGCCGGATCTGCTGGCGTTTTGTGCGGAGCGGAAGGTGCCCTTGGATTTCATTTCGACGCATCATTATTGCGTGGATGCGGATCTGGTGCGCGGGGTGCCGGACGGGCCGATGTATTACCGCGGCATGCGCGGCATGCGGGGCGATGTGGAGCGGGTGCGGGTGCAAATCGCGGCGTCGGCGTTTCCGGAGGCGGAACTGCATTTCACGGAGTGGAACTCTTCTCCGGCGCACGAGGACGTTTATGGCAAGGACACGGCGTTCACCGCCGCTTTCGCGCTGCAAACCATCAAAGAAGTCTCCGGTCTGGTGGATTCCTACATGTGGTGGACGGTGAGCGATATTTTTGAGGAAAGCGGGCTGAGTCTGCGGCCCTTCACCGGCAAATACGGACTGGTGAATCAACACGGGGTGAAGAAGCCGGTGTTTCACGCCTTCCGCTGGCTGGCGCAGATGTTTGACGCGGAGCTGCCGCTGGCGGCGGCTTCGGTGCGGGCCTCGCGTTCGACGGCGGGCGATGTGCGGTTATTGACCTGGAATCTGCCCGAGGTGGTGGAGACCGATCTGGGCGGCGGGGACTGGAAAACACGGGGGGCGGAGCGGGCGGATGCATTTCACTTCAACGGTTTGCACGGTCGCTATCGGGTGCGGGTGTGGATCGTGGACAACGAGCGGGGTAACGCCTTGCACGCGTGGCGGGCGATGGGGGCACCGGATTATCCCAAAGCGGACCAGATCGAGGCTTTGCGGCGGGCGGGCGAGCCGGTCGTGCTGCGCGACGAAACGCTGGACTTGAGCGGGGACTACGCGCTGGCGCTGACCTTGCCGCCCTGCGCTGTGGTGTTCGTTGAGTTAGGGCGGAGTTAGCGCGGGTTTGATCCGAGCGGGACCGGAGCGGGAGCCGGAGGCGACGCGGGTGCTGCCGCCGGCGCGAGCGCGGGGGCGGCGGCGTCGGGCACGGAGGAAGGCACGACGGGCACCGGCGGGGGCGGTGGAGGGGGAGGTGGCAGCACGGAAGCGGCGAAGGGAGCGAGTTCGCGGCGAACGTCGTCGAG
This sequence comes from Verrucomicrobiota bacterium, assembly GCA_947471035.1. Classification (GTDB taxonomy): domain Bacteria; phylum Verrucomicrobiota; class Verrucomicrobiia; order Opitutales; family Opitutaceae; genus IMCC26134_A. Next base: position 20,237 of record CANIWJ010000029.1, read on the forward strand.
GGCGATTTTCATCGCGGGGCTTTTGAGCATCTCACGGCCGATGGCTTCGCCGAGGATGCGGCCGGCGGTGGTATCGCTGGGGTAGTGGGAGCCGCCGAGCACACGGCACCACATGACCTCGCGAACCTGGGCGGCGAAGACGTCGCGATGATCGGGGTAGAGCTCGTCGAGAATGATGGACCAGGTGGCGGCGTCGCTGGAGTGTCCGCTTGGGTAGGAGGCACTGCGGGAGGCGCGGGGGTGGGGTTTGACGTGCGGGTCGCGGAGGTGGGGCCGGGGGCGGGTCCAGAGCCGTTTGCCGGTGGTGGCCACGGCGTAGCTTTCCTGGGTGATGGTTTTGAAAAACGCGGCCGTGACGGGCAGATTTTCCGCCGTGAACCAAGGGCCGAGCTCAGGCTGGGCGAAGGTAAAAATCGTCTGGTTGGCGACGCGTTCGACGCGTTTGAGTTGCTCGGGGGTGCGATCCGCCTGGATCGCGAGCACGGTTTCGAGGTCGGCAAGGCCGGCCGGGGAATCGTCTTCCGGGGCGGGGGGAATGACGGTGGCGACGTCGATGCCGGTGGGCTCGATGAAGAGCGCGGCGGGCAGTTGGGCGACGCTTAGGAAAACGACAACGAGAAGGGTGAGCAGGGGGCGAAACATGGCGGGTGTGGCGGGGCGCGGCGCAAGTTGCGTGCCGTTGTCGGCTTGGGTGCGTCACAATTCGGAGACAAGGTTTATGCTAAAAAACGCAGTCCTCGGTTTAATCGCGCAGGGTTTTTGCCGTTAAGTAGTTATTCATGTTCACGCTCTACCTCCATCGCGCACAGTCTCAATGCGATGGAGGTGGCAACCGACCCCATGGAGTGTCTCGAACTGGCGGGTGAGGACGACAAGTTAGGTTCCTCGCTGTTTTCAGTGGGTAGTTTTGGTTTGACCGCTAATGCCGCGGCTCAATGAGCGCGGCAGAGAGCGAGTGGCTTCGCGTTGCGAAACGGCCGTGTTCGACGTTACGGCCAATGGCCTCGACATACAGTAATGACTGCTTAAATAAGCAATTAGCCATTTTCCCAGCGAGGCCATTGGCCGAGGAATCGACCGCGTCGGCCGACTTGGTCGGCAGGTGAAATCTCGGCGGCGGACTTTGGCTCGCCGCATTAGCGGTTCTTTCCCGGTCTTTGCACCCACTCAAAACAGCGAAGAACCACAAGTTAAAGAATAACGAGCTGACCTAGGCTTGTTTACGAGCCAAGGCACCGCAGCGCAGATTCCGCTTGCAGCGTGCCTTCCAAGAGCGGGCAAACGGGCTGGCGATCGAAGCGGGGTCGAGCGACATAGGGAGACAGGCGTGTATCTTGCCGGCACCGCGTCACTGCTGGCGAGTTTCCTGAAGCCCGAGGAGCGTAACCTCCTAGTGGATCTGTATCCAAAGTGGGTATCGCCTGGCAAGATGGTGAGAGGTGGTTTTGCCCCGCGCACACCACGCGGGTTTTTGCTTCCTGCGGTGGCTTGATTCGCGTGCAGTGGGGGCAACTTACCCACCATGTTTGGTCTTTTCGCTTCCCAGCACCGCAAAACCCGCAGCCTTGCCAACGACTGGCTGGAACTCGCCCAAAAGGTGGTCAACTACCGGCGTGACGTGCTGTCCGCCGCCGACCTGGCGGCGCTTGGGGCGGCCTCCGGCCAAGTCCGCCAACTGCTGCGTGAGCGGGCCGACACCGCCAAACTGAAACTGGGCATCGACGCGCTCGAACTTGTGCTGCGTCGCACCGGCGGCCCGCATTACCCGAAATCCAGTCTGGTCGAGAACGTGGAGTTTTTTCTCGTGGCGGCGATCGTCATCCTCGGGTTGCGGTCGTTTTATGTTCAGCCGTTCAAGATCCCGACCAATTCGATGTGGCCATCCTATTACGGAATGACCGGGCAGATTTACACGAGCAAGGCCGAGGAGCCTTCCGTGCTCGGGCAGGCGGTGGGGTTCCTGGCGGTCGGGGCCTCGCCCCGGCGCGTCGATGCGCCAGAAAGCGGCGAGGTGCTCTTGCCGCTGGGCGGAAACGGGCGCGGATTGATTTCGTTCACCGAAGTGGCGGGACGCTCCTGGCTGGTGTTGCCGGACCGGCAGCGCGAATACCGCATCTTCGTGGGCAATCGTGCCGCCCTGGTGCGCGTGCCGCTGGATTTCGACATGGACTGGGTGTTGCGGGACACGTTTTTCCCCGGGGATAAACGCTCGCTGGGCGAGATCATGAACGCGGAGCGGCTGGCCGGCCGGCTGGCCGAGGCCTCCATCGCCACTACCGCCGGGCCGCAACGCGCCTACTTTCTGCGCACCGGCAAGACGGTGCGCGCGGGCGAGCGTGTGCTGTCCTTCGATATTTTGACTGGCGACCAACTGTTCGTGGACCGGGTGAGTTATCATTTCGTGCGGCCCAAGGTCGGTGATGGCTTCGTGTTTCGCACCGGCAACATCCCCGATCTGGCGCGCATGGGGGGCGACCAATACTACATTAAGCGGCTGGTCGGCGTGCCGGGCGACACCCTGCGCATTGCTGATTTCACCCTTTACCGGAATGGTGCTCCGATCACAGGTGCGCCGGCGTTCGATAAAAACGCGCATCAGGCGGAGCGCTACGTCGGTTATCGCAATGAAGGCGCTTTCCGGCGCGGGGCCGAGGTCACGGTCGGCGAACATCAATACATGGCGATGGGCGATAATTCCGCCAACAGTCTGGATGGTCGTTACTGGGGCACGGTGCCGGCCAAGGATGCGGTGGGTCGCCCGCTTTTTATCTACTATCCCTTTACGAAGCGCTGGGGTCCCGCGCCGTAAACGCTAAAGGGTGACGCAGCACGCCGACCACGCGGTTCGGTATCTGCAAAGCACGCCGTAAAAGTACTTAAGTCTAAAGCCGGGAGAGCCGATAGAGAGGACCACGCTGCTGCGGCATTCGTCGCGGTACGTTTCCATATATTCCCTTATTTAACCCATGGCTCTCTCTACTCCGGCCTCCTTTTTAGGGCGTCTTCTGGCCACGTCCTTGTTTGTCGGTTGCGCCTGCGGCGTGATCACCTCTCCGCTGTTCGGTAATGCCGAAGCGGCCGCGCCCGCCGCAGCTGGGGACGGGCACAACTCCGGCGCGCTTGACCTGCTGCTGGCGGGTAATCGCCGCTTCTTCAAGGGGCGCATGTTGCACCCGGACCAGACCATCGGTCGCCGAGAGGATTTGGCCAAGGGGCAGCAACCCTTCGCGATCATATTAACCTGCTCCGATTCCCGGGTCGCACCCGAGGTTTATTTCGACCAGGGATTGGGGGATATTTTTGTCATTCGCACGGCGGGTAACGTGATCGACGACCACGTGATCGGGAGCATCGAATACGCGGTGGAGCACCTGAAGGCGTCCTTGTTGCTTGTGGTCGGGCACGAGCGCTGCGGCGCGGTGGCGGCGGCGGTGGCTGGCGGCCATGCGGATGGTCACATCGGTTCCATAGTGGAGTCGATCGCACCCGCCGTGAAGGCTACCGAAGGTCGGTCCGGGGACCATGTGGATAATACGGTGGCGAAGCACGCGCGAATGACTGCGGACGCCTTGCGCGCCAGCGATCCCATTCTGGCCGCCGCTGTGAAGGCAGGCCACCTCACCGTACTTGCCGCCCGTTACGATCTCGATACCGGCCGGGTGGAGCTGCTGAAGGATAACGATCAGGTCGAGTCTGCCGCCGCGCCGGAAGACGAAGCCAAGGCCGCGCCCGCCGCCGGCGCGCACCCCGATCCGCATGCCGCCGCCCCGGCTGCTGCCCATGCCGTGCCCGCGCCTGCCGAGCACACACCTGCGGCCGGTCATTGAGCTTCGTTCCGCGTCATGACTCAAACTCCGCCCCGGAGTGGCGGAGTTTGGTCTACTGTGCATCTTGCATGGCTTACCCTATACCCATGCCCAAGATGCGAAAAAAGTCCGACTTGCCCGCCAAACTCTGCGCGGTCTGCGCGCGGCCTTTTAACTGGCGGAAAAAGTGGGAGAAGGTCTGGGACGAGGTAAGGTATTGCTCCGACGCTTGCCGTCGGGGAAAACGGACTCAGGCAGCCGAGAACGCATCATGAGCACGGAGACTCAGGCGGACGACGTGTTTGAGCGTGCCGTGCGCCTGCCTGCTTCCGCCGTCGCCGCCTTTGCCTGGCACGAGGCTCCGGGGGCCTTGGAGCGACTCGCCCCGCCGTGGGAAAAGGTCACGGTCGTGGCTCGTGCCGGCACTGGTTTGCAGGCTGGCGCACGGGTGACGCTCGAAAACCGACTCGGTCCGTTTCGTCTGCGATGGGAGGCGGAACATCGCGATTATGTACCGGGACGGCTTTTTCGCGATGTGGCATTGCGCGGGCCTTTCGCACGCTGGGATCATCGCCATGAGTTTACGGATTGCGCCGATGGAGGGTGCGAGCTTCGTGATCGCATCGCTTACGCGTTACCCGGTGGGGCGGTGGGACGGTTACTCGGTGGCGCTTGGGTACGGGAGAAGTTGCGGGCGCTGTTTGCCTATCGGCAGGCGGTGACGCGCGATGACCTTCGCTTCGCGCAGGACCATCCGGGTGCGCCCGCGCTGCGCGTGCTGGTGAGTGGCGCCTCGGGGCTGGTGGGGCGCGCCTTGGTGCCGTTTTTGCAGACGCAGGGCCACACCGTGCTGCGGCTGGTGCGGCACGCGCCGCGCGGCCCGGATGAGGTGTTTTGGAATCCTGAGGCGGGGGCGGCCGGGCTGGAGCTCGAAGCGGCGGGCGAGCTCGACGCGGTGGTGCATCTGGCGGGCGCGGGCATCGCGGACGCGCGCTGGACGCCCGAGCGCAAGCGGCTCATCCGCGAGAGCCGGGTGGCTGGTACGCGTTTGCTCGCCGAAGCGCTGGCGGCGAGGGCGCGCCCGCCGCGCGTGGTGGTGGGTGGCTCGGCGATCGGGTATTACGGCGAGGGCGGTGAAGCTTGGCTGGACGAACAGAGTCCGGCCGGGGCGGGGTTTCTGGCCGAGGTCACGCGGGCCTGGGAGCAGGCTTGGGCGCCGCTCGATGCGGCGGGCACGCGGCGGGTTTATTTGCGTACCGGAGTCGTGCTCTCGCCGGCCGGGGGCGCGTTGGCCAAAATGTTAACTCCTTTCCGGCTCGGTTTGGGCGGCCCGGTGGGAGCGGGAGACCAGTGGTGGTCGTGGATTTCGATCGACGATCTGGTCGGCGTAATCGGGCACGCGTTGTCTACGCCGGAGGTGCACGGGCCGCTCAATGCGGTGGCTCCGGTTCCGGTGACCAGCCGAGACTTCGCGCATGGTCTGGGCAAGGTGCTCGGCCGACCGGCGATTCTGCCCCTGCCGGCGAGTGTGTTGCGGCTGGCGTTGGGCGAACTCGCGGACGAGGCTTTGCTGGCCAGCCAGCGGGTGAGGCCGGGTGTGCTGCGGGAGAGCGGCTATCGGTTTCGCCACGAAAATTTAGCGGACGCGTTGCATCATTTGCTGGGGCGGGTTGCTTGATGGCGGTTTTGAGATTTCGCCCCTTACGCATCCCTTTTTTTCATGCTTCATAACACCGTTATTGTTGGCGCTGGCATAGCAGGACTCCTCGCGGCGCGCACGCTGCATGACGCGGGGGCGCGGGTCACGGTGTTGGAGAAAAGCCGGGGCTTCGGCGGACGGATGTCCACCAAGCGGATCGGCGAGGCGGTTTTCGATCAAGGGGCGCAGTATTTCACGGCCAAGGATCCGGCTTTTTTAACCTGGGTGGATCGTTGGGAACGGGAGGGAGTGGTGACCCGCTGGCCGGGCACGATGCATCGGCGTCATGTCGGCAGCCCCAGCATGACGGCGGTTCCGAAAAGTCTGGCCGAGGGGCTGGACGTGAAGCGCGAGCACAAGGTGACTGCCATAGGTTGTTGCGGCGACCATTGGTGCGTGGATGTAGAGAACCAGGGCTGTGTGCGGGCGGAGCGTATCATTCTTACCGCACCTGTGCCTCAGTCGCTGGCCTTGCTCAAGGCGGGCGGTTTCGTATTGCCGGAGCCCTTGGCCAGCGGGCTGGCGGCGCTCACTTACGATTGTTGTCTGGCTTTTTTGGTGACGCTGGCCGGACGCAGCCGACTGGCGGCGGATGGAGTGCGGCCGGAAAGCGGGTGTATCGCGTGGGCGTCAGATAACCAAAACAAAGGCGTCTCGCCCAACGTGCCGGCGGTGACGCTGCACTTCACCCCGGAGTTTTCCGCCAAGCACTATGGGTGCACGGATCTGGAAGTTTTGGAGCTGGTGCGTTCGGAAGCGGAGGAGTTGTTGGGCGCACCCATAGCCAGCGCGACCTTACACCGGTGGAAATACAGCCGGGCCCGCACCACGTATCCCGCGCCGTATGTGTGGTGGCCGGAGGAGCAACTGGGTTTTGCCGGGGATGCGTTTGGCGGGCCGAGAGTGGAGGGGGCGGCCTTGTCCGCGCTCGCGTTGGTGGAACGAATCAAATCCGAGTTGGTGCCGGTCAGGTGAGTGGCGGGGCATGCATGATGTGGTCATAATCGGAGCGGGGCTGGCGGGACTCACCTGCGCCCGGGCTTTACAGGCGCGCGGGGTGGATTGCGTCGTGGTCGAGGCAAGCGACGCGCCGGGCGGGCGGGTGCGCACGGATGAAGTTGAGGGCTTTCGGCTGGATCGGGGGTTTCAGGTGTTGCTCACTGCGTATCCGGCGGCGCGGGCGGCACTGGATTACGGGTCTTTGCGATTGGGGGAATTTGAACCCGGAGCACGGATGGCCACGCCGGAGGGGGCGGCCCGGGTGAGTGATCCCTGGCGTCGGCCGGGGCGGTTTTGGGAGACGTTGCGTGCGCCGGTGGGGACCTTGGGCGATAAACTCCTGGTGGGTGCCTTGCGATTGGCGGCGACGCGGGGCACGGCGGCGGATGGCTGGCCGTCAGGCAACGTAGCGGGGGGCGGCGAAATCCTTAGCACGGCGGAGGAGCTGGCGCGGAGGGGGTTTTCCCCGCTTATGCGGGAGCGGTTTTTACGGCCCTGGTTGAGCGGAATTTTTCTGGAACGTGAGTTGAGTACCCCGGCGGCGATGTTGTTTTTCGTTTACGGCATGTTTGCTCGGGGGGCGGCGGCGCTCCCGGCGGGAGGCATGCAACGTATCCCGGAGCAACTGGCGTCGGGCTTGCGGCCGGGGACTTTGCGGCTGGGTGAAGCGGCGCGGTCGGTGCGTGAAGGGCAGGTCGTTCTTGCCTCAGGAGAAACGCTGCGGGCCCGCGAAGTGGTGGTGGCGGTGGAGGCAGGCGCCGAGGCGGTGCTGGGGCTGGATGGGAGAGGCAGCGAGGCGGCGTGGCGCGGCGTGACCTGCGTACAATGGTCGGCACCGCGCAGTCCGCTGGCCGGGGAGCCCGTGTTGTGGTTAAACGGCATGGGAAGCGGCTTGGTGAATACGTTGGCGGTGCCGAGCGATGTGGCGGCGGAGTATGCGCCGGCCGGGCAGACCTTGGTATCCACGACCGTGCTTGGAGAACCGGGTTTGGGTGGCGCGGAAGCGAACGCCACCCTGATCCGGGTTCTTCGTGAGGAGCATTCAGGCTATTTTGGGGCTGAGGCCGGGGATTGGCGGCCGTTGGCGGTGCAGCGTATCCGGCGGGCTTTGCCGGTGTTGGCGCGGCCGGGGCGAGGGTATGCGCTGGAGCGTTCGCCGGTGGGGGTTTGGCGGTGTGGTGACCACACGACCTCGGCCTCGATTCAGGGCGCAATGGCCAGTGGCGCGGCGGTGGCAGCAGCGATTTTAAAACAAGGGTAAGCGCCACCGGGAAACCCCGGAAACGGAATACCCCCGGTCGCAGTCGGGATACCCTAGCGCCGGGCAGGGTGAACCCCCTAGTGTGCATTAGGGTATGGACCGCGTGCTTGTGGGTGAAGGGCTTGGGTGGGTCTGGGGTAGGGACCATCTGCCGGTGAAGACGTAAAAAAAGTATTGTGGGGGCATGAAATCCGCCCCCGCTTTCTCTGGTCTTGGTTCACTGGTTCGGATTTTCATCGCGGCTCTCGCGGTGGGCACTCTGGCCCGGGCCGAAGTGGCGACGGGACCGGCGGCGGTCACCCCGGTCTGCGCGGTCAGCCTCGATACGGTATTGCGCGATGCGGGCCAGTTGGCCGAGCGCGCCGGGGCCACGGTCATGCGGGTCGAAGGATCCTCGATGCTACCCTATTTCGGAGATGGTTCGGTGCTGGTGGTGCGCACGACCGAGTTTGACCGTCTAAGTGCTGGTGGCGTGGTGGTTTACCGCAATAATTTCGGCGAGCTGGTAGCTCACCGTTTGGAAACCCGTAGTGAAGCTGGTTGGACGGTGCGTGGCGCGAATAACGCCGCCAACGATTCGACGTTGGTCACTGCGGATAATTTGGTGGGTTCGGTCTATGTGACCTTCCACTCCGATGCGCGTAAGAGTTCGGGCCTGGAACTGGCCAACGCCCTGGTGAAGGCTACCCCGGTGGCTCTGGCGGCTTCGGTTCGCTAAGCCTGACCGGTTCAGTGCGGGTAGGTTTTTGCCTACTGCGGAAAACCCCGCGCGGAGTTGACGGCGTTGGAAGGTGTTAACACGTTCGCGACCCATCCCAGTATTTTTAACCTCATTCACATATCTGACCATGGCTTACGAACTGCCCAAACTTGCCTACGCTTACGACGCGCTCGTTCCTCACATCGACGCCAAGACGATGGAGATCCATCACTCGAAGCATCACCAAGCCTACATCACCAACGCCAATAACCTGCTCAAGGACCACGCCGCGCTGGCCGATCTCCCGGTCGAAAAGCTGTTCGCTGATCTCTCCCAAGTGCCCGAGGCCATCCGTGGCGGCGTGCGCAACAACGCCGGCGGCCATGTGAACCACACCTTTTTCTGGACCGTAATCGCCCCCGGCAAGGGCGGCGCTCCGGTCGGCAAACTCGCCGCCGCCATCGAGGCCGAGCTCGGCGGTTTGGCCAAGTTTAAGGAAGACTTCGCCAAGGCCGGCGCCACCCGTTTCGGTTCCGGTTGGGCGTGGTTGATTGTCACCGCCGACAAGAAACTCGCGGTCGGTTCCACCGCCAACCAAGACAGCCCGCTGATGGGCAAGGCCGTCGCCGGTATCGAAGGCAAACCTGTGCTCGGTCTCGACGTTTGGGAGCACGCTTACTACCTGAACTATCAGAACCGTCGCCCCGACTACATCGCCGCTTTCTGGAACGTGGTGAACTGGGACGCTGCCGAGGCCAACTACCTCGCCGCGATCGCCTGATAAACGCCTCGCCCTACAGCCCGCCTCCTTCCCGGACGCGGGCTTTTTTGCGTCTATTCCAATTCGCCGATCAAGTTGAGCCTATAACCGAAATTGGCCGGGGACGGCCAACGCTACTCAAAACGTCGGATGTAGGGTTGGCCGTCCCCGGCCAATTCAGCTCAAGTTGAACGCGAATGAGAATAAGTGGGTCCGCTTCCTTCTGGCGCTGACGGCAATTTGGTCCATACCCGTCGTATGCTTTTTTACCTTGGCCGCAATGGACAGCAAACCGGGCCTTTCACCGAGGCTGAAGTCCGTGCCCAACTGGCGGCCGGGACGGTGGCCGGGACGGATTTGATCTGGCGCGAAGGCATGACCGATTGGGTGCCGGTCGCGACCATTCTAGGGGTTTCCGCCAGCCCTCCCCCTCTATCCTCCGCCTTTGGCGGCGGGGTGCCAAACCGGCCTTTCGTATCCGCCGTCACTCGCGAATCGGTGGAGGAGGGGCCGAAACTGGCCGGGCGCGGCACCCGGTTGGCGGCGGTATGTTTGGATGGGTTGGTCAATATCGTGGGCATCGGCCCCGGCCTGCTCTGGATGGCCCTCAGTTTTAAGTCTCAATCGATGTCGGGCCATATCAGCAGTGACTCGGTGGATCCGGTGTATTTCACCCAACACCTCGCCGGTCCGCTACTCGTGGTTTTGCTGCCCTTGATGGTTATCCTGGTGGTGCAAACCTGGCTGCTCTGCAACCGGGGGCAGACCTTGGGGAAACTCTGGTTAAAAATCCGCATCGTGCGCACTGACGGTTCGCCGGCGGGTTTCGCCCAAGTGATCATGCTGCGGTCCTTTGTGATGCAGCTTTTGACTTTAATTCCCGTGGTCGGGAGCCTGCTCGCACTGGTCGATCCCTTGCTGATTTTTCGCGAAGACCGCCGCTGCATTCACGATTTGTTGGCCGACACCTGCGTGGTCGAAGTTTGAATCGGGTGACGCAATCGGGCAGTGGTGGTGGATAACACGGTCTGTCGTGGCTTTTTTTCTTTCTGGCTCCCCGCCCGTCGCTCCAAGCTAACCGTTCTTTATGCGCTTCTTTAAATACCATGCCCTCGGCAACGACTACATCGTCATGAATCCGGCCGATTTTCCCGGCTGGACCGAACCCTCGGTCGAGCAGATCCGGGTGATCTGCCATCGTAATTTTGGCGTCGGTTCCGACGGTATTCTCTGGGGACCCTTGCCCACCACCAAGGCCCAGTTTGGTCTGCGGATTTTTAACCCCGACGGCTCCGAGGCGGAAAAGTCTGGCAATGGAATCCGGATTTTTTCCCGTTACCTCTGGGACGCCAAGCTGGCCACCGCTCCGGTTTTTACCATTGAGACTCCCGGCGGTGTGGTGGAATCCGAGATCAAGCAGAATGGCGCGCTGATCACGGTCGAGATGGGGAAGGTCAGCTTTATCAGCTCGAAGATCCCGCACGTCGGAGCGGAGCGCGAAGTGATCAACGAGCAGATCACCGTGCTCGACCGCACCTTCACCTATTGCTCGGCCACGATCGGAAACCCTCACTGTGTGCTGCCGCTGCCGGAAGTCTCGCCCGAGCTGGCGCACCGTTATGGCCCGCATCTGGAGACGCACCCGAATTTCCCCCGCAAGACCAACGTCCAATTCCTCCAGGTCATCGATCGCGCCAATATCCGCATCGAAATCTGGGAGCGCGGCGCGGGCTATACCCTGGCCTCGGGTAGCAGTTCGAGTGCGTCGGCGGCGGTGGCGCACAAGCTCGGTCTGGTCGATGGTGACGTGACGGTGCACATGCCGGGCGGCCAGATCGGGATCAAGATCGGTCCGGATTTCGCCATTCGCATGACCGGCACGGTCAATCAGGTGGCCGAGGGCGTGATGCGGCCCGATCTCTTTTTGGTAAAAGTCTAGGGCCTTGGCGCCGGGCGGAATTTAACCCCAGACACGCCTTAATGCGCCTGCGCCATCTCACCCTGCAAAACCTCCGCAACATACCGTTGGCGGAGTTTTGCTTTTCGGGGCGGCAGCAGTTTTTCGTCGGCCCGAACGGGCAGGGGAAAACCAACCTGCTCGAAGCGGTTGGTTTCGTGACTGCGTTGCGCTCCTTCCGCACCGCCGACACCGGACTCCTGATCGCGCAGGGCAAACGCGAGGGCGCGCTCGCGGCCGAGTTCGAGCACGAAAAATTCGGGCCCAGCCGGGTCGTGATCACCCTGCGATCCGGCGGCAAGGAAGTGACCTGCGATGGGGAACGGGTGACGCGGCTGGCGGACTTTATCGGGCGTTTCCCGACGGTGGTTTTTTCCTCGCAAGACCAGCAACTCATCCGCGGCGCACCCGCCCTGCGGCGGCGCTGGCTCGACCTCGCACTCGCCGGGGTGGACGCGGCCTACTTTTCCACACTGACGCGTTATCATCGCGCGTTAGAAGGGCGCAATTCATTGCTCAAACGCTCGGCCCCGGCCGGTGAAATCGCGGCTTTCGAGGCTCCGCTGGCCGAGGCGGCGGCGGCCTTGGTGGAAGCGCGCCAGCTTGGGATTGCGGCCCTCGCACCGCACGCGGCCGAGGCCTACGCGCGGTTGAGCGATGCGGCCGAGCCGGCTACGCTGGCCTACGCGGCGGATACCGAGGCGGGCGACGCCGCCGGGTGGCGGGCGCATTTCGAAAAAAGCCGCCCGCGCGATCTGCAATTTCGCAGCTCTTTGTCCGGACCGCATCGTGACGATTTGGAGCTGCGGGTCGGCGGGCGGGCGGCGCGTGATTATGGCTCTGAGGGACAGCAACGCAGCCTGGTGCTCGCGCTTCGCCTCGCGCAGGTCGGCTATGTGCGCGGGCGCAGCGGGATCGAGCCGGTGCTGCTGGCGGACGATGTGCTGGGCGAATTGGACCCGACCCGGCGCCGGCGGTTCTGGGCTGCACTGGGGGAGGACCGCCAGGTGCTCGCGACCGGCACGGAGCCTCCCGCCGCCGAACTCGGGGCGTGGGAGATGTTTTCCGTGGCGGCGGGTGTATTTTCCCCTTGGACCGGAGCCGCGGCATGAATTTCGACCTTAATCAATGGGTTTTGGCCGGGCTGGCCGCGCTGGTGGTGGGGCTTTCCAAGACCGGCGTGCCCGGCGTGAGCATGCTGTCGGTGGCGATATTCGCCAATTTGCTGCCGACCAAACAAGCAAGTGGCTTCGTGCTGCCCTTGCTGCTTTGCGGTGATCTGGTGGCGGTGTTTTCCTATCGGAGACACACGGAGTGGAAACACCTGCGGCGGCTCTTTCTCTGGACCGGAGCGGGCGTAGTGCTGGGGGCGCTGGCTTTGGGGCGGATCGACGACCGGCAGGCGCGCTTGTTGGTGGGTGGCATCGTGGTCGCGTTGGTGGGATTGCACCTGTGGCGTAAACGCGGCGCGGGCAGTGGCAACGTAGCGGAGCATGGGGTGTGGTTCGCGCCGATGATCGGAGTGCTGGCGGGGTTCACCACACTGGTGGCGAATGCGGCGGGGCCGCTCATGGCGATTTACCTGCTGGCGATGCGTCTGCCGAAGCTGGCGTTTATCGGCACCAGCGCGGTGTTTTTTCTCCTGCTGAATCTATTCAAGGTGCCGTTCATGGTCGGGCTGGGGCTGATCACTCCGGAGAGTGTGCGTTTTAATCTGGTGCTCGTTCCGGCGGTGCTGGCGGGGGCGCTGGTCGGGCGCTGGGCGCTGCCGAGGGTTTCGCAAACGTGGTTTGAACGGCTCGCATTGTTATTGAGCGCGGCGGCTGGACTGAAGCTCTTGTTGGGCTGAGGCTGGAGGCGAACAACCCATGGCTTCAAAAAACGTGCGACAACTCTGGGCGGCGAAACTGGCCGGCGGCACGCTCGGCAAGGGCAAGGCGGGCGGCCTGGCGGGCTTGCCGGTGGGTTCGGTGGTGCCGGTGAGCGCGGTGCGGCGGGCGGCGGGTCCGGCGGGGCATCCGCTGGAGGGCACGCAGCGGGTGGCGTTTTCCGGGCAAGTTCTGGGCATTGATCCGTCGTTGCGTGGCACCGGGCTGGCCTTGATCGAGTTTCGATCCGGGCGGGAACCGGTGCTTTTGCGCTGCCAAACCGTGAGCGTGCCGGCGAAGCGGAGCATGGCCTTCGCGTTGGGGGAAATCTCGGCGGCGGTGACGGCGTTTTTAAAGGATTTTGAGGTTCGTCACGTGGCGCTGGAGCAGACGATTTACGTGCAGAACTTTCAGACTGCGCAGATCCTGGGCGCGGCGCGCGGCGCGGCGATCGCGGCGGCGGCGGTACACGGGCACGAGGAAGTTTGGGAATACGCGCCGCTACGGGTGAAGCAGGCGGTGGTGGGCGCGGGGCGTGCGAGCAAGGAACAGATGGCGCGCACCGTGATGGCCTTGCTAGGCCACGGGCGCATGTTGGCGAGCGACGAGGCGGACGCGGCGGGCGTGGCCTTGTGCCATGCGTTCACTTGGCGCGGCTGAGCCGGACGTAGAGCTGTTCGACTTTGGCGCGCGCCCAAGGGGTTTTGCGCAGGAAAACGAGACTGGATTTAATGCTCGGGTCGTGGGTGAAGCAGCGGATGGTCACGTAGCCGGCCAGCTCTTCCCAGCCGTAGTGTTCCACCAAAGTGGTGACGACGTGTTCGAGGGTTTTGCCGTGCAGCGGGTCGTGTTCGGATTGGTCCATGAGCAGAGAGAGAGCGTTGTCGGCGTCGTGGCAGGAGGGGGGATCACATGCCGTCGGCCAGACGATTTAGGGTGCCGAAATAACCGGCGTAAAAGCTAATCACGAAATAGCCGACCAACAGCACAACCACGCCGAAGAGGATTCCGGGGTAGAGCATCGAGGCCACGACGAGGCGTTGGTTGGCCCGGCTTTGGTAATCGGCGGCGAGGGCAAGCAGGGAGGCGTCGAGGCTGCCGGTGCGTTCACCGGTCAGGTAGCGGGCGACAAATTCAGCGGGAAACACGCCGGTGGCGGTCAGGTGCGGCCCGGGAGCCTGACCGTTTTCGATGACGGCATGGATGCGGGCTGAGGCGGTTTCGAGGCTGGGGCGACGGGCGATGCGCCCGGAGTCGAGCCAGGCGGAGCCGATGGGGGCGCCGGCTTCGAGCAGGTTGCCCAAGGCAAAGGCGAAGTCGGCCAGCGCCTGATTTTCGCGGTAGCCACCGATGGCTGGCAGGCGGTCAAGCAGACCGAGGGCGAGCGGGTGGCGTTTGCGCAGCAGAAGGTAAAACACCGCGCCACCGCCCCAGACGGGGAGAAGCAGGGCGAGCAGTCCACCAAGGTAGGCCGACAGGCTCCAGTTGAGGCCGTGCTCGAAGTCGATCAGGCGCAGAAACGGGAAAATCAATGCGCCGAAATGAAATACGAGCAAGGGATACGCGCAGGCCAGGGCGACGCGGATGCGGGTGGTGTGAATCTGCGCGTAACGCTCGGCGAGATTGTTGAGCACCAAGGGCAGACGGCCGGCCTCGGCGGCGGCGGTGAGGAAGGGGCGGTCATGTTCGGGCAGCCACGGCCCGGCGGCGGCGATGAGGGTGCGCACCGATTGTCCCGCCTCGGCCAGGTTGGCGAGGCGGTGGCAATCTCCGGTCGGTGCGGCGGAGGGGGCGCGCAGGGCCTGCGCCAGCGTGAGCCCGGCGGTCAGTTGCTGGGCGAGCTGGCGATAGAAGAGCGAAAGCTTTTGCGGGGCGAGTGACACGAGGCGGGAACGATGTGCGTTATTTTTTAACCGGGGCGAGCAGCTCGGCGACGAGCGGCGGCAAATCCAGATCGAGATTGGTGGAGCGTGCGATAAAGCGGGTACGCGTGGCGGTGGCGTAGGGTTGGAGCTCACCCGGATCGTGTAAATCGAGACGCAGGTAGGTCATGTGCTCGCCGAAGTCCCAGCTCCAGCGGTCATCGTAGGTCAGCACGGCTTGAGCGGAGGCCTGGAGCATGGTTAGCGGGCCGGATTCAGCCCGCAGGCCGCGGGCGCGCAGGGCGGTGGCGAGGTGACGGGCCACGCCGTGATTATCATTAAGGTTGGTCGCGACGAAAATCTCCTGGAGCGCGGCGGGGTTGCGATCCGGCTTAACGATGCGCTTAAGGCTGGTGCAGCCGGCGGCGGACAGGAGAGCGAGCAAAGGGAGAAGAAAACGAATGAAACGTAAGGTGTTCACAGGGCGGAGGAGATCTAGCCAAAGCAGGGTTTGAGCGGAGGCGACAGGATTACGTCCCGATGTTTCGTTACATTCAGATTAAAGATTTCGCTACTATGAGCCGTATTAAGAAGCAGCTGGGGTTAATACCTCAGTCGGATTGGTTCAGATCCCCTTCTGACCCGTCGCCCTACGGACAGGGTAGCTTAAATCAAGGAAGATTAACATGTCTGTTGTAATTAACACCAACTACGCGGCTACGGTCGCTTCGAACAACCTGGCCGCTTCGAGTAACAT
>CANIWJ010000030.1 GCA_947471035.1 Verrucomicrobiota bacterium
AAAGGCTCCAGTATCGCCCAAATTTGATCCGATATGTCATGCCTCCGGTGGCTTTCTTTCATCGAACCATACGCATGGACTCCCGTTTCTCGCCGTCAATAAAATCTCGTGACGACACGATCTAGTAAGCTGGTAAGGAGGGAGGGGGTGTAGTTTTCCGAGACCGGCTATAGTCGGAACTCCAACTGATAATGATTATGGTTCGAAATGAGCCTTTTGTTTGCGACATGCTCGACCGGTGGTCGGGGATAGATCGGGTCATGCTAAAGTCTCAAACCGTGATGTAATTGGTATGAGTTCGATCGCAGCGAGCGACAAAGCCCCAGACGTTGCGCATTGGGCCTTGTAGCCGCCTGCGTCGCCGACGCCGAAGTAAGGCGGCGCGCCTCCGCCCTTGTTTTTTCGTCCAGCGCCGCCCCATAGTCGGTACATCATGCGTTACGCCGTTGTTGTTTCGTTTTTGGTTTGGTCCTTGTTGGCTTCCTCTTTCGTGTGCGCCCAGCCCGTCCCGTCGCCCGCCGTGGAACTCGCCAATTTGCGCGAGGATGTGCGGCTGGTGTTGCAGCGCGTCGGCGAGCTTTCGCTGCGGGTCGAGCAACTCGAAACCGAGAACTCGCGTCTTACCAAAGCGGCGGCCGGGGCGGAGCGCAGCTACGTGACGCTCGCCCAGCTCAACACCGCTATCGCTGATTTATCCCGCGATCTGAAGGCCGCCGACGGCGCCAACAAGACTGACATCCTTTCCACCGTCGCCACCCAGATGGAAAATCTCGCGCGCCAGACCAATGCCGCGCTCGACGGTGCGACCCGCGCCCGTGCCGCGGCCGCTACTCCGGCCGCGCCCGCGACTTTTTCGGATAATTTCCCCAAGGAGGGGATCAGCTATACGGTCGCGCCCGGCGATACGGTGTCGCGCATCGCGCAGAAAACCGGCGGCAAGGTTGCCGATATCGTCAACGCCAACAAGCTGGCCGATCCCACCAAACTCCGGGTGGGGCAGGTTTTATTTGTCCCCGGTGGCAAGTGAGCCGCGCCGGCTTTTAATCGCACCTCGCCGTTTACACCTGCTTTTTTAACACAACTTCCATGGCCAACGTAAAATCTCGTCTGGGTCGCGGTCTGGGCGGTCTCATCGCCGCCGCCGCGCCCGCCAAACCCGCCGCTCCCGTTGCTGCGGAATCCGCCACGCCTGCTTCCGCCCCGACGGCGGCGCCGGGAGGGTTTATTGAAGTCGCGGTCACGGCCATCGCGCCCAGTCCGTTTCAGGCGCGCAAGGAAATCGCCCCCGAGCAATTGCAGGAGCTGGCCGAGAGCATTCGCAGCGAGGGTTTGTTGCAGCCGGTGGTGGTGCGTCGTCTGGCCGATGGCAAATACCAGCTCATCGCGGGAGAGCGGCGCTGGCGGGCGTTTCAGCTGCTCAAGATCAAGACGATCCCGGCGCGGCTGGTGGCGGCGGGCGACGCGTCTTCGGCCGCGCTGGGCCTGATCGAAAACTTGCAGCGCGAGGGGCTGAATCCGCTCGAAGAGGCCTACGGCTACGCCAGCCTGATTCGCGATTTCGACCTCACGCAGGAAGCGGCAGCCGAGCGGGTGGGCAAGGCGCGTGCGAGCGTGGCGAATACGCTGCGCCTGCTATCGCTCGACGGCGAATTGCAGGGTTACTTGTCCAAGAATCTTCTTTCGGTGGGCCATGCCAAGGTCTTGCTCGGGGTCGAGGATACGGCGCAACGCGCCCTGCTGGCCCGGCGCGTGATCGAGGACGGTCTGAGCGTGCGCGCCACCGAGGCGTTGGTGCTGGCCAAGAAGAATCTGGCCAACGCGCCCGCGCCCGCCGCCGGTGCGTCCGGTGCGGCAGCGGCCAAGAAGATCAATCCGGCCGATTCCGCCGCCATAGCCAGCATCGAAAAACGCCTGACCTCGCATTTCGGGGCCCGGGTGGCGGTGCAGCACGCGGGCAAGAAGGGCAAAATCGTGATACCCTACGCGGGCAACGACGACTTGCAGCGCATTTTGGAGAAACTCGGGGTCGAACTCTAGGCCGCCTTCGCTTCGTATAGACCCGCTCGTTTCGCCGTCCCGCCCTTACCGCCTTGGCCAACAAATCCACCGATCACGCCGCGAGCGTGTTTAATCAAGCGGGCGGCGTCCTTTCGGACGCGGTGGATTATTTCCGGCTGGACCCGATACCGCCGGTGTTTCGCGAGCTGCGGAGCTATGATCGCACCAAGTTGCGCGCCGATTTGCTGGCCGGGGCCACGGTGGCGCTGGTCTCGATTCCGCAGGCGGTGGGTTTCGCGCTGATCGCCGGGTTGCCACCCGAGATGGTGATCATGTCGGTGGTGGTGGGCGGGTTTCTGGCGGCGCTTTTCACCACGTCGCACCATGTGGTGTTCGGGCCGACCAACTCGATCAGTCTGTTGATCGCCAGCGCCATCGCCACGCTGCCTACGGTGGGTTTGGCCGCGCCGCAGCTTGCGTTGGTCTTGGCCTTGTTGATCGGCTTTTTCCAGATCGTGGCGGGCTTCGCGAAGCTGGGTAAACTGACCCAGTTTGTTTCCCGCTCGGTTATTATCGGTTACGGCACGGCGATCGGCATCCTGCTCGCGGTCGGTCAGCTGCCGAATTTTTTCGGTGCGGAGACCACGCGGGGAAATTTATTTCATTCTCTGGAAGGGATGGTGCAGCACCTGGTTTCCATGGAGGTGAACATCTACGCGGTGGCCATCGGCGTGGTGACCTTGTTGCTCTTTCATTTTCTGGAGCGCTTTTCGCGCTGGGTGCCGGCGGAGTTGCTGGGGCTGGTCCTCGTCTCGTTGTTTACGCGTTGGGTGGGGCTGGACAGTCTCGGGGTGCGCACCATCGCGGGCGAAGGCGCGCTGGCGGGGGCGCTGCCTTCGTTTGGCGGCATGCCCTTCGGGGCCGAGAGCATGGCGGCGGTGCCGGCTTTGATGGGCACGGCGCTGGCCATCGCGATACTCGGCATGTTGGAGGCGATCTCCATCGGCAAGACGCTGGCGGCGCGCTCCGGCCAGCCGTTTAACCCTAATCAAGAACTGATGGCGATGGGCGCGGCCAATCTGGGGTGCAGTGCGTTTGGCGCGATGCCGGGCTCGGCCTCGTTTGCCCGCTCGGGGGCGAATTTGCAGAGCGGAGCGCGCACCCAGGTGGCGGCGCTGAGCAGCAGCCTGATGGTGCTGGGGGCGCTGTATTTCGTGGCCCCGTTGATCAACTTTCTGCCCATCCCGGCGCTGGCCGCGCACCTGATGCGCATCGGGCTGAAGATGATCAACCGGGAGCAACTGCGCATTGCGTGGCGGGCGACGCGTTCCGACGCGATCGTGCTGGTGGCGACGATGCTCTCGGCGTTTTTGTTCAAATTGGACGCGGCGATTTATGTGGGACTGGGGCTTTCGCTGGCGCTGTTTCTCAAAAAAGCCAGCGCGCCTTCGCTGGTGGAATACGGGTTCAACGAGCAGGGGCAGTTGGCGCAGTTGGAGCCCTCGGCGGAGCGCGGGCGCTCGACTATTTCGATCGTGCACGTGGAGGGGGAGTTGTTTTTCGGCGCGGCGGATTTGTTTCAGGACGAAGTGCGGCTGCGGGCCGAGGCGGAGGATATCCGGGTGGTGATCTTGCGCATGAAAAACGCCCGCCACCTCGACGCCACCTCGGTCATGTCCTTGCTCCAGTTGCACGAATCGCTGACCAAGGCGAAACGCCATCTCCTGATCAGCGGGATCAACCCCGATGTGGAGGCCGTGCTGCGGCGCAGCGGGGCGTGGGAAACCTTGGGCGCGGAGAATTTTTTCCCGGCCGAGGCGAATCTGACCATGAGCACCAAAAAGGCGCTTCAGCGGGCCAAGCGTTTGCTGGCGCAGGACGGCTCCACCGCCAAGGCCGAGGTGCGGGTTTACTATGACCGGAAGCGGATGGAGAATCAGACGGCGACTTCCAGCGGCCCGGCGACGGTCGAGGATGTTTCGGACTACGAGATCTAAACCTAAATCCGGCAGTCCAAACCAACCGCGGATTGCGCGAATAGCGCGGATAAAACAGGATACGGAAAAACCACGAACCCAAGGGACTCCCCCAGCAGGTGCTAGCCTGATTTTTTTGTAATCTTCTGGTATCCTCGTTCATCCGCGCAATCCGCGGTTTCCAATGCCGTTTTTAGGCTAAAGGCAGATGCCTAAGGGCGACCGCCGGGAGCAGCGTCGGTGTCTGGGCTCTGGGGAACGGGCGGGGGTTGGGGCGAAGCGGCGCGTGGAGGCGGGAAATCGAGGTCGCTGTCCTTGGCGCGTTTTTCGTTGAGGGTGGCAAGGAGGGCGAGGGAATCGGCGTTGGCGGGGTCGTGACGCACGATTTCGGCTAGGAGTAGAGCGGCGAAAGACGGGTTGTTTTTCGCGAGGAGATATTGAGCCAGCTTCTTGATTTCGTCCGCCGTGGCGCTGCCGCGGGCGAGGGTGGTGCGGGCGAGGTACTGGAGCCGGGGAGCGTCGTCGGTGTTGGCCGCGAGCGGCAGTTCGAGGGCGTCGAGTTTGCTGGCTTGAGCTCCGATCCAATCGGACCGGCCGCGCCGCGCGGCGGACAGCAAGGCGAGGGCTTGGTCGGGGTTTGAGGCGTGTACAAGGGCGTTGAAGTCGAGTTCGAACGCTTCGAAGTCCGGCCAGGTTTGCGACCGAGGCGTTGATGAGGCCAGGGGCAGGCGGGCGTTTTCCTCCTTTTGGAGGGTGACGAGGCGTTCGCGAAGGAGGTGGAGGGAGGGAGAGCGGAAGTAGGGGCCTTCGGCGAGGGAGAGCACGGCGGTGGCGGTGGCGGTCCGGCGGGCGTCGAGCAGGGCGGAGAGGATTCTTTTGTAGTAGCGGAGCGTGCCGGGGTGGTCGGTGACGTTTTCGACCAGTTTTAATTGTGTGCCGGTGGAGCTATCCAGGCAGGCGTCGGCGAGCAGGCGGGCGCTGACGAGCCAGGCACGTTGCTCGGGGGATAGATTCGCGCGGGAGGAGGCGTGAAGTGTATCCGCCAGCTCGATCACCCTGGGCCAATTTTGGGAGCGGAACGCGAGTTCGAAGCGGGCGACAAGGGCGGGTTGGGGAAACTGTCCGAGCGTTTCCAATTCGCGCATGACGCGTTCGAGTTGGGCGTCGGCTTTGGCTTCAATGAGTACGGTGACCAGCGGTTGGTAAATCGACAGGTCACTGCCGTGACGGAAGAGCAGGTCTTCGAGGAGGGTGTCGGCTTCTTGATGACGGGCGGCGGCGTGGAGTTCGCCAAGCACGTACAAAAGGATGGGGAAGGAGGCACCTTTTAATGTGCGCAGGGCTGCGAAGGCCTCGTCGGCGAGGTCGGGGCGTGCCGCGATGCGGGCGGCTCGGGCGCGCCAGGTGAGTGGCTCGGTCGAGCGTGGTTGCTCCAGCGCCCAGGAGTGTGCGGCGGCGAGGGCTTCGTCGCCGCGTTGGGCGGCGATGAGCAGGCGAAGCTGCCAGCGGCGGCGGAGATCGTCGGGCAGCGAAGGGGATTCGTTTTGCAGGGCGAGCAAGGCGTCCTCGGTGCGATTGGCGGCGAGCAGGGCTTCGAGTGTCTGGTCTTCGAGCCAGGCGGCATCGGTGGGGCCGCTGGATCCGGCGGGGGCGGAGGCCAGGAGGGGGCGGGCCCGGCGAGCGGCATGAAGCCAGTCGTCGTATAATTCGGCGTCGGCGTAGAGGGAGAAGGCGAGGCTGAGGAATTCCGGGCCGGGGTAACCGTGGTCGAAGGCGGGTAGGATGAGTTTATCGGCTTGGTCGCGGAGGCGGACGGCGAGGTAGAAGCGGATGAGAGCGGTGCGGGCTTGAATGTGGGCGGGCTGGTCGGCCAAGCCGAGTCGCAAGAGGGGAAAGGCGTTGGCGTAGTCCTTCGCTTTGAGCTTGGCCAAACCGAGATCGAGGATGGCTTCGGCGCGGAGCCTGGGCAGGTCGGGCCAACGGGAAGGCAGGATAAGATCTTTATAGCCGATGCGGTTGTAGGGGTGTTTGTAAACCAGCCAGCGCTGGTAAAGGGCGGCTCCGGCGAAGTAGGCGGCGAAGAGGCAGGCGAGAAACCAGAGGAGGGCGCCGCGCAGACTGATGTGCAGGGTATTGGAAAGGGTGTTGTCGTCGTAAACGGGCAGGCCTTGGGGATGAAAAGAAGGGCCCGCGCCTTTAATGTTTGGGGTGCTGAAGAGGCCTAGGTGCCAATTTCTCGTTTGGGTGGGTGGGGTGCCCCAATGGAGGCGGATTTTGTCAAAAGGCATGTGGGCGCGGGCTGGCCAATAAAGGGAGCCTACTTAGGTGCCGCCAAGCGAGCGGAAGTATCAGCTTTTTTTATCGTCTTCGTCCTCATCGCCGCCGCCGTAGCCGAGGACCTCGATGGTAATGAGCGAGGGGGCCTCGTCGGTGACAGAACGGGCGGTCGAGGAATTGGAGCCGCCGATGGAGGAGTCGAGGTTGCCGCCGGCGACGGCGGAGGTGGAGCCGGCGGAGGCGAGGGCACCGATGTTCACGGCGGCGGGGGCGGCGGGGGCGCCGGAGGTGGAGCCGCCGGTTTGGATGTTGGCGGCGTTGAGCACGGCGGCGGCGGCAAGGTTGAGGTTACCGGAGGAGCGGATGCCGGCGTCGCCGGCGTCGATGGTTCCCTTGGGGGCGATGAGGTCCACGTCGCCGGCGGGGATTTCGGCGACGGTTTGGAGGACGCCGATGCCGCCGCCGGTGGCGAGGCCGGAGAGGTCGGTGGAGACGGCGGCGCTTTGCGGGTCGATGACGACGCGGGTGGGCGGGGCGGAGCGCACGGTTTTGGCGGCGGAGCCGGCGGCGATGTCGCCGGTGCTGGACCAGATGACGATGTCTCCACCGCGAAGGGTGAAGATGCGGGAGGTGCCGACGTTGACGCTGCCGTGGGTGAAGAGGGCGATGTCGCCGCCGGCCTCGGTGAGGATGCCTTGGTCGGGGCGTTGGTTGGAGCCGGGGAGGCCGATGGTGAGCTCGCCGCCGGGGGCGAGGGCGATGATGTCGCCACCGGCGGCGGTTTTGATCTGACGGGAGGTGAGGGAGATGTCGCCGTCCCAAGTCTTATTTTTCGGGAAGAGGGAGTCGATGGCGTCGTAACCGAGGGTGTAGGAGCGGTAGCGGGGGGAGTCGGGGTTGTTGTAGTCGCGGCCGGCGTCGCGGAGGACGAATTGGAAGATTTCGGTCGCGAGCTGGCTTTGTTGGGCGGCGGGGAGGGAGCGGAAGCGGGTCCAGGTGTCGGTGCCGATGGCGTCGGCGGGCAAGAGAGGGGCTAGTAGGGCGAGGTAGCGGGTGGAATTGGCTCCGCCGGTGGCGGGGGAGAGGAACTCGGCGATGAAGGCGTTGTAGTCGAGGGCGGAGTCGTCGAGGCCGAAGGAGGGGCCGATGCCGGCGGCGACGAAGAGGTCGGCGCCTTCTTCGGGGAGGTAGGGGTTGCGGGCGTTGCCTATGGTGGTGAGACCGACGGCGGTGCCGTTGGCGTTGGAGGCGCCGATGCCGAGGTCGAAGTTGCGACCGGCGAGGACTTGGAGCGAGCCGGGGCCGGAGAGCTGGATGTCGCCGGGGAGGGTGGCTTGGTTGTTGTTGAGGGCGTTGCCGGTGGAGCGGGCTTCCACGCGGAGGGCGGAATTGGGGGCGTAGGCGACGAGGTCGCGACCGGCGGCCACGAGGCTGATATCGGTGGCGCGGTTATTTTGAAGGTAGAGGGCGATGTCGGAGATGTCCTGACCGGCGATGAGGCGGGTGGCCTTGGGCGAGTAGAGGGTGAGGCCGGAGAGGTCGCCTTCGGTGGCGTAGAGGCGGACGGGGGTGGTGTCGTCGGCGTGGAGGAGGCCGGAGGCGTGAAGGGTTTGTTGGGTGCGGAGGACGGTGTTGGTGGCTCCGGTCTCGGTAAAATAGCTGTCGGTTTCCTTGAGAAAGCCGACGGTGGTGCTGGCGGTGGGTTGAACTGCGGCGGTGGATCCGGATGAGATGCCGACGGGGTTGATGGGGCGGGTGATGGCCGGGAGGCGGGTGGGGTCGGCGTCGGAGAGGTTGAGGCGGGAGCTTTGCCAGGTGGCGACGGTTTGGCCGGTGACCAGGCGGGTGGACTGGCCGGATACGGAGAGGGCGTTTAGGGAGTCGTGGGCGAGGATCTCGACGTTGCCCGAGGGGGAGGGGAAGAGATTGAAGTTACCGGCCAAGTTCACGTCGCCGGAGAAGGCAAGGGCTTGAAGCGAGGGGGGCAGCACGGTGGTGACGGTGGCGAAGTCCGTGATGTTGCTTTCGGCCAGGCGAAGCCAGGGCTGGCGGTTGGCGGCGGAGCTGGTGGAGAGCAGGTTTTGAGTGGTAATCCAGTTGGAGAGGAGCGGGGTGGCGTCGGTCTGGTCGGGCAGGGTCACGAGGTTTCGGATCGTGACGTTGCCGACGAGCGAGGTGGCGCTGACGCCGGAGTCTTCGCTGTAGGTGGAGAAGTAGGTTTTATTCCAGAAGCGGTTGCCGTTACCTTGGGGGAGGAGGTGGGGGTTGGCGACGGGTCCGAGGAGCAGGTTGTTTGTCGCGTAGAGGTAGAAGGCGGCGTCGCCGACGAAAAGGGTGGTGGGCATCCAGGTACCGGCGGGTTGGTAGGTGGGGGTGTTGAGGCTGGAGAGGATGCCGAGGTTGAGGGAGCGGGTGGCGTTAGTGGTGATGTCGCGCCCGGCGGTGAGGGAACCGACGCCGCGTTGGACGTAGTAGAAGCCGCCGCTGATGTCGCGTCCGGCTTGAAGAGAAAGGTCGCCGCCGCCGAGTTCGAGGAGTTTGGCGGCGTCGGGCACGCCCTTTGGCATGCGGGCGTTGGTGGGGATGGAGGCGTTGACGTTGGTGATGTCGAGCCCGGCGGAGAGGCTGACGTTACCGCCGCCAAGGGCGCCGACATCGGAGAAGAAGTTACTAAAATCGACCCACCAGGTGGTGGAGGCGGCGGGGTCGGAAACGGTGCCGGCGCTCAAGCCTTGGGCGATGGGACCGGCGGTGCCGTCGGGTGCGAGGTAGGAACGCCGGTAAAGCCAATTGGTGGGGAGCTGGCGGGAGGAGTCGTCGATGAGGGTGTTGGAGGTGTTGCGAGTCTGGCGTTTGATGCTTTGACCGGCTTCGAGCACGAGATCGCCGCCGGCCAGCGAGTATTGAGCGGGGTAGTATTGCTGGCGGGAGCCGAGGAGGGCCTGGCTGATGAGGAGGGTGCTGTCCTCGATGAGTTTGGGCAGGGCAAAGTCGCCGGTGGAATAGAGCGAGGTGGGGCTCGGGGTGGCGACGCCGGCGGTGTAGATGGCGGCGAAGGGGTTGAGGAGCAAGATGTCGCGGGCGGCGGAGATCTCGATGTCGCCGGTGCCGGTGCGTATGACTTGGTAGGCGTTATTGATGACCGAAGTGGCGGTGACGGTATCGGCGGTGTTTTTACTTTGGATGTTGGTGCCGCTGGTGGAGGCAGTGGAGCTGGGGGAGGAGACCTGGGCGGCACCCTTGTTTTTGCCGAGGAGTACGGAGCCGGTGGAATTTGGGAGGGTATTCGAGGGGGTGACGGCGGAGAGGTCGGCGCCAGAGGCGAGGCGATAGCTCCAGGACTGGAGATTAGTGGGGAGGAGCGGGTTGACGGTTTGGAGCGACGCACGCCAGAGGTCGATGCCGGTGCCGCCGTTGTATTGAACGGTGCCGTTGGAGGCGAAGCCGTCGCTGAGGGCGTTGAAGAAGGTGAGGTCGCCGGCGGCGCGAAGAGTGAGAACGCCGGGGGCGGATTTGGGACCGTAGCGGAAGGCGGCCAGATTCCAGTCCGAGGTGTTGGTCGAGCTGGTGGTGCCGAGGGTGAGGCCGCCGGTACGGTGGATGATTTCGGCTCCGGGGCGGAGTACCAGGTTCGCGGACAGGCCGGGTTGAAGAGAGGTGAGCCGGCTGAAGGCGGTGGTGTAGGCGGCGGAGGAGGCCCCGGGGTTGCCGAGGAAGGTGCGGGCCTCGGTGTTGATCGAGGTTTGGACGGCGGAGGTGATGGTGCCTGAGGTCGAGGTGAGGTCGTAGAGTTTGTAGCCTTCGACGGAAACGTAGGAAGGGGAGATGAGGGTGGAGCCGATGGCGTCCACGTTCAGGTCGGTGTTGACCGAGTTACGCGGGGCGCGAAGAGCGAGGGTGCCGGTGAATCTGCCGTGGAGGGGGTCGGTCGCGGGATTGGCGGCGGCTACGGAAAGGTCGATGGTGGAGCCGGATTGGAGGCTGAGGCGGGAGGCGAAGGGAACGATGCCAGCGGTTTGGGTGCCGGCGGCGAGAACCACCGATCCGCCCTTGCCGGAGGCGTCGAACAGGTCGGCTCCGGCGTCGAGGGTGGCGCCGGAGGCGAGGACGAGGTTGCCTTGGGCGCGGAGAATGATGTCACCGCCGGTGGTGCCGGAGGCGTCGATGGTGCCGGTGACGGTGATGGAGCCGGCATCGGCCGAGAGGCGGTAGTCGAAGGCGCGGGCGGTGCCGTTCAGGGCGACGTCGCCGGTGCGAACGCGGTAGTTTCGGGTGTTGGTGAAACCGGCGGCGTTAAGAGTGGCGTCAAGCGCCGCAGTGGCGGGCAGGGTGGCGGTGTCGAGGAAGAATATGCCTGGGCTTTCGGCTCCATGGGCGTCGATTACGCCGCCGAGGTTGAAAGCTCCGGCGGTGGTTTCGACCGCGAGGGTGCCTGCGCGGCCGTCGGCGGTGGGCGCGGAGAGGTCGAGGCGGGAGCCGTTGCCGAGGTTCACCGAGCCGGTGAGGGAAGTGAGGGTGATGGAGCCGGCTTCGGATACGCGGGTGACGTCGTTGAACGTTTGGGAGACGCCGGAGACGTTTAAGGAGGTCGAGGCGTTTTGACCGATGCGGATATCGCCCTGGCGGGCTTTCACGAGGAGGCTGCCGGAGGGGAGGTTGATGTTGGAATCGAGGGTGACCTCGCGGCCGAAGAGTCCGAGCGTGGCACCCAGTTTGGTGGTGGTGGTCGGTGCGTCGGAAGTGCGGGACAGGGTGAGAGCGCCTTGGGCGTCGAGGATTTGAGAGACGCCGACTTCGCCGGAGATCACGGGGGTGACGAGGGCGAGGTCGCCGTTTACCGAGAGGCCACCGTCTTGATCGAGGCTGATGTTACGGGAGGCTTGCAGCTGGGTGTTGGCGAAACCCTGGAGGCTGAGGGTGCCTTTTTGGAGGGCGATGGTGTCGGCCTGAAAAACGAGATTGCCGGCGGCGGGAACCGAGGAGGCGGCGGGGGCAAGGCCTTGTCCGGAGTTAGCCAGGTCGAGTGAAGAAGCTTGGAAGGTGATGCTGCCGGTGCCGAATTGGCGGATGGCGGGGGTGGACAAGGACAGCGATTTGAACGCGGAGGATCCGATGACGCCGGTGCCGAACAGGTCGATGGAGGAATAACTGGCGAGGGACAGGGATTGGGCGGAGTTGAGACTGGATTGGAGTGCGGCACCATCGAGGACGAGGCCGCCGGCGGCGGAGGTGTCTCCGGGATTGGCTAGGACCAGGCTGATGCGTCCGCTGGCGAGGCCGAGGGAAGTGGCGGACAGGCGAACGTCCGGGGCGACAGAGAGGCGGCTGGAGGAATCGAACAGCACGGTGCCGCCGGAGACTGACGCGGCGGATGCAATCGAGAGGGATGGGGTGGTCGAGGTGGAGGTGGCCGTTCTGGTGGTGGAGGCGGTGGGGGAAGAGGCGACGCGGAGCAGGGCACCGTCACCGCTGGCAGGGGTGGTAGCTGAACCGAGGGTGAGGGTGGCGGCAGTGGCTGCGGTATTCGCGGGGGCGGCGAGGGAGGAGCCTGCGGCTAGGGTGAGGCTTTCTTTGGCGGCGAGGATGATGTCGGAGCCGACGAGGGGAGCGCCGGCGTTGTCGAGGGTGAGGTTGCGAACGGTGGTAGAGATCGACGAACCCTCGGTGGTGGAGGTGCGGATACCGCCGACGAGCAGGCTGGCGGCTCCGAAGCGGCCGAGGCTGGTGGCGTCGAGGGTGAGGACTCCGGGGGTGGCGGCGGTGCCCGGCGCGGTGATGTGGATATCCACCGGGCTGCTGATGTCGATTTCTCCGCCCCGACCCGAGCCGACCGGAGCGGCGGAGACTGAGCCGGCCACGGTGAGCGACTGGCTGGCGGAGATGACGAGGCGGGCGGAATCCCGGGGGAGGATGGAGGGCAGTTGATCGGCCTCGGTAGCGGCGGCGTTGAGGAACGCGTTGGCCTGACTCAGTTCGTATTCCGCGCGGGTGAGGGCAATGGAGCGGGAGGCGACCTCGAAGCCGAATTGCCGGCCGCCGCCGGAGATGGCGGCGGTGAGGTCGTTGTAGCGGTAGCCACGGACAAGGGAGGAGCCGTCGGCGAGAGCGGTGGTGGTGCCGGGGGTGACGGTGGAGGGGGTGACGAGGAAGGATCCGGAAAGCAGGGCGTAACGGGCGGGAAGCAGGACGTAGTTTCCGGCGGGCAGGCCGGGTGAGGCTTCGAGGTGGATGGAGTCGCCGTAGGCAAGGGTGTCCGAGAGGTAGCCGCGATCGCCGCCGAGGTTGGTGGCGGAGGCGTTGAAGGGCGCGTAGGGGGCGAGCGGGGCCTTGTAGTCCGGGACAATGGCGAAGGAACTGGACTGGGAGAGGAGATCGGTCGTGCCGCCGTTGCCGGGGATGAAGCGATAGGCGAGGAGATCGCCACCGCCGCGAACGTCGAGGGAGGAGCCGGATTCGGTGACGATGGCGGAGCCGGAGAGGAAGATATTTTTCGCGGGTAAACCGCCGAGGGTGATATCGACGCCGCGAGGGTCGATCCATGAGGTGCCGTTTTGGATGAGGCCGTAGGGCAGGGTGAGGGCCGAGCCGTTGGCACGGATAGCGGAGACGGAGGTCAGGCTGCCGTTGAGCAGGGTCAGCGCGGAGGCGGTGGGTGCGGTGCCGCCGGAGATGCCGTTGAGCGGGGTGGAGTCGGTGGCGGTGCGGCCCAGGTTGATGATGCCTTGGGGGGCGCGCAGGACGCCGCCTTGGTTGATAACCGAGGCGTAGAGGGAGAGCGTGCCGCCCGCGCTAAGGGGGAGGTCGGGAGTGGTGCCGGAACGGGCCAGGTTGATGGAACCTGAGACGAGGGAGCCGCCAGTCGGAGTATAATCGAAGGCGGTGAGGGTGAAGGCGCTGCTGGTGGTCGGGTAAATCTGGCCGGCGGCGAGCCGGAGGTCACCTGCGATGTTCAGGTAGCCGTTGCCCCGGATGTCGCCACCGGGGGCGCGTAGATCGGCCTGGGTGACGCCGGCGAGTGAAAGGGTGCCCAAATCCATATTCCCGGCATCGACACGGAGGGAGCCCGTGCCGGGGGTGGGAGCAAATTTATACTCGCTGGTCCCGCTGCCGGGAGGGGTTTGGGTGAAAAGGAAAACGATGTCGTCGGGGGCTTGGGGGGGGCGGAAGTCCTGTCCAAGGCGGACGAGCGGGGCGGAGAGGGTGACGGAAGCGTCGGCTTCGATGACACCGCCGGAGGCGGCCCGGATGGAGCCGTCGGTCGTTAGGGAGACGGGGCCTTGGAAGCGGAGGTTGCCGCCGAGGGTGAGGTGGGAGAAGCCGCCCTCGGTTACGTGGTCGGCGGCGAAGCGTCCGCCGATCAGCTCGGTGTGGTCTGCGGCGTAGGCGGTTTTCCCCAAAGTGGCGCGAACGGGGTCGAGGGACGGGCCGGATTGAAACACCGCGAGGGTGCGGTCCGCAGTGATGATGTTTTGGGCGGTGGTGTAGAAGCGTCCGGTGGAAACGGTGAGGGTGCCGCCGGAGGCGCGGGGCCCGCCGCTTTGGGCCTTGAGGGTGGCGTCGCTGGCGAGGAGTTGGGCACCGCGCAGGGTGATGGTGCCGCCGGAGCTATCGAGGGTGACGGGGACGGTGTTTTGCTCCAGCGAGGCGGAGCTGAAGCCGGGGGCGAGGTTGGGCGCGAGGTCCAGGGTGCCGCTGGTGCCGGACACGTCGATGACTGAGCCGGCCAAGGCAAGGATGTTGCCAGAGAGGTTTACGGAGCCGCCGGAGAAGACGGTGCCGGTGCGCAGACCGTAGGCATTGGGGGGCAGTTGCACGACGCCGGAGGCATCGAGCGAGCTGGCGGCCCCGAGGAGCACGGTGGGCAGGGCGCGGTCGGAGTTGGCGACGGTAGCATCGTAGGTATTGCCGCCGGTCACGGAGAGGGAGCCGCCATGGGCGACAAGCGAGCCGCGCAGGTCGATGGTGTTGGCGGATAGGGCGATGGAGCCGCCTGGCTCGACTTGGAGACGGGCTCCGGTGGCGACCTCGACCTGGCCGCGAACCAGCAAGGAAGCGTAGGGATTGGTCGCGCCCAGGCCGCGCAAAGTGAGTTTGGCGGCGGGTCGGACGCCCTCTTCTTCGAGGTGGGTGTCCACCTGCAAGCCGTTGGGAGCAGTAGCGTCGAGGGTGGCGCGGGAGTTGAGAACGCGCGGGGTGATCGTGGCGTTTTCGGCGACGGAAACACCGGACAGGTAGGTATCCGATCCGGTGACCGCGCTGCCAATACCGGAGAGGGTGAAAGTGCCGAAGCCGTTGTCTTGGAAAAAGGGCGTATCGAGGGCTAGGGCGCCTGCGGGGGTCGACCCAGATCCGATGCGGATGAGCGGGGCGAGGAGGGAGAGGCTTCCGGCTTTGGCGGAGATGTCGGCGAAGCCGCGCAGGATGGGATTTCCGAGGGTTAGCGTGCCTCCGATTACAGAGGCGACGGCGGGGTCGCGGCCGGCGGAGATGGACAGGGTGCCGGCGTTGCCGCCGCGCAGGGTGCCGGAGGGCGAAAGGTGGTAGCCGCCGGACACGTCGAGGGTGGCACCGTTGGCGATTGAAACGGAATAGCCGGAGAGGGAGAGGGAGCCGGCGTGGCGGTCGGCGGCGAGAGCGTCGGAGGACCCGGCTTGGTCGTTTACGACGAGACCGGCGGTGGAGAGGTGGGAGGAAGAACCGATGCGCAGCAAGCCACGGGCGGGATCGGCGGAGGGGTTGGTATTGGCCTGGGTTTTCTCGAACGCGTTTTGGAGGGAAACGGAGTAGGCGGTGAGCGAGAGGTTGCCACCGGGCAGGAGAATAGAGCCTTGGAGGTCGAGGTTGGCAGCTTCGAGGCTAAGGGAGCTGCGGGCGGGGCCGGTGAGGGTAACCCCTGTCGGCAGGACGATGTCGCCGTCGGGGTTTTTGATCGAGAGGGAACCCAGGCCGGTGTTCTCAAGCGTGGCAGCGGATAACGAGAGACCGGCGAGGCGGGAGGCGGGTAGGGCGAGGGGGGAGCCGTCGGCGGCAAGGGCGAAGGCGGGGACGGAGTCGGCGGCGGGTGCTCCGCCGAGGGTGACTTTAGGCGGGGTGGGCGAGATTTTGGGGAAGTTGC
The DNA here is from genome assembly GCA_947471035.1 of Verrucomicrobiota bacterium. Classification (GTDB taxonomy): domain Bacteria; phylum Verrucomicrobiota; class Verrucomicrobiia; order Opitutales; family Opitutaceae; genus IMCC26134_A. The sequence goes on from CANIWJ010000030.1 coordinate 15,367, forward strand.
TGCCGTAGGCGAGGGACTCGGTGGTGAATTCCAGGCTGAGCGAGGCGGCGGCGGGCGGGGCTTCGGTCTGGCGCTGACCGGCGGGGGCGGGGCCGGAAAAAGTGCCGTCCAAGGCCATGGAGGAGGCGAGCAGGCTGATAGTGCCACCTGAAGCGGTGCTCACGTAGCCGGATTCGGAGCGGGCGAGGGACGATTTAAAGGTGTTGTTGTAAGTGGTGGATACGCCCCAGCGTTTGGAGACGCGGGTGGAGGTGCCGTCGTAAATCCCATCATACACGACATCCGGGCGGGCGTCGGCGATGTTAACGACGCGACCATCCAAGAGGAGCCGGGTGGTCTGGGTGGTGCCGGGCTGGTAGGCGATCCAGCCGGCGGCGGCGTCGATGCGGGAGTCCGGCTGCATGACGATGGAGCCGCCGGCGTTGAGGGTGATCTGGCCGGCGTCGGTGGTGAGTTGGGCGACGTCGCGTTGAATGAGGCCGATGTAACCGGTGGCGTCGGCGAGGGGGGTGCCGACCCAGGTTTTGCCTTTGAAGGTGCCGCTATCGCGGATGTCCACCTGGATGGTCTGGCCACGCAGGAAGCCGTTGCGTTGGAGGGGGGAGTCGGCGAGCTGGGCTCCGCGCAGTTCGACGTCGACGATGTTTTGCGCGACCGGGACCGGGACTTCAGACGAGCCGGAAACGGAGAGGAGGGCGGCGCGGTCGAGGTAGATCTGGCCGCCGGAGTGGACGAATTTTGAGTTGGGCGGATTCGCGGTGGCGTCGTAGCTCCAGACCCCGGCTTCGAGGGAGACTTGGGCGTTGGGGGCCAGCAGGGTGGAGTTTTGGCCGAGATGCAGGGTGCGGCCTTGCAGGTTCACTTGCGACCTCAGGGTGAGGGAGGTGGCGGTGACGGTGGCGGGGTTGGTGAGTTCGGGAGTTACCTGGAGCAGGGCGTCGGTGCCGACGGCGACCTGGCCGGTTTCCTGGTTGAGGAAGGGGGTGGCGGAAAGCGGGCTGGAAACCGCGTTGTAACTGGCGCGCAGGTCGATGCGGCCGTTCAAAGCCACCGAGGTTGTGCTGGTGATGGCACCGGTGACGTTGACGGTGCGGCCGACCATACTTACGGAACCGCGTTCTGATTCGATGAGGCCGGAATTGGCGACGGTGCCGGAGTAAATATCGGCGGCGGGCGTGCCGGTGGCGGCGAGGCGACCGACGTAGGCATCGAGGCCGCGCAGGGTGGCGTCGGTGGAGGTGTGCGCGCCGAAGCCGACTTGCAGGCCGGCGGCGAGGATGGTCTGGCCTTCGGGGGTGCGGAGGGTGCCTTGGTTGGTGACGTTGGCGCCGACCAAGGTGATGCGACCGCCGCCCTGGGAAGTCAGGGGACTTTCAAGAAGGGCACCGGCTTCGATGAGGATATTGCCGAATTTACCGGTGGTAACGGGGGGGGCTTCGGGGGTGAAGGCGGGGGTGCCGTCCTTGGTGCCGGCTGGCAGGGCGAGGCCGGAGAAAAGGAACTGGGAGTCGTTGGCGGCGAGGATGCCGCGTTCGACGAGGTTGGGGTTGAGGGGGAGGGCGGAGACGGTGAGGCTGCGGACGTTGACCTGGCTGGAGCCGCCGAAGATTACGCCGTTGGGGTTTACGACGTAAACCTGGCCGTCGGATTTGAGGCCGCCGAGGATGCGGGAAGGAGCGGAGGCCGGGTCTTTGACGGTGTTGAACGCGATCCAGTTGGAGCGGTCCGAGCCGCCGGAGGACTGGTCGAAAACCAGGTCGGTTTCCTTGCCGATGTTAAAAGTCTGCCAGGTGAGCAGGGCCTGGGCGGCGGTTTGTTTGATGGAGACCTGGGTGCGGCCGCCGGTGGTGGATTGGGCGGGGGCGTTGGCTCCGGTCCAGAGCGCGGAAGCGCCGGAGTAGTCTTCGGTGGCGGGTTTGAGTCCGCCGATTTGCAGGCCGTTTGGGACGGTGGAGCTGGCGGCGAGGGCGGCGATGCGCGCGGCCCGCTGGGCGTCGGAGATGGACTTGAGGGTGCGGGTGGCGCGGGCGAGGGCTTCGCGGTTGTTGACCAGGACCTGTTCGCGGAGGGCGTTGGCCGATTCTTCAGCGGGAGTGGTGGTGGCGGTGGTATCTCCGCTGGTGGCCGCGCTCCGGGCAGGCAGGAGCTGTTTGAGGCTCGCGGCGGGAAGGGTGGTCTGGGCGAAGAGAGCGGCGAGGGCGGCGGCGGCTGAGAGGTGACGGCGACGGCGAAATTTCATGAGGATGAGCGCTCAAGGGCGGTCGGGTCGGCGGCGAGGAGCGGGAGGGCGAGGAGAATGGCGCGGAGGCGGCTCACGTGGCGTGGGCGGTTCAGGACTTCGCGGGAGCCGGTGCGGCGGGCTCGGGCGGGAGCTTGGCGCGCTGTTTTTCGAGGGCGTCGGAGTAGTCCTGGACGAGGTTTTGCAGGCGGACGCGGGTGAGTTTGGTGAAGGGTTCGCGGGAGGCGAGGGAGCGGCCCAGGCCGTAGTTTTCGTAACGTTCGAGCACTTCGTTGCCGATGCGGAAGAGTTCGCGGTTTTGGGCGCGGAGCTGGCTGTTGGCGTTCTCGAATTCGGCGGAGCGAGTTTTGGCGACGGTGATGGACTGGGCGCGTTCGTCGGCGAGGCGGCGGGTCTGGTCGAGGGTGGCGAGGGCGGTGGTGAGTTTTTCCGCGAGGCGGGCGTTTTCGGCGTCCTTGGCGGCGAGTTGGGCGGTGAGATTAGAGAGGCTGGTCTGGGCGGCGGAGCGGTCGGCGGCGCTTTGTTTTTCGAGGGTATCGAGGCGCTTCTGGAGCGCGGCGAGATCGGACTTGGCTTGTTCGCGGTCGCTTTGGGCGTTGGCGAGTTCGCCTTGGGCGGTGCGCAGTTGGAGGGTGGAGGAGCGGAGGGCTTCGCGGAGCTGGGTTTCCACGCCGTTGGCGGCGGGGGCGGCGGCTTGGGCGAAGAGGCCGACGGGCAGGAGGAGGGCCAGAGCGGCGAGGAGGAGGCGTGGGTGGTAAGCGGAGAAGGTCATGGCGCGGCGGGTCAGAATTTGCTGTTGAGGTCGATTTGGAGCGTGTCGGAGCGGAAGGAGGCGCCTTCGATTTCGGAGGCGCTGAGCCAGCGGGCACCGAGGAAGACGCGGGCGCCGAGGGCGAGGCGGCCGTAGAGGGTGACGCCTTGGAGGTTGGTGCCGCCGCCGCCGAAGTCGGAATCGGCGAAGCCGTCCACGATGGCGTCGGAGCCGAGCAATCGGTAATCGAGACCGGCGCGCCAGTCCCAGCGTTGAGCGAGGACGGCGTCGCCGGCGCTCACGCCGATGAGGTAGCCGAGAGAACTGCCTTCGGAAGCGCCGCCGAAAAAGAGGGGATCAAAGTTGGTGTTAACACTGTGCTTGTCGTAGCGGGTGACGTCGTAGGCGGTGTTGATAACGGCTTCGGAGTAGAAGGTGATCTGGGAGGACTCGAAGTGGTTGAAGTCGATCTGGAGGGTGCCGACGAGCGGGGTGTATTCGCTGGCGAGGCCGTAGAATTGCCAGAGGTTGGTGGTGCCGGCGCCGTTGGCCACGGTGGGTTTGATGTCGCGCAGGCGCATGTAGGTGTTGCCCTTTTGAGCGAAGCCGGGGCGGCGACCGTCGGTATCGCTGGCGTCGCGGGCGCTAAGCGGGACGTAGGGGGTGGAGGGTTTGCCCTCGATGTCCTGGAAAAGGTAGTAGGCGAGGGAGCCTTTGACGTGGATCTTGCGGAAGGGGTCGGCTTCGAGGCCGATCTGGGCGGCGGTCAGGTAGCGGTCGTCGCTGGGGAAGTTGGAGTAGGCGGCACCGCTGCCGGTATTGTTGAAGGAGGGGAAGTTGAACGAGGTGCTGTAGATGGGGAAAATGCCGCCGGTGGCGAAGTAGCGGAGCTTGGGGTGGAGTTCGCCGGCGACGGAGCCGGAGATGCCGTCGAACTGGATGTCTTGGTCCCAGGTGAGTTCGGTGTTGAAGAAAGGGTTGGGCATGCGACCGACGCGCAGGCGGTAGGCGAGCAGGTCGTCGCCGGTTTCCCAGAGGAGGAAGGCTTGATCCAACCAGAGGGAGTATTTGGAGAAGTTGCCGGGGGAGCCGATGGTCTGGTTGGTGCTGACCGGGCTGGAGCCGCTGCCGGTGGCGAGGCGCATGCCGAGGGTGAAGCCTTCCTTGAGGTCGGCTTCGAAGCCGGCGCGGAGGCGCAGGTTGGCGGGGGTGCGGTTTTGGTCGGCGTTTATGCCGGGGTAGGGGGTGGTGCCGAAGGTGGCTTCGTTGATCGCGCCGCTGGTGTTGATGGAGTTAAAATCGACGAATTCGCCGGTGTTGTCGTTGGCCTTGTCGAAGGTGGTGCTGTTGTAGCGGGCGCGGAGGTCGGCGGTGGGGCGGAGGCGGGTGACCCAGGAGGTTTCGTCGTTTCTGGGGCGGCCCCAGTTTTCGGCCTGGGCTTTGGCGGAGATTTCGTTGCGGACCTCGGTGGCGATTTCCTGGCGGATGTGTTCGGGGACGTAGGTGACGCGGACGTCGGAGTCGTTGTTCTGAATTTCGGCTTCGGCGGCTTGTTTGATTTGTTCGGCGGCGGCGGTGACGGCGGAGGTCTGGGCGCGGGCCTGACGGGCCTCGGACTCGGCCTGGCGGATGAGGTCCACGGCGGCGTCGCGCGGGATGAGGCCTTGTTTAACGAGGAGGCGGACGAGGTTGACGGTGGCGTTGGGGGAGGCGTCGAGGCTGAGTTCCGGCGTGGCGGCGGGCGCGGAGGCGGGGTCCGCCGGCTGGGCGGAGAGCGGGTAGGCGAGAGTGGCGAGGGTGGCGCAGGAGAGCAGGAGGCCGAGGTGTTTCATGAAAAGTGGTAAGGGAAAATCGGTGACGCGGGCTTAGGAGGGGCGGCGCAGGTTGACGCGCATGATGATGGGCATGGGCATGTCGGCCGGGGCAGCTTGGCGGAGTTTCAGACCGATCAGGGCTTCTTGAAGGGCGGCGCGTTCGGCGGCGGAGGCGGTGCGGGCGGGTTCGACGCGTTCTACGCTGCCGTCGGCGGCGAGCCAGATGCGGACGCGGGAGTCGAGGGCGAGGGAGCGGGTCTTGGGGTGGGCGGCGAGGGCGGTCTGGATGGAGGTCTGGACCTGGCTGGCATACCAGCCCCAGCGGCTGCCGGAGCCCCCGGCGCGGGTGCCGCCGCCGAAGAGGCCGCCGCCGCCGGCTTTGGTGCCGAGGCCGAAGCCGTCGGCGGGGCCGTCGCCGGTGATGCCGGTGCCCAAGGGGGCGTCCGAAGAGGGCGCTTGGTCAGGGGTGGGTTCGGTTTCAGTGACTGTCTCCTGCGCGATCATTTGTTGTTCTTCGCGGGGAGTCTCGGGGCGGGGTTCTCTTGGTTTGGGAGGCGGAGGCGGTGGTGGTGGTGGCGGCACCACGATGTTGACGATCTTGGGGGCGGGAGGAGGGGTGAAGGCTGGGCCCGATCCGCGACCGAATACCACGAGCAGCGCAACGCCCACCGCGGACAGGGCGGCGACGGTGAGCTTGATGCGGTGGCGGCGGAGGAAGCCGGCCTCTTGATCGTCGGAATCGATGGGCTGCATGGGCGCGGAGGGCGGCCTAGCCTGGTGGCTGGGTGGCCAGACCGATTTGGGTAAGGCCGACGCGGCCGACTACATCGAGCACGTCCATGATGCCTTGATACTGGGTGGCGCGGTCGCCGCGAATGACCACGGGGAAATCAGGTTGGGCGGCTTTGTGTTCGGCGAGTTTCTGTTCGAGCTGATCGAGCGTGACCGGGACGGTATCGAGGAAGATGCGGCCTTCGTTGTTTACCGTGATGGCGCGGCTTTTGGGGCCGCCGAGGGCGGGGGCGTTGCTGCCGCGGGGGAGGTTCACTTTGACGCCCTGGACGCCGGCGGTGGTCATGATGATAAAAATCAGCAGGAGCACCAGGTAGAGGTCTACCATGGGGGTGACGTTGATATCGTCGTAGGATTTATTGTCGTCGGCCTTCATGGACGGAGGTGTTTACCGGGCGTGCGCGGGGGCGCTGCTCAGTCTTTCTTGGCCGCTCCTTCGCCCTTGGTGGGGTAGAACTCGGCCATCTTGGTAATGAACTCGTCGATGAAGAGCTGCATGTTGGAGATGGAGTCCTTGATGCGGCTGTTGAGGAAGCTGTAGAGAAACAGGGCGGGGATGGCGACGAGCAGGCCGAACACGGTGGCGAGCAGGGCGGAGGCGATGCCGGGGGCGATGGAGTTGACCTCGACCTGGCCGGTCTTGGCGATGACGGCGAAGGTGATCATCACGCCGACCACGGTGCCCATGAGGCCGACGTAGGGGCCGCCGGCGATGCCGATGGTTAGGGAGACGAGGCCGGAATTCAGGCGGTGGACTTCGCGGGTCAGGCCGGCGTCGAGGCTGGCCTTGATGGCGGTGATGGAGCGGTTGGAGAGGCCGTGGAAGCCGCGCTTGCTTTCGAGGCGGTGGCGAATCTCTTCCGCGCCGATGTGGTAGATGTGATACAGAGGGCTCTGCTGCATCAATCGAATGAGCTTTGGGTCGGCGCCATCACCGATTTTTTTAAGACCCTCGTCGCTATCGAGCACGGTGAGGTCGCTGGAAACTTGTTTCCATTGGCGGAGAAATTCCTCGCTGCCTTGTTCGACTTTTTTGAGGTAAGCGAACTTTTGCAGGGCGACGATCCAGCCGATGATCATCATGATGACGCAGACACCGACGGCGATCCAACCGTCGAACATCATGTTCTTGGCGATGTCACCGAAGAGGCCGATGTGGCCGAGGGTTTCGGCAACCCAGCTGCTGCCGTGAGCGTCGGCAGATTGGCCGTTTTCGTCGGAGCCGAGGGTCACGAGCTTGAGGCTGTCGTTGGAGCCGGACTGGCTGACGGCGGCGAATTTGAGCCAGCCGGCGGAGCGTGCCGCGCCGGAGATAGTGAGTTCGTCGAGTTCACCGACGAAGGCGCGGGTGCCGTCGGCGGCGGCGCCGAGGCGGGCGTCGGTATCGAGCGCCGGGAGGGCGGCGGCGAGCGAGGTGGTTTCCACGCCGTTGACGAAGAGGGCTAAACGATCGGCGGTGGCGACCAGCGCGAGGTGAACCCAGGCGGTATCGGCCAGCGGGGTGGCAGGGGAGGTGCGGGTGGTCGCGCCGGAGGAGCGGACCTCGGCGTAGGGTTTGGCACCATCCAGGCCGATTTGCAGGTATTGAGCGGCATCACCCCAGTGGAAGATGACGGCGGCGGAAGTCAGGGCGGCGGGTTTGACCCAAGCGGACCAGGTGAGGGGCTGGCCAGCGGTGCGGCGCAAGGTGGGGGCGGCGGGGATGACAACGGGTTCGTTGCCGGCGAAGCGGATGCCCGGGCCGATGAGCGAGCCGGGGACGGGGCGACCGGTCGTGGTGGCGTGGTGGCTCTTGCCGCTGGAGTCTTGCGGGGCGCCGGGGCCGGCGAAGTGATAGACGAGCAGGGTGTCGGCATCGTAAGCGAGACCGGCGGCGGACGGAGCTGCGTCGGGTTTGCCGTAGTAGGTGGCGAGGGCGAGTTTTTCGCCGGGCTTAAGGCCGGGGGCGAGCACCCAGACGAAGGCTTCGTTCAGGAGGGAGTCGTAGCTCTCGATTTGGTAAGGCAGGAGGGTTTTGCCATCGGCGGCGGTGAAGCGGAGGTCGCGGCCATCGGTGGCGGCGGCGGCGAATTGGAAATTGCCGCCGTGCAGGCGGACCAGCACGGGGACGGGGCCGGTGGGGTTATCGAGGGCGACTCCGGCGGTGGTGGCGTTGAGTTCGAGCGGCTTGCGCAGCGGCCATTGTTTATCCCACCAGTCGGCGCGGGCAGGCGTGAGGCCCAGGCCAAGAAGCGCGATCAGACCGAGGAAGGCGCCGTTGAGGCGGTTGAAGGGAAGCGATAAGTTCATCTGGATAAGGGTGCGAAAGGTGGTGGTGTTGAGAGTTAAAGCTGGCCGCGGATAACGAAGATGACACGGACCTCGCCGGACTCGGTCTGGCCTTCGTCGAGGAGCGGCATGGCGAGGTTGAGCGAACCGTCGAAATGGGAGGTGAAACCGGCTCGCAGGCCTGCGCCTACACTTAGGAGCTCGAAGTGGTTGGTTTGCTCGGGGAGGGCGTCGATCAGGAAGAGCATGCCGCCTTCGACGAAGGTGTGGGCGGTGAGGCGGGGGGCACCGGATTTCCCGGAGAGAAGGGCGGGGGAGGAAAGAGTGAGGCTGGAGACGCCGCCGTAGTCGCCGAGTTGTTCGCCTTCGAGGTAGCCGCGAACGGTGTCGAGGCCTCCGGCGGCGAATTGCTCGTTGCTGACCAAGGGACCGCTGGAGAGCTGGCCTTGGACACGAGGGGTAAGGATGAAGCCGCCGCGGAGCTGCCAGTCTTGGGAGAGGTCGCCGCGGAGGGTGATGAAGTTGGGCTGGGCGTTGTAGCGATTGTTATCAAACGCTTCGGAATCGCTGCCGAGGCCGCGGAGGTTGAGGGTGGCCCCGAGGAAGAACTCGGTCTTGACCTTCTCGCGATCAAGGAAACCGCTGTAAACGAAACTGAGAGGGAAATAGCGGATGGGGGTGCGGGTGGTGGTGCCCGCGCTGTTCACATTTTGAACGAAGTTTTTGCGGTCCAGGCCGATGCTGGCGGAGTGGTAGAGACCGGGTCCGGAAGGCAGGGTGCGGGTGGAGCGAAGACTGAAGACATCGCCCCGGCCGGCGACGGCGGTGCCGCCGAGAGTGGAGATGTTGCTATCCTGTTTGGTGGCGGAGAACTGGACCGTCCAATCAGGGGAGCCGGAGATGGGGGCGCGGTAGAAGCCGGAGTAAACCATGACCTCGTCGAACCACGATTCGGGGGTGGTTTGCAGGCTGCCGCCGAAGGTGTGGCCGGCTTGCCAAAGGTTGTCGTAGGAGGCGGAGGTGTTCAGGCGGAGCTTGGAGGTGTCGGCGCTGTAACGGTTGTTGAGCTCGACGCTGGCGGAGAGGGGGGGCGTGTCCTCGACCTTGAGGTCCACATTGAGGGTGGCCGGGGCGGCACCGGGGCGAATTTCGGGGGTGATGCGCCGGTCGGCGCGCTGATTGAGGGCGACGACATCGCGGCTGACTTGGTTAAAATCAGGCACGGTGCCTTCGCGCAGGGAGGGCGCGGCGTCGCGGATTTGCTCGATGTCGTTGTAACGGGAGCCGACTACGCGAAGCTGGCCGACGCGGGCTTCGGTGACTTTGAGAAAGACCACGCCGCGACGGGCTTGCTGAGGCGGAATCTCAACTTGGACCGACTGGAAGCCGCGCTCTTGAAAGAGTTTTTGCAGGGCGTCGCGGGCTTTTTCGATGTCGGCGAGGGTGCGGGCGGGTCCGACGAAGGGGTAAATGGCTTTTTGGATTTCCGTCGCGGGGAGGGTGGTTGCGCCTTGGATGCGGATTTCGCGGATGAAGATCCGGGTTTCGGCTGGGGCGGGGGCGGGCGCTTCGGCGACGGGGGCGGTTTGGGCGGGCAGCGCAGACGTCAGGGCCCCGATCAAGGCAGCCAAGGCCAGCGAGGATTTAACCGAAAGATAGGCCGGGCGGCGGGTCATGGGGTCGATTCGGGCGGAGCGAGTTGGGCGTAGGACAGGCGACGGAGTGCGGCCAAGGCGAAGTCGCCGTAGAGCTGACGGTAGCGTTGTTCGGTGGTTTGGGCGGCGAGGGTGATATTTCGGCTTAAGGCCGCCCGATCCTCGGGCTGCGTTGCGGCGGTGTTGCCGATTTGTTCGATGAATTCATCGGCGAGGGTGTGGACTTCGATCAGCTGCTCGGTGCTGAGGGAGAGCGGTGAGAGATCGGGGGCCAACACGGCGGGGACGGGGATCGGAACTGCGGACGGAACCGCAGCCGAAACCAAGGGTGTGGTCGCGGCAGTTGAAGGCCGGGCGGCGGCGGCGGCGCGCACGCGATTCACGAGTGTGATCGGTGCGGGGGCGTCGCGGACGATGCGGTTACTGGCAGTCGGTAAGGGGAGCGAACGGGAAAGATTCGGTGAATGGGCTAGGAGCTCCTGGGCGGGAAGGGTCTCGGGTGCGGAGTCCTTCGAGAGGGGCCTGACCGGAGTCAGCGAATTTGGGATGGAGTGAGAAGCGGACGAGGGTGCCGGATTGAGGCGGGTAACTTCCGACGAAGGCGAGGAGGTGCGAACCGGAGAGTTTACGGAGACTGTTGATGCCTCAGTGTGCGGTTTCTCCACGCCAGCGGGCAGCGGTTGCGTGGGGGTGCTTCCCAAGGTCGCCCACGCGATATACGCGGTGAGAAGGGCCAGAAGTGAGATTGATGCGCGACGCACGGTTTAAACGTAAAACTGGCGTCGGCGACAGGCGCCGACGCCAGCGGAGGACCTTGCTAGCGGTAAACTAGGTTCTTAGTTTGAGGAGACTGGACCGCCATCGCTGGGGCGGGTAACATTCATTGCGGTAAGGGCGATGCCACGGTTTTCGTTGCTCAGGAGGTAAGTATTGACCTGGGACAGTAGCTCAGTCTTTAGGGCGGATTGATCCGAAGTCGGGGCAGCAGTCTGGGTGTAGAGCTGAACTTCCGACCACAAGGTATAGACGCCATTCTTGACGTTGGTGGCGCTGTAGGTGCTGCCGTTGTAAGAGAGGGCGCGGGCCCCGTTGCCGACGGCGGTGGTGGTGTCACTCACGCCCATGTAGCCGATGAGGGCAAAGCCGGTGGAGGTGCCGCTGAGCCAGGTGGCCAGGGTGCCGCCACTGCTCTCGCCGCTATTGCCACGGCCGCCTTCGCCGGCAGCGGTGATCACAACGCTGGCACCGGAGCCGGTGGTGGTGGGCAAGGCCTGATTGACTGGGTTATTGATACCGTAGCCGGTCTCGGCGAGGACGGCGATGCGGGTGCCCGAGCCGGAATCGCGACCCACGGGATAGAGCGTTACAGAGTAGTCGGCGCTGCTGCCGCTAAGAACGGAAGAGGGTAGGAAGCCGGCGTTGAGCAACTGATAAACCTGCTGGTCCGTGATGTTGGTAACACCAGCGGGTGCGCTCTCGCTGGCAACGAATTGGAAGGGGATGATACCGACCGACGAAGGAGCGGCGAGGGCTGTGAGGCTGGCGGCAGTAGTGGACTCCTGCTTTACGTCAGAGAAGGCGTAGGTAGCTTTGGCGGTGGTGGTGGTGGTGGAGACCGCAGCTACGTTGGTACCGGTGGTGCCTTCCAAGAGGACGCTGTCGGGCAACACGTTCACATTGGAGTTATTCACCAAGGTGGTGATGCCGCTGCCGGAACCGCTCCAAGCGGTTTTGATGGTCACGGTGCCGAGGGCGGGTAAAGAGGCGATGGTGCCTTGGAAAATGGCGGTGTTGGAGTTGTTCAAACCGGCGGAGGAGCCGGTGATATGGCGTACGGTCTCGCCGGAGAGCATAGCAATGATGGAATCGTTCACAGCCGCGCGGAAGGCGGTGGAGCCAGTCAACACGATGGTGACGTCGGCGTAGGAAAGGGCGGCGGTGGCGAAGAAAGCCGCAGCGGCGGCGAGAAGAGATTTACGGGCGTTCATGAGTAGGAAGAGTCTAGGATTTTAGAATTAAATGATAAGAAGTTGGGGGGGGAATCAGGCGCGGCGACGGCGGGTAGCGACGAGGCCGAGAGCAGCGAGACCGGCAAGGGCGGCGACGCTGGCAGGCTCGGGAATAGCCGAAGTGCTCAAGGTGCCATCGGAGGTGATTTGGAGCGTGGCGACGAACTGGCCGGTCCCGACGGTGTTAGCGATTTGGGCGTTGGCCGGAGTCACGGCATTGGTCGTGACATTGAGCATGCGGTAGAGATCGACGTAGGTGGTCGTGCCGTTGATGGGACTGTCCATTTCGTTCGGGTTTCCGAAAACACCGAAATCCGTGGCTCCAGCAGTCTTACCAGCCCAACTGTTGGTGTTGCTATTGGGCAGGGAGGCGCTGTTGGAACCGAGATCGGTCTGGCCGACGAAACTTCCATCAATAGGAGAACCCGTCGTTGAAGTATTGATCACGCCCAGAATCTGGGTGTTGATGGTAGAACGATTACCTGGCGCTAGAGTATCGGCGGTATCCCCGCTGAAACCTACGGAGGAAGTCGCCTGAGTGTAATAGGTGGTGCGGCCGGGGTCGCCGTTGGGGGCGACGGTGTCGGTCGTGTTGGTCGAGTAGGCGGAGGAAATTGCGCCGAAGTAAACGTTGCCGGCGGAGAACCAATCGGCACCGAAAAGGCTGACGAGCTGGCTGTTGATGTTGACCGAGAAGCTACCACCGTTGCGGATGGTGAAGACGGAGCCGACGTTGATTTCGAAGCTGTTTGTTTCTGCTCCATCAGTAGAGCGGAAGCCGACGATCAGATCGCCCGCGTTCCACGTCGTGGCGGCTGAGGCTAGTTGGGAGGCTGTGATCGCGACCAAAGCGGCTGCGATGCCTTTAATTTTATTCATACGAGGTGGTTTACTAGGGTTGTGTTAAACTGAATGAGTCGTCGGCGCGGTGAACGGCAGACGGGTGAAGTTAAGCGGACCTTTGTTACGCCGAGGTGGCCTTTATGTTACGATTTGGGCACATTATTGGCGCTTCACTAAGGTTCGCGGGCTTCCGGCTTTTGCCAAAGCGACCATCCCAAACCACGCGCTGATTCTGGTGGTTGCCGGTGTGTCCCAGCATTCCGGACACTCGAAATCGGAAGTAAGCTCTGATTGGCGCACTTTTCGCTTTGCGCCTCCTCATGTGCGGGCCAAGGTGCGCCCGCTAATCGGCATAAAATCTTCTCCCCATGGCCCGCAAAGCCGCGTCTCCCTCCTCCTCCACTGCTCTCAAAGAACTCGCCCAACTCCGCGCCGAAGTGCGCGCCTTGGGCTCCGCGCTCGGTCGGGTGATCACCCGGTTGGAAGGGCCGGAAACCCTGGCCACGGTCGAGCGCCTGCGCGGTCTGGCCAAGGCCGCCCGCTCCGATCAAGCCTCGGCGGGCGGCGAACTTACCGCCGCCGTCGCCGCGTTGTCGGCCAAAGACGCGTTTAATCAGGCCATGGCTTTCACGCTCTATTTCGAGCTGGTGAATCTGGCCGAGGAAAACTTTCGCATCCTCATCCTGCGCCATCGTCGCGCCGCCCTGGCCCGCACCCCGGTCCGGGGCAGCGATGCGGCGGTGCAGCCGCTGCGTGAATCCATCGGCTCGGCGGTCGCCGAGCTCAAGGCGCGCGGCGTAACCCCGGCGCACATGCAAACGCTGGTGGATCGCGTCGCCATCGAGCTGGTGTTTACCGCTCACCCGACCGAATCCAAGCGGCGCACCCTGCTAACCAAGCTGCGCCGTCTGGCGGAGTTGTTGCAACGCGACTCCGGTCAGCTCCCCGGCCAGCTGGGCGACCCGGCGGCGGTCGAACGCGAGATCGCCTCGCTCTGGCTCACCGATCGCAGCCGGGTGGAGCGTCCGCTGGTGACCGACGAGGCCAAGACCGGCCTGTGGTATTTCGACACCACGCTCTACGACGTGCTGCCGCGCTTGCAGGCCGATATGCAGCGCGCCCTGGCCCAGCATTACCCGACGGTGAAGGCTCCCGCCCGCTGGCTGACCTTCGGCACCTGGATCGGCGGAGATCGCGACGGCAACCCGAATGTCAGCGCGGCTGTGACCGAGGAGGTGCTCGGCCTGCATCGTCGCCTGGCCTTGGTGAAACTGGGCGAAAAAACCCACGAACTCAGCCGCAGTCTGACCGTCTCGGATCGTCGCGAGGCAATCTCGCCTGAGATGCGCCGTCTGCTGCGCGAGAACCGCCATCTTTCCTGCCGCGTCGAGGCGCTTACCAGTCGTTTCCCGCACGAGCCCTACCGGCTGGTGCTGGCCGGCTTGCGCGAGCGTTTGCAGCAAGCCTACGCTGCGGCGGTGGCCGAAGCGAAAGGCGGCCCGGCGGACACCGAACCGATGCTCCAGACCTCCGATGCGCGCGAGATTTTTGCCACACTCGCCCGCAGTCTGGCGGCGGGTCGGGGAGCCATGCTGGCCGAGGGCGAATTGCAGGATAACATCACCCGTCTCGATGTTTTTGGTCTGCATACCGCCCGGCTGGATATCCGCCAGCATTCCGGTCCGCATGAAGCCGCCGTGGCTGAGGTGCTGGGCCGTCCGGACTACGTTAAACTGCCTGAGGACGAGCGCCGGACCGTGCTCGCCGCCGCGCTGGCCAAGGCGGCTCCGCTCGCGCCCGCCGCGCTGGCGGCCTTTACCGCTCCAACCCGCCACGTGCTTGAGCCGATGGCGCTCGCCGCGAGAGTGCACGCCCGCTTCGGCCGCGAGTCCCTCGGCATCTACATCATCAGCATGACGACCGATGTGTCGGACTTGTTGGAGGTGGCTTTGTTGATGCGTCTGACCGGGGTCGACCTGCCGATTTCGCCTTTGTTTGAGACGCTCGAAGATCTGAGCAACGCGCCGCGCGTGCTTACAGAGTTGTTCCAGCACCCGAGCTATACGCCGATTCTAGTCGCGCAGGCCGGGCACCAGCATGTGATGCTGGGCTACTCCGACTCGAACAAGGACTGCGGCTACATCACCGCCAACTGGGCGCTCTACAAGGCGCAGGATGAAATCGCCCGCGTCTGCCAGGCCGGAGGCGTGCGGGTAACGCTTTTCCATGGTCGCGGCGGCTCGATCGCGCGCGGCGGCGGCCCGGCCGCGAAAGCCATTTTGGCCCAGCCGGTCGCGCTGCGCGACGGCGGCATCCGTGTGACCGAGCAAGGCGAAGTGCTCTCCACGCGTTATCACGATCCTGAGCTCGCGCATCGCATTTTGGAGCAAATGACCTACGGCGTGATGCTCGGTATCCACGCGGCGGAAAACCCCGCCCTGGTCCGCCCCGAGTGGACCGAGGCGATGGAGCAGATGAGCGCCGGAGGCTTCGCCGCCTACAAGAAGCTGGTGCACGACGATCCCGCGTTCATCGCGTTTTGGAAGCAGGCCACGCCGATCGACGAGATCAGCAACCTGAAGTTTGGTTCCCGGCCCACTTTCCGCCGCGCCACCCAGAGCGTGGGCGATCTACGCGCGATTCCATGGGTGTTTTCCTGGATGCAGAGCCGTTTCAACTTCCCCGGCTGGTATGGCCTCGGCTCGGCGCTCGCCCCGGTGCTCAAGCGCGGACGCGCCGGTCGTGACCTGCTCCGGGCGATGCACGCCGAGTGGCCGTTTTTCCAGACCTTGATCGACAATGCCCAGCTAACCCTGTGCAAAGCCGATATGGGCATAGCCAAGCTCTATGCTTCGCTGGTCGATGACCCCAAGCTGCGTTCCCGTATGCTGACGATTTTGCAGGCGGAGTTTGCCCGGACCGAGGAGGCCATTCTCGCCATCACCGGACAGCGCTCGCTCCTTGCTCGCGAGCCGGTGTTGAAAAAGTCGGTCGAACTGCGGAACCCCTACATCGATCCGCTCAACTACTTGCAGGTCGAGATGCTGCGCCGCCTGCGCGCCGGCGGCCTGGCGGCGGCCGACGAGGCGGCGACCCGTTCGGTGGTTGAACTCACGATCAATGGCATTTCCGGTGGTTTGAAGAACACCGGCTAAGCGCTTGTCTGGGTTTAAACTCCGCCCGTCGCCGAGGCCCTTTGGGGAAAGCGGGCAGCACGGCTGGGCCGGCGTTGCGAGAGGCGGCATGGGCCTCTGGCCCACCTCCGCCTCTCGCGCCTTGGCCGAGCCGCACTCCACGCTCCCGCCGGACTGAGTTTAAACCCAGACAAGCGCTAATGCCGGGTCGGCTTCACGCGGTTATTTCACGGCGAGCGGCTTACTGCTCGCTTCGTTCGCTTCTGCCGTTTTGATGAATGGCCTTATTTAACCTACCATGACGATCACCCCTGACGAGCTGGAGCTGTTCACCACCGCGACTTGCGCCAATCCCCATAGCTTGCTCGGGATGCACGAAATCTCGGTGGGGCGCAGCAAAGGCATCGTGGTGCGGGCATTTCTACGCGATGCGGTGGCGTGCGCGGTGGTTGAATTCGCCGTTGGCGAAACCAAGGGAGGCAAGGGCGCTGCGGTGGAAACGCTTCACCCCATGGAGCAGATTTCCGAAGAAGGCGTATTCGAGGTCTTCCTGCCCAAGCGGAAGGACTTTTTCCCCTATCAACTCCGCGTCACCCGGACCAACGGCGAGTTGCGCCAGTTTCATGATCCCTACCGCTTTTTGCCCACGCTTGGGGAGCAGGACCTTTATCTTTTCAACCAGGGCAATGAGCACCGCATCTACGAAAAACTTGGCGCGCACCTTCGCGTGATAGATGGCGTGTCGGGCGTGGCGTTCGCAGTCTGGGCACCCAGCGCGGCACGTGTCTCCGTAGTCGGTAATTTTAACGGCTGGGATGGCCGCTATTTCCCCATGCGTCCGCTCGGCGGCTCCGGCGTGTGGGAGTTATTTATTCCCGGTCTGGGCGAGGGCGAACTCTACAAGTTCGAAATCCGCGCCCAAAACAGCGATATTCTCATCAAGACCGATCCTTACGGTACCGCGTTCGAGGCCCCTCCGGGCAACGCCTCCATCGTCTGCAATACCCGCAAACACCAGTGGGGCGACTCGGAGTGGATCGCGCGCCGCACCGCGCAGGCCGGGAAACTTGATTTGCCGATGTCGGTTTACGAGGTGCATCTCGGTTCTTGGAAACATAAGCTCGACGACGGCAATCGTCCGCTGACCTACAGCGAACTCGCCCCCGCGCTGGCCGATTACTGTCTCGATCTGGGCTTCACCCACATCGAGATCATGCCGGTGGCGGAGCATCCGTTCGACGGCTCGTGGGGCTATCAAGTCACGGGCTTTTTCGCCCCGACCCACCGCTTCGGCCGTCCCGAGGATTTCGCGTGGTTCGTCGATCACCTTCACCAGCGCGGCATCGGCGTGATTCTGGATTGGGTGCCGGCCCATTTCCCGCGCGACGCCTTCGCGCTGGCCGAGTTCGACGGCACCCACCTCTACGAACACAGCGACCCGCGTCAGGGCGCGCACATGGATTGGGGCACCCTGATCTTCAATTACGGCCGGCACGAAGTGCGCTGCTTCCTCGTGGCCAATGCCCTCGCCTGGCTCGACCGCTACCACCTCGACGGTCTGCGCGTCGATGCCGTGGCCTCGATGCTCTACCTCGATTACTCGCGCAAAGAGGGCGAGTGGATCCCCAACCAATACGGTGGCCGCGAAAACCTCGAAGCCCTCGGTTTCCTGCGCGAGACCAACCGCCTCGTGCACCAGTATTACCCCGGCGTGCTGACCATCGCCGAGGAATCCACCGCGTTTGCCGGCATTTCCAAACCCGTCTCCGAAGGCGGCGTCGGCTTCGACTTCAAGTGGAACATGGGCTGGATGCACGACACCCTCCAGTTCTTCCAAAAGGAGCCCATCCACCGGAAGTGGCATATCAACGATTTCACCTTCGGCGCGCTTTACCAGTGGTCGGAGAACTTCATCACCGTTTTCAGCCACGACGAAGTGGTGCACGGCAAGGGCTCGATGCTGATGAAGATGCCCGCCTTCGAGATTCGCCAGCGTGCCTCGCACCTGCGCTCGCTCTACGGTCACATGTGGGCGTGGCCGGGCAAGAAACTGCTCTTCATGGGTGCCGAGTTCGGCCAGTCGCGCGAATGGGCCTACGCCGGCCAGCTTGAGTGGCATCTCCTGCAATACCTCGACCACGAAGGCATCCGCCTGCTCGTGCGCGACCTCAACCGCCTCTACCGCAGCGAACCCGTGCTGGGCCAAAACGACCTCGACGGCCGGAATTTCCGCTGGGTCAACTGCAACGATGGCGACACCACCGCCGTGAGTTACCTGCGTCACGACCGCGCCGAGAAGACCTACATCCTCACCGTGGGCCACTACACCCCGGTGCCGCGCGAGGACTACCTCGTCGGCGTGCCGCGCAAGGGCTGGTGGCGCGAGCTGATCAATACCGACAGCGAATACTACGGCGGCTCGGGCCTGGGCAACGGCGGCGGACGCTGTACCGAGGATATTCCTCGCGACGGCTTTGCCCAAAGCCTGCGTCTGGTGCTCCCTCCGCTATCCACCTCGATCTTCAAGTGGACCGCCTCCGAGGCCTGAGCGGCTCGCCAGACCGATCAGCGTTGGGCCTTGAAGATGCCGCTGGCTCCGCTGCACGCGTAGCTGGCGTAGCAGGCTAAGGCGAATAAACCGGCGTGGGCTCCGCCAAATACCTCGATCGCCAGCAGCGAGCATGCGAGGGGCGTCTTGCTCGCCCCCGCGAAGACGCCCACGAAGCCCAGCGCCGCGCCTAGCGACACTGGCAAGCCGAGCAGCGGCCCAACGACGTGGCCCAAGGCTGCGCCGATGAAAAACAAGGGCGTGACCTCGCCGCCCTTGAAGCCTGCTCCCACCGTCAATGCGGTGAACACCAGCTTGGCCAGCCAGCTCCACGACTCCGCGCCCCCGGCTTTAAAAACCGTGATCAAGGAGACCGCGTTCGCATCCGGGTGCCAGGTGCCGAGGCCGAGGTAGGCGTCGGTGCCGAGCAACCACGCAAGAGCGCCCACAGTCAGGCCGCCGAGCGCGGGTTTTTGCCACCAAGCCCGGCAGACTTTATCCAAGCCTCCGCCCACCGCGTGAACGGCGAGGGTGAACAGCTTCGCCACCAAGCCGCAGGCCACACCGACCAGCGCGACTTTGAGCAGGGTGAGTGGCGTCAGGCCCGCGCCGTCGCTCGACGCCAAACCGGCGAGGCTGGCATAGTCGAAATGATGCACGCCCCACGCCGTGCAAACTTGGTCGCCGACCAAGGCGGCGAGCAGGCAGGGCAGGGCCCATGCGTAGTGGATTCGGCCGCGCACCAGAACTTCCAACGCGAAGACCGCGCCCGCCAGCGGCGTGCCGAAGACTGCGCCGAAGCCACCGGCCACGCCGCAGGAAAGCAGCACGCCTTGCCAGTGGAAACCGAGGCGGAACCAGCGCCGCACCCCGCCCGCCAGCGCGCCGCCCATCTGCACCGCTGTGCCTTCGCGTCCGGCTGAACCGCCGCATAAGTGGGTAAGTAATGTCCCGCCCAAAACCAAGGGAGCCAGACGCAGCGGCACGCCCCCGCCGGGCTGGTGAATTTCGTCGAGAATAAGGTTGTTGCCCCGTTCGGCCTGCTTCCCAGCGCGCCGGTAAGCCCAGGCGCTCAACACGCCGACGACCGGGAGCAGGGCGAGCAGCCAAGGGTGGGCAAAGCGCGTGAGGGTGACGGCCTCGAGCGCAACCAGAAAACCCGCCGCCGCCGTGCCCGCCATCATGCCGATCAGGGCGGCCAGCGCCAGCTCCGCGCCCCGGGTGCGCAGGGTGCGGGAGTCGAGCCGGGCGAAGATCGCAGGCGAAGCCATGGCGCAACGGTGTGGGCGGGGCCAAAGCCAAGGCAACCCCGCAAGCCGGGTCGGCGCGTGCCGATGAAGTTTTCGGTGGCGTGGGAGGCGAGCGGAACGATTGTAGCGGGGTCATGTTATCGCTGCTCGAAATCATTGCCAAAACGACCGACTTCTTCGCCTCCAAGGGCGTGGAGTCCGCGCGGCTCAATGCCGAGCACGTCATCGGTCACGCGCTGGGGCTGAAACGCATGCAGCTCTATCTTCAGTTTGAACGCCTGTTGACCGACGCCGAGCTGGATAAAATCCGCCCTTTGGTGAAACGCCGGGCGCAGCGTGAACCCTTGCAGCACATTCTCGGCACGGTCGAGTGGGGCGGGTTGACCTTGAAGTGCGACCGGCGGGCGCTGGTGCCCCGGCCGGAAACGGAGGAGTTGCTGGAATTGATCATCGAGCGGTTAAAGCGCGGCGCGCCCGAAGCGCCTGCGGCAGCGGAGTGGCGTATTCTGGATTTGGGCACGGGAACCGGTGCGCTGGCCCTGGGGCTGGCCAAGGCCTGGCCCGAGGCTCGGGTGACGGCCGTGGACGCCAGCGCTGAAGCTCTGGCCCTGGCGCAGGAAAACGCCCTCGCGACCGGTCTGGCCGAGCGGGTGGAGTTTGTGGTGTCCGACTGGTTCGCGGCGCTTCCGGACGCGGCCCGGTTTGAGGTGATTGTGAGCAATCCGCCTTATCTGACGGACGAGGAAGTGGCGGCGGCGGAGCCCGAGGTGCGTTTACATGATCCGCGGGCGGCTTTGGTCGCGGCCGAGGCGGGGCTGGCGGACTTGAAAACCATCATCGCGGGTGCAGCGGAACGCTTGGTTCCGGGCGGCCTGCTGGCGCTGGAGACCGGCATCGCCCAGCATGCGGAGTTGCTAGGCGTATTGACAGAGGCGGGTTGGCGCGACGTCGAATCACGCAAGGATTTGAGTGGGCGTGACCGGTTCGTTTTCGCCCGGCGTTGAAGGCGGCCAATGATCAATTTACGGACAGTTAACCACTAATGGACGCTAATTTACGCTAATCCGGACTTATACCAAAATCCTGAACAAAATGGACTTATTTTAACGCAGAGTCGCCAAGCCGCTAAGTGCGCAAAGACACGGAAATGAAGGGGTTCTTGCGTTTCTCTGCGCCCTTGC